>JALHON010000309.1 GCA_022842985.1 Acidobacteriota bacterium | reverse complement strand
GAGTGAAGCGGCCGAGCGGCTCGTGCGCGAACTCGCGCCGGCGCTCGTGGCCGAGGTCGCGCGCCTCGTTGTCGCGGACGTCTCCGAGCGGCTCGTGCGCGAGGAGATCGCGCGCATGCGCTCGGCGTCGGCCGCGCGGTAGGCGCGTCGCCCTGGCCTGGTCCGGCCACCGCAGCGGTTGCGTGCGCCGGAGCGACTCGGTACGATGAGGGACTGTCCGCGGCCCCGTGGCCGCGCCCTTGTCCCATGCACACACCCCAGCCGCCCGCCGTCCCCGCATCGCCCGCGCTCGAAGGCCTCGAAGCCAAGTTCACCGAGCGCTGGGAGCGCGAAGGCACCTACCGGTTCGACCGTTCGCGGCCGCGGCCCGAGGTCTATGCCATCGACACGCCGCCGCCCACCGTGAGCGGCTCGCTGCATGTCGGCCACGTGTTCTCCTACACGCACACCGACATCATCGCCCGCTTCAAGCGGATGCGTGGCATGGCGGTCTTCTATCCGATGGGCTGGGACGACAACGGACTGCCCACCGAGCGGCGCGTCCAGAACTACTTCGGCGTGCGCTGCGATCCGTCGCTGCCGTACGACCCGTCGTTCCAGCCGCCCGAGAAGCCCGAGAAGCAGCAGGTGCCGGTGTCGCGGCCGAACTTCATCGAGCTCTGCGTGAAGCTCACGGTGGAGGACGAAAAGGCGTTCGAGCACCTGTGGAAGTACCTCGGGCTCTCGATCGACTGGTCGATGACCTACGCCACCATCGCGCCGCCGGCGCAGAAGGTGTCGCAGCTGGCGTTCCTGCGGCTGCTCGGCCGCGACCAGGCCTATCAGCTCGAAGCGCCGACGCTCTGGGACGTCGACTTCAAAACGGCGGTGGCGCAGGCGGAACTCGAAGACCGCGAGATGCCCGGCGCCTACCATCGCCTGCGCTTCGCACGCGCCGACGCGCCCGGCACCTACGTCGAGATCGACACGACGCGCCCGGAACTGCTGCCGGCCTGCGTGGCGCTCGTCGCTCATCCTGATGACGCGCGCTACCAGCCGCTCTTCGGCACCCATGTCGTGACGCCGCTCTTCGGCGCCCGCGTGCCGGTCGTCGCGCATCCGCTCGCCGATCCGGAAAAGGGCAGCGGCATCGCCATGATCTGCACCTTCGGTGACATCACGGACGTCACCTGGTGGCGCGAGCTGAAGCTGCCGGTGCGCGCGGTGATCCAGCCGAACGGCACGCTGGGTCCGGTGACGTGGGGCAGTGCCGGCTGGGAGTCCACCGACGCGGCGTCGGCGCAGGCCGCCTACGATCAGCTGGCCGGGCTCTCGGCGAAGAAGGCGCAGACGAAGATCGTCGAGCTGCTGACGGCGTCGGGCGATCTGCTCGGCGCGCCGAAGCCGATTACGCACCACGTGAAGTTCTTCGAGAAGGGCGACCGGCCGCTCGAGATCGTCACGAGCCGCCAGTGGTTCATCAAGACCATCGAGCACAAGGACGGCCTGCTGGCGCGCGGCCGCGAGCTCCAGTGGCACCCCGAGTACATGCGCGCCCGCTTCGAGAACTGGGTGCACGGCCTGAACGGCGACTGGTGCGTCAGCCGGCAGCGCTTCTTCGGCGTGCCGTTCCCGGTGTGGTACGCGGTGCGCGAGGACGGCACGACCGACTACACGCGCCGCCTGCTGCCGGATGAATCGCGCCTGCCGATCGATCCGTCGACCGACGTGCCCGACGGCTACACGGCGGCGCAGCGCGGCCAGCCCGGCGGCTTCGTCGGCGATCCCGACGTGATGGACACCTGGGCCACGTCGTCGGTCTCGCCCCAGCTCGTGACCGGCTGGGCGCGCGATCCGGAGCTCTTCGCGAAGACCTTCCCGATGGACCTGCGACCGCAGGCGCACGACATCATCCGCACCTGGCTGTTCTCGTCGGTGCTGCGGGCGCATCTCGAACACGACTCGCTGCCGTGGGCGCATGCGTCGATCTCGGGCTGGGTGCTCGACCCCGATCGCAAGAAGATGTCGAAGTCCAAAGGCAATGTCGTGACGCCCATGGGCATGCTGCAGGAATACGGCAGCGACGGCGTGCGCTACTGGGCGGCCCGCGGCGGCCCGGGCGTGGACACGGCGTTCGACGTCGGGCAGATGAAGATCGGCCGGCGCCTGGCCATGAAGCTGCTGAACGCGTCGAAGTTCGTGCTCGTGCGTGACGCGGAGCTCGGCCAGGTGACGGCGCCGCTCGACCGCGCGCTGCTCGCCGGCGTGGCCGATCTGGTCGCTGACGCCACGGCCGCCCTCGACAGCTACGAGTACACGCGTGCGCTCGACCGCGCCGAGTCGTTCTTCTGGTCGTTCTGCGACGACTATCTCGAACTCGTGAAGGCGCGCCGCTACGGCGACCACGGGCCCGAGGGCGCGCAGTCGGCCAACGCCGCGATGCGCGTGGCGCTCTCGGTGCTGACGCGGCTCTTCGCGCCGTACCTGCCGTTCGTGACCGACGAAGTGTGGTCGTGGTGGCAGGCCGGGTCGGTGCACACGGCCGCATGGCCGACGGCCGACGAGGTGCGGGCGCACCTGGCCGCCCCCGGCGAGGCCGCGACGCTCGCCGTGGCCGTCGACGTCACGGCGGCCCTCCGACGCGCCAAGTCGGAAGCCAAGGTGGGCATGAAGACGGCCATCGCGCGCGCCGTCGTGCGCGACACGGCCGAACGGCTGGCGGCTCTCGAGACGGTGCGCGGGGACGTGTGCGCGGCCGGCAACGTGCGCGAGCTCGTGCTCGAGGCCGGCGAGGCGTTCTCGTCCGAGGTGACGTTCGAGGCGCCGGCGGGAGGGCCCGCCTGATGGCGCTCGCGCCGCCGCCGGTCGAGGCGTATCGCGACCTCGTCGCGCGCGCGCTCGCCGAGGATATCGGCCAGGGCGACGTGACGAGCCGCGTTGTGGTGGACGCGGACCTGCAGGCGCGCGGCGTGATTCTGGCCAAGGCACCGCTCGTCGTCGCCGGGCTCGACGTGGCGTGCGAGGTGTTCCGGCAGTGTGACGCCGACGTGGTCGTGGACGTGCGCTGGGGCGATGGCGCGCACTGCGAACGCGGTGAGACGGTGGCCATCGTCACCGGCCGCGCGCGGGCGCTGCTCACGGCCGAGCGCACGGCGCTCAACCTGCTGCAGCGCCTGTCGGGCATCGCCACGCTCACGGCGGCGTACGTCCAGGCGGCGGCGGGCCGGATTACCGTGCTCGACACCCGCAAGACCACGCCGACCTTCCGCACGCTCGAGAAGTACGCGGTGCGCTGCGGCGGCGGCACCAATCACCGCTTCGGGCTCGACGACGCCATCCTCATCAAGGACAACCACAAACGGCTGGCCGGCGGCATCACGCCGGCCGTGACGCGGGCGCTTGCCGCGGCCACCGGCCTGCGCGTGGAAGTGGAAGTCGAGACACTGGCCGAACTCGACGAGGCGCTCGCCGCCGGGGCGACGTCGGTGCTGCTCGACAACTTCACGACCTACGACCTGCGGCGCGCCGTCGAACGCGTGGCCGGACGGGCACGCATCGAAGTCTCGGGCGGCGTGACGCGCGACCGTGTGCCCGAGATCGCCTCGACGGGTGCCGACACGGTGTCGGTCGGTGCCCTCACACATTCCGCGCCGGCGGTGGATCTGAGCTTCGAGCTCGAACCGGCGCCCCGCTGACGGCCGTGGTCGAGTTCGCCCCTCTGCCGGCCGCGCTCGCCGACGCCGTGGCGGCGGCGCGTTCGCGTTTCGGCGCCCATGTGGCGGACGTGCGCTACGCGCCGTCGTTGCCGTCGACGATGGACGCCGCCGCGGCGCTGGCCGATGCCGGCGGGACGCATGGTCTCGTGGTCGTGGCCGGACACCAGACGGCGGGCCGCGGGCGGCGGGGGCACACGTGGTCGTCGCCGCCGGGCGCCGGGTTGTACGTCTCGACGGTGGTGCGGCCGCCGGTGGCGCCGCATGTCGAGGGCGCGCCGAGCCTCATGGGCTTGCTCACGCTGGCTGCCGGCCTGGCGGTGGCGGAGGGTGTGGGTCATGCGACCGGGCTCGAAGCGTCGCTCAAGTGGCCGAACGATCTCTTCTACGGCTACAAGCTGGCCGGCGTGCTGGCCGAGGGGCATCGCATCGGCACCGCGGAGCAGCATGTGGTGGTCGGCGTCGGGATCAATGTTCTCGACGTGCCCTACGTGAGCGCGCGCGAACGGGCGACGTCGATCGAGCGTGAACTCGGCCGTGTGCCGGACGCCGGCGCCGTGCTGGCGGAGGTGCTGGCCGCGTGGGCCGGGCGCTATCAGGACCTGCTCGACGGGCGGTATGCGCGCGTCGTCGACCGCTGGCGCATTCGCGCCACAGGGCTCGCCGGACGTCCGGTGACCTGGGTGGATGCGCGCGGTGAACACGAGGGGACGACGACCGGGGTCGACGCGACCGGCGCGCTGCTCGTGGATACCGGCGTCGAAGTCGTGCGCATCACGTCCGGGGCGGTGCAGTGGCAATGAGTGCGCAGGAGCCGGCGGCGGCGATGACGACCGACGAGATGCACGCCTACTGTCGTGAGGTGGAGGCGTATCTCTGCCGGCGCAACGACGGGCATCTCATCCGCGTCGTCGGACCGGCGTTCGAGCTCGTGAAGGGGTGGGCCGGGCAGGGGATCCCGCTGACGCTGGTGCGCGAGGCGATCGACCGCGTGGTCGAGCGGGCCGAGAAGCGCGTGGGGCGGCGCCGGCCGGTGCGCATCGAGTTCTGCGACGACGAGGTGCTCGCCCAGTTCGACCGCTGGCGGCGGGCCGTGGGCGTCACGCCGGTGGCGCCAGCCGAGGCTGCCGGCACGCCGAAACGCGGCTCCCTGCACGCGCACGTCGAGCGGGTGGTCGTGCAGCTGGCGGCGGCGCTCGGCAGCGACCGGGCTCCGGCCGCGCTGCAGCCCGTCATCCAGAGGGCCCTTTCGGCCCTCGACAGCGTGCAGGCGTCGAGCGCGACGGCGCGGGGCGCCGCGCGGGATGCGCTCATCGCGACGCTCGCCGACATCGATCGCGGGCTCGTGGAGGCCGCGATCGCGGCGCTGCCGGCCGCGACGCTCGACG
>JALHON010000308.1 GCA_022842985.1 Acidobacteriota bacterium | reverse complement strand
GGCACGTGTGCCCACTCCCCCGCCCGGATCGGCAGCAGTACCGGCGGCGTGCGGCCGGCATTGGCCGCGAGCAGCCCCGGCGGGCAGGTGACGCCGCGCACCGGCACGAGCGCAATCGAGAGGAACGGATACCGCGCCGAGGCGGTGGCCTGCTGGCGTTCGAGCGTGTCGCGCACGGCGTCGGCCGTGGTGGCGCGCTGCACGTCGAGCAGGACGGTCTGCGCGAGGAACCGCGCCTGCGCCGCCTGCGCCTCGAGCCGCGTCTGCACCATGTAGCCGGCGACGTTGCGGATGAGCAGCAGGCCCGCCAGCACGAAGAACGTGACGATGAGCAGGCTCGGCACGAGGCCGACGAAGACGTACGACAGGATGAGCTTGCGGCGCACGCGCCACAGCAGCCGCCGCCGCATCCAGCCGAGGCCGCGCGCCAGCAGATAACCCAGGCCGAAGATGATGCCGAGCGTGCCGCAGGTATCGACCACGTCGACCCACGCGGGCCGCGGCGAGCCGAGCGCGGCGCTGGCGGCGATGTCGACGACCTTGAGGACGAGACCGGCCAGCAGGATGCGGCCGGGAGTCGAGCGACGCAGCCAGTCTCCTGCCCGCCGTTGCGGCGAGATCGTGAGCCCCGGCAGAATCGGTCGAGGGGTGCGGTCGGGCATCAGCGGGGAGCGCGGCCGCTCGAGTGCGCCGCGCAACCGATTGCCACGCGGAATGATATCAGAGTAACGTGGCCGGGCCGTGAAACTTCCCGACGCCGCCCGCTTCGCCACCATCTGCATTCACGCCGGCCAGGAGCCCGATCCGACGACGGGCGCCATCATCACGCCCATCTATCAGACCTCGACCTACGTGCAGGAGGGACTCGGCCAGCACAAGGGCTACGAGTACGGCCGGACGCAGAACCCGACGCGCATGACGCTCGAGGCCAACGTCGCCGCCATCGAGGGCGGCACGGCCGGCTTCGCGTTCGCCTCGGGGATGGCGGCCATCGATGCCGTGCTCACGCGGCTGCAGGCCGGCGACCACGTGCTCGTCAGCGACAACACCTACGGCGGCACGTTCCGCCTGTTCGAGAAGGTGCGGCGCAAGTTCGGCCTCGACTTCTCCTACGTGGACACGGCCAACCTCGACGCCATCGCCCCGGCGATCACGCCGAAGACGAAGTACCTCTTCATCGAGTCGCCCACGAACCCGATGCTGGCGGTGACCGACATCGCCGCGGCGAGCGACATCGCGCACCGGCACGGCGTGCGGGTCGTCGTCGACAACACGTTCGCGAGCCCCTACATCCAGCGGCCGCTCGCCCTCGGCGCCGACATCGTGCTCCACAGCACGACCAAGTTCCTGAACGGCCACAGCGACTCGGTGGGCGGCATCGTCATCGTCCGCCACGACGACGACGTCGAGTGGATGCGCTTCGTGCAGAACGCCGCCGGCGCCATCCTCGGCCCGATGGATGCGTGGCTGGTGCTGCGCGGCACGAAGACGCTGCCGATCCGCATGGAGCGCACCAACGCCAACACCATGCGCCTCGCCGAGTACCTGGCGGCGCACCCGCGGGTGACGCGCACGATCTACCCCGGGCTCCCCTCCCACCCGCATCACGCGCTGGCCCGCCAGCAGATGCAGGGCTTCGGCGGCCTCATCTCGTTCGACGTCGGCTCGCTCGAGCGCTCGCGCGAGGTGCTCGGCAAGGTGCGGCTCATGGCGCTCGCCGAAAGCCTCGGCGGCGTCGAGACGCTCATCTCGCACCCCGCGATCATGACGCACGCCTCGGTGCCGAAGGAACGCCGCGAGATGCTCGGCATCACCGACGGGCTGCTGCGCGTATCGGTCGGCATCGAAGACATCGCCGACCTCATCGACGATCTGGCGCAGGCGCTCGGCTAGCCGCCGGTGACACTCGCGGCGATCCAGCCGGCGTAGGCGGCGCCACCGGCCGCCTCGATCTCCAGCCACTCGGGCACCGCGTAGGGATGGGCGCCGTGCACGTAGGCGCCGAGGGCCGCGAGGCGGCCGCGCGTGGTCTTGATGACGAGCTGGTGCTCGGCAGCGTCTTCGACCGCGCCTTCCCACCGGTAGATCGAACGTCCGGCGCCGCTCACGTGCACGCAGGCGGCCAGCCGGGCCTCCACCATCCCCCGGACGAAGGCGTCGATCGGCTGATCGGCCGGCCAGGTCGTGAGCACGAGACAGGGGCGCGTGTCGTTTTCCACTTGTACTCTCAAAAAAGTTCTTGTACTTTTATGGACGGCACGGTACAAGACACTTGTACTTCGCGCGTGAAGCCGCTATTCTGACACCGCCCATGACCGACGAACGAGTCCAGGACGACGCCCCGAAGCCGGAGATCACTCCGCGCGGCCGGCGTCTGTTCCGCGCCGGACTCATCGTGGTCACGATCGTCGTCATGGTGGACGCCATCGTCGGCGAAAAGGGCCTCGTGGCGCTGATGCGCGCCCGCGACGTCGAAGCGGCCCACCGGCACGACCTCGAGACCGTCCGGCTCGACAATCAGCGGACCCTCGAACAGGCCCGCCGCTACCGCGAAGACCCGGCCACGCTCGAAGAACTCGCCCGCCGCGACCTCGGCTTCATCAAGCCCGGCGAGAAGCTCTTCATCATCCGCGACCTGCCGCCCGCGCAGCCCCGCTAGCCCCGGCCGCTGCCCGGTCCACCCGGCCCGGCCCGCGTGCTACGCTAGCCCGGTTGACGCGCCCCACGACCCTCGTGGACATCCGGCGCGCCCGAGTTCAAGGAGCAGCAATGGCACGGACGGCGACAGCGGAGTGGAAGGGCGATCTGATGGGCGGCGGCGGCACGGTAGCCCTCGGCAGCGGCGCGTATGAAGGCGCCTATTCGTTTGCGACCCGATTCGAAGACAAGGCCGGCGCCAATCCCGAGGAACTGCTCGGCGCGGCGCACGCCGGCTGCTTCTCGATGGCGCTGGCGAACTCGCTCGCCAAGGCCGGCTTCACCGCCACCTCGGTGAAGACCACGGCGAGCGTGCACCTCGGCAAGGACGACAAGGGCTTCAAGATCACGCGCATCGACCTCGACGTGACCGCGGCCGTGCCTGGTGTGGACGCCGCGACCTTCCAGACGCACGCCGAGCAGACCAGGACCGGCTGCATCATCTCGCGGGCGCTCGAAGCCAACGAGATCACGCTCAAGGCCACGCTCGTCTGACACCCCGGCGCGGGGCTGGCCTGGGCCGGCCTCGCGCACGTCTCCTGCCTGTCCGCGCGCCGGCGCTGACGGGCTAGCGGCCGCGGGCCGCCGCGCTCGCCGCCTTGCCGTCGACGACGGCCTTCACGAGCGGCTCGAACTCCTCGAGCTTCATCTGCCCGGGATGGTAGAGACGCACGATGCCGGCGCGATCGATGAGGACGACCGTGGGCGTCGTGCTCGCGCCGTAAGCCTTGAAGTTCTCGTCGCTGACCGGCACGGCTTCCTTCGCCATCCACGGATAGACCTCGTCGCGAATCTTCGCAATGTAGGCCATCTCCTCGGCCGGCGGCGCCGTCTTCCTGGCGGCGACGTAACCGTAGCGCTGCGTCGGCGAGACGATGGTGAGCCCGCGCGCGCCGTAACGCTGCCGCATCTGGTCGAGCACCGGTCCCATGGCCTTGCAGTCGGGGCACCAGTGCGCCCAGAAGAACACGACGACCGGTTTGCCCTTGAGCGACGAGAGCGCCACGGGCTTCGTGGCGCCAAGCCCTTCGCGCACCTCGAGGGCAGGCGCGGGCTTGCCTTCGAGCGACAGCAGGTTGATGTTCTTCTGGATGCGCGTGCGGATCGAGGTGGCCTTGTAGGTCGCCAGCTCCTCGTTCAGGAAGTAGACGGCATCGGCAAGCGCGCCGCGCTGCGCGGCAACGTTGGCGCGCACCTCGATGGCGGCACCGATGGCAATCGGCAGGCGCGGCTCGTCGTCCATCTTCCGCGTCTTGAGCGCGGCGAGACAGAGGTCGTAGGTCTGCTCGGCGTACTGGTTCGCCTTGTCGAGCTGCTTCGCGGCCAGGGCGCCACGGCCGAGCCACGACATCGCCTCGAGGGCTTCGGGGGTCGTGCCCTTCTCCTTGCGGTAGGCCGCGAGGATGCGTTCGCCGCCGGCGAAATCACCTTTCGCGATGGCCGCGCGCACGTCGGCGATGACGTTCTGCTGAGCGGGAGCGGAGGCCGGCGCCGTCTGGGCCGCCGCGGACAGGGCCGTTCCGAACATCAGCACACTGGCGAGAAGAGCAGCCGCAGGTCGCATCACAGAATCCGCCTCCCAGCGGGTCATCTTACTCCCGTTCCCGGACGACGGGTCCCGCCTGGGAGATCCCCCGCCAGCCGCGGGAAGGTCCGGGGCCCGGCTGGCGCCTGACCGCGCCCTGGCCCGCCGGGCGCCGGTCCGCCCGTGGCACCCGACTTGCGGTATGCCCACGGGGGAGCCATGCGTTACGGCGTACTCGCGGTGGACTACGACGGCACGATGGCCGAGGCCGGCGTGCTCGGCGACGACGTGCGCGGTGCGCTCGCCGCCACCCGGGACGCCGGCGTCACGATCGTGCTCGTGACGGGCCGGCGGCTGGCCGACCTCCGCCGCGTGGCGGGCGACCTCTCCTTCGCCGACGCCGTCGTGGCCGAGAACGGCGCCGTCATCACCTTCCCCGAAAGCGGCCGGTCGCTGCGCCTCCACGAGCCGCCGCCGGCGGCCTTCAGCGCGACGCTCCGCGGCCGCGGCATCGACGCCGTCGATGGCGAGTGCCTCGTCGAGACGCCGGCCGAGGCGGCGCCCGCGGTCCTCGACGTCGTGCGGACGCTCGAACTGCCGCTCGTACTGGCGTTCAACCGTTCACGCCTGATGATTTTGCCGCAGGCGGTCAGCAAGGCCACGGGACTGCGCGAGGCGCTGGCGGCGCTGCGCCTCTCCACCCACAACACGCTCGCCATCGGCGATGCCGAGAACGACCACACACTGCTCGAGGCTGCGGAGGTCGGCGTCGCGGTACGCTGGGGCTCGCCGGCGCTGGCCGCCGTCGCCGACCTCGTGATCGAGGGCACCGGGCCGGCCGCCGTCGCCGCCTTCCTGCGCGCGCGGG
>JALHON010000307.1 GCA_022842985.1 Acidobacteriota bacterium | reverse complement strand
CTCCGACTTCTCCTTGAGCTGCGCGATGACGTCGTCGATGTCCTTGCGCGCCTGGCGCAGGCGGTCGTCGAGTTTCTCGTTCACCCGTTTGGCGAGCCGGCCCTCGCGTTCGGCCACGGCGCTCTCGCGCAGGCGCAGCGCCGCGTTCTGGTCGGCCAGCGCCGCGCGTTCACGTTCCAGCTTGCGGCGCTCGGAGTCGAGGGCGCGAGCCTGCGCGTCCACGCGCTCGAGGTGCGCGTCGAGGCGCTTGCGGTCGTCCGACAGGTAGTTGCGGGCCGCGGCAATGACGGCGGCCGGCAGGCCCAGCCGCCGCGAGATCTCGATGGCCAGGCTGCGCCCAGGCGCGCCGTAGATGAGCCGGTAGCTCGGCGCGAACGTGTGCGGGTCGAAGGCGAACGCCGCCGTCGTGACCCCGTCGGTCGCCGTGCCCCACGTCTTGAGCGCGTCGTAGTGCGTCGTCGCGAAGATGAGGGCGCCGCGCTCCTTGAAGTGCGCGATGATCGCGGTGGCGAGCGCGCCGCCTTCGGCCGGGTCGGTGCCGGTGCCCACTTCGTCGAGCAGCACGAGCGCCGGCAGCTGCATGGCGCGATCCATCGCCGCGATGTTCGTGATGTGCGCCGAGAAGGTGCTGAGGCTCGCCGAGATCGACTGCTCGTCGCCGATGTCGGCAAAGAGCGTGCGGAAGACCGGCAGCGTGGATCCTTCCGCGGCGGGAATGTGCAGCCCGGCCTGCGCCATGAGCGCGAGCAGGCCCGTGGTCTTGAGGGCCACGGTCTTGCCGCCCGTGTTCGGCCCGGTGATGAGCAGCACGCGCGACGGCGGCGTGAGCCGCACGTCCACCGGCACGGGCGTAGTCGCCCGCCGCTCGGCGGCGTCGTCGAGCCGGGCGATGACCGCGGCCTGCAGCAGCGGATGGCGCGCTTCGCGCAGTTCGAGATGCCCGTTGGTCGAGAGCACGGGCTCTACGGCATTCATGAGGTGGGCGAGCCGGGCGCGTGCCTGCAGCAGGTCGAGTTCCTCGGCCACCGCGACGCTCACGCGGAAGTCGCCGGGGCGATGCCGGAAGCGGTCGGTCAGCTCGAGCAGGATGCGGAAGATTTCCTCCGCTTCTTCTTCCTCCGCCGCGACGATGTCGTTGTTGATCTCGACGCCGGCCATCGGCTCGAGGAACAGCGTGGCGCCGGTGGCCGACGCGCCGTGCACGATGCCCGGCACGCTGCCGCGGTGTTCGGCGCGCACCATCAGCACGGCGCGGCCGTTGCGCTGCGTGACGACGGTTTCCTGCAGGTACTTCGCGGTGTCGCGGCCCTTCACGAACTGTTCGAGCGTGGTGCGCAGCTTCGTGCGCTGACGGCGCAGACGTTCGCGGATGGACGCGAGACGCGGGCTGGCGTCGTCGAGCACCTCGCCGTTCACGTCGACGGCGCGGCGCACGGCCGCCACCTCGTCGGTGAACGGCGCGAGGCGGGAGACGAGCGTCTGGAGAATAGGGAAGGCGCCGGGGGCGCGGGTGACCGCCGCCTGCGCGTCGCCGATCGAGGCGACGAAATCCGCGAGGATGCGCAGTTGCAGCGCCTCGAGCGGACGGCCCTCCACCGCGAGCCCCTGCAGCGCCTGTTCCAGGCCGGCGCCGGCGCGCAGCGGAAACACGCCGTACTGCTCGACGTAGCGGACCGTCTCTGAAGTTGCCGCGAGCGCCTGCGCCACGATGGCGCGGTCCGTCTGGGGCGCCTCGGCCCGCATCCGCGCCTTGCCCACGGGTGTGAGCGCGAAGCTCGCGAGCGCGTCGATGATGCGGTCGAACTCGAGAGCGCGGAGCAGGGCGGGAGTCATGGCTAGGTTCTGGGGACTGGGGGCTGGGGCGGGTCGCCGTCACGCTGTTCAATAACGCGTCGCTGGGAGCGCCAGCGTTCCAGCTCTTCGCAGTCTACGTCGACACGCCCCGGCCCCCAGCCCCCAGAACCTAGCCGTGGTTGATGAGCGACGCCATGCACCCCGCGCCGAAGCCGTTGTCGATGTTCACGACGGCAACGCCGTTGGCGCAGGTGTTGAGCATGCCGAGCAGCGCGGTGATGCCGCCGAAGTTCGTGCCGTAGCCGATACTCGTCGGAACGGCAATGACCGGCACGTTGACCAGGCCGGCGACTACGCTCGGCAGCGCCCCTTCCATCCCGGCCACGACGATGATGACGCGAGCCGCGGCGAGGCGTTCGCGTTCGGCGAGCACGCGGTGGATGCCGGCCACGCCGACGTCGTAGATCCGCGTGACGTCGTTGCCCATGATGTCGGCGGTGACCGCCGCCTCTTCCGCCACGGGCAGGTCGGAGGTGCCGGCCGAGGCAACCACGACCATGCCACTGGCCTTCGGCAGCGGTTTGCGCACGGTGATGGCCCGGGCGATCTCGTGGTATTCCGCCGCGGGCACGCGCGCCTGCACGGCCGCGAAGGCCTCGGCACTGGCCCGGGTCACGAGCAGGGGGGCCTCCCGGGTGGCGATTCGGGCGGAAATCTCCGCAATCTGGGCCGGCGTCTTTCCAAGCCCCAGCACGACTTCCGGGAAGCCCTGGCGCACCGCCCGGTGGTGATCCACCCGCGCAAAGCCCAGATCCTCGAATGGTTGCTGCCGGAGTTCCTTCAGGAGCTGACCTTCTGCCTCAGCGGTGGCAATCGCGCCGGCCCTGACGCCGTCGAGGAGCTGCCGGATTTCACCTGGTGTCATGTCTGTAATCGCCTGTGATTCGTTGACTTAGCCTGCCCGTCCAATATAATCGGAATTTGTTTCGCGCTTCGATCCGACGGCCATAGACCATGACGCTCGCCGAGTCTCTCATTCTCGCGTCCTACTTCTTCGTGCTCGTGATCCTGGCCGTGTACGGGTGGCACCGCTACTACATGGTGTACCTCTACATGAAGCACAAGCACGAGGTGCCCGTGCCCAAGGGGCACTTCGACGAGCTGCCGGTCGTCACGATCCAGCTGCCGCTCTTCAATGAGATGTACGTCGTGGACCGGCTGGTGGATGCCGTCTGCGCCATCGACTACCCGCGCGAGAAGCTCGAAATCCAGGTGCTCGACGACTCGACCGACGAGACCTGCGCGATTGCCGAGAACGCCGTGCGCCGTCACGCCGCCACCGGCATCGACATCAAGTACATCCACCGCACCGATCGCTCGGGCTACAAGGCCGGCGCGCTCGAAGCCGCCATGCACGTGGCGCGCGGCAACTTCATCGCCATCTTCGACGCCGACTTCATCCCGGAGCCCGACTTCCTCAAGGCCACCGTGCACCACTTCACCGACCCGAAGGTCGCGATGGTGCAGACGCGCTGGGGCCACCTGAACGAAGACTACTCGCTGCTCACGAAGATCCAGGCGATCCTGCTCGACGCCCACTTCGTGCTCGAGCACGGCAGCCGCAACCGCGGCGGCTGCTTCTTCAACTTCAACGGCACGGCCGGCATCTGGCGCCGCGAGGCGATCATCGACGGCGGCGGCTGGCAGCACGACACGCTCACCGAAGACCTCGACCTCAGCTACCGCACGCAGCTGCGCGGCTGGCAGTTCGTGTTCCTGCCGGGCCACGTCGCGCCGGCCGAGCTGCCGGTCGAGATGAACGCCTTCAAGAGCCAGCAGCACCGCTGGGCGAAGGGCTCCATCCAGACCTTCCTGAAGCTGATGCCGCGCATCCTGCAGTCGGATCAACCCTTCAAGGTGAAGGCGGAGGCGTTCTTCCACCTCTCGGCCAACTTCAACTACCCGCTCATGTGCGTGCTGTCGGTGCTGATGGCGCCGTCGATGGTCATCCGCTACAACATGGGCTGGTACGAGATGCTGCTCATCGACATCCCGCTGTTCTTCGCGGCGACGGCGTCGGTGGCCAACTTCTACATGGTCTGCCAGCGGGAACTGCATCCGCAGAGCTGGACCGAACGCCTGCGCTACCTGCCGATCCTGATGTCGATCGGCATCGGCCTCGCGGTGAACAACACCAAGGCCGTGATGGAAGCGATCTTCCACAAGCCGAGCGAGTTCAAGCGCACGCCGAAGTACCGCATCGAAGGCACGGGCAACGGCAACGGCGGCGGCGAGTGGATGGGCAAGAAGTACCGCCAGGCCGTGGCCATCCAGCCGCTCATCGAGCTGGGCCTCGGGCTCTACTTCACGGGCACGCTCGTCTACGCGCTGGCCAACGGCATCTACGGCACGGTGCCGTTCCTGATGCTGTTCCAGGTGGGCTTCCTCTACACGGGCCTGCTCTCGCTCGTGCAGCAGTTCGGCGGCGACCTCGACTTCAAGCCGGTCGCGAGCAAGCAGGTCTAGGGGCGGGACAGGGCCAGGGCGGTCAGTGCGCACCGCGGCCGACACGCTCGAGAGTACGCGCCTGCGGGTGCGACGCTTCACCCTCGATGACCTCGATCTGATCGCGCGCCTGCTGGCCGATCCGGTCGTGACGCAGCATCTCGGCGGCGTGAAGGACCGCGCCGGCGCCGAGACCACGCTGCGCACGCGGGCCCTCGACTACTACGACCAGCATCCGGGCCTCGGCATGTGGGCCACCATCGAGCGCGCCACCGGCCGCGCCGTGGGCTTCCACGTGCTGAATCACATCCACGGTGAATCCGACATCCAGGTCGGCTACGCGCTCTTCCAGGACGCCTGGGGCCAGGGCTACGCGACGGAGATGTCCGTGCGGCTCATGCGCTACGGCTTCGAGGACCTCGGCCTGCCGGTCATCTGCGCCATCACGAACCTCGACAACACGGCCTCGCAACGCGTGCTGCTCAAGGCCGGCCTGACGCGTCACGGGGAGCGGACGTTCCCGCATCCCGCGCTGTCCGGCCAGGGCCCGATGGCGTGGTTCGAAGCCCACCGCGCCACCTGGCATTTGTAACCGGGTCTGTCACGGTCATCACACGTAACGGGGTCTGTCACCGTCACGGCGTGTCACGTGTCGATGGCAATTGGTGACCGTGACAGACCCTTTGAGATCAACTTTGAACTGCAACACTGACTACTGACCATAGAAGCATTCCTCCGGCGTGCGAAACCCCAAGCGCTTGCGTGGGCGGCGATTGAGGTGCTGGGCGATGCGGTCACAA
>JALHON010000306.1 GCA_022842985.1 Acidobacteriota bacterium | reverse complement strand
TCTCCCCCGAAGGGGGAGAGGAACATGAGTGAACGTCTCCCTCGAAGGAGGCGAGCAAGACGAGTGGGTCAGCGCTACCCGGGCTTGCGCTGCAGCGCCTGGCGGCATTCGGCGGTGTCGATGCGGCCGTTCTTGTCGAGGTCGCAGCGCGCGAAGTTGCGGTCGGCCTGGGCCATGAATTCGATCAGGGTGACCTGGCCATCCTTGTCGGCATCGAGGCGCTGGAAGAAGGCCGACTGGCGCCCCGCCTGGCGATCGCCGGGCAGCACGCTGTTGCCGGCCGCGGGGGTACGGGCAAACAACTCGTCCTGGCTGAGCTTGCCGTCGCCGTTGGCGTCGAGCCGCTTGAAGCGTGCCTCCTGGCCCGCCTTCCATTCGACGCGGTCGACGGCGCCGTCCTTGTTGGTGTCGTAGCGCATCACGCCTGCAGGCGCGCGTGCCGGCATGGCGGCGGGCGAGGTCGGGGACTGGGGCGGGGCCTGATCGCCGGGGGCGGCGAAGGCGGGGGCAGCGAGGACAAAGAGGGCGGTCGCGAGCGGGAGCAGCTTGGGCACAGGCATATCCTTCTGGTTGTGTCGGGATATGGAGATACACGCGCCATTTCCCTTACCCGGCCGTCTAAGCGCCGATATAGTCTGCGCCGCGACCGAATTGTGGCCGCGTTGAGGTTTTGTTCTCCCCCCCCCAAGTGCAACGTTGTCGGATATCTCACATGGCTTACGACTACGATCTCTTCGTCATCGGCGCCGGCTCCGGCGGCGTGCGCGCCTCGCGGATCGCCGCGACCCACGGCGCGCGCGTCGGCATCTGCGAGGATTATCGCGTCGGCGGTACCTGCGTGATCCGCGGCTGCGTGCCGAAGAAGCTCCTGGTCTATGGCTCCAAGTTCGCGCACGAGTTCGACGACGCGGCAGGCTTCGGCTGGACCGTGCCGGCGCCCACGCACGCCTGGCCGACGCTGCGCGACAACGTGAACGCGGAAGTGGACCGCCTGAACGCCGTCTACCTGCGCCTGCTCGACGGCGCCGGCGTAAAACTGCACATGGGGCGCGGCCGGCTGATGGATCGCCACACGATTCAGGTGGGTGAAGAGACGGTCACCGCCGGGAAGATCCTGGTCGCGACCGGCGGCCATCCGGTGATCCCGTCGATCCCGGGCTGCGAACTCGCGATCACGTCGAACGAGGCTTTCCACCTGCCCGAATTGCCCAAGCGCATCGCCATCGTCGGCGCGGGCTACATCGCCGTCGAATTCGCCGGCATCTTCAAGGGGCTCGGCAGCCACGTCGATCTGGTGCTGCGCCGCGACCGCGTGCTGCGCGGCTTCGACGAGGAATGCCGGACCGCCGTCCACGAGGCGCTGAAGGAAAGCGGCATCAAGATGCGCACCGAGACCGAGATTGGCCGCATCGTGAAGAAAGGCGAGAACGGCCCCTACGAGATCCACACGCCGCTGGGCGGCATGTTCGAGACCGATCTGGTGATGTACGCGACCGGCCGCGCGCCCAACACCCGGGGCATCGGCCTCGAGAAGGCGGGCGTGCAGCTCGACAAGGCGGGCGCCATCGCCGTCGATGAATGGTCGAAGACCACGGCCGACAACATCTGGGCGGTGGGCGACGTCACCGACCGCATCAACCTTACGCCTGTGGCGATCATGGAAGGCCATTGCTTCGCCGACACCGAGTTCGGCAACAAGCCGCGCAAGCCCGACCATCGCAGCGTGCCGTCGGCAGTGTTCTGCCAGCCCGAGATGGCCAATGTCGGCCTGACCGAGGAAGAGGCGCGGCGGACCCTGGGCGATCTCCGGATCTTCACGGCGGCCTTCCGGCCGATGAAGCACACGCTGTCCGGACGCAGCCAGCGCACCTTCATGAAGCTGATCGTGGAGGCGGCGACCGACAAGGTCGTGGGCGCCCACATGGTGGGCGACGACGCCGCCGAGCTGATCCAGGGCCTCGCCGTGGCGATCAAGGCAGGCGCCACCAAGGCCCATTTCGACGCCACCGTCGGTATTCACCCCACGGCCGGCGAGGAATTCGTCACCATGCGGACGGCGCGCGCCGATACGACGCCCACCCGGGCGGCGGCCGAGTAGCGAAAGCCGCTCCCGTCATCCCGGCGCTTCGCCCGGCGATCGGATTCACCCATCGTTTTCATGCTCATGTTCCTCGCCCCCGTTAGGGGGAGAGGTTAGGTGAGGGGGCGCTCGCCCGGGTAAAGTTGGGCTTTACGCGGGCAGGCAGCCCCCCTCACCCAACCTCTCCCCCCACGGTTGCGCTTGTGAAAGCGCAACCGTGGGGGGAGAGGAGCATGAGCAAGATGTGTGAATCCCATAGACAAATTGGGGGAGAGGAACACGAGCATGAGCACGATGTGCGAACACGACAGGCCGCGCCCGTGATGACGCCATCTGGCATTTCATCCACAGCCCGTATAGGTTCACCCACCCCGCAAACGGACGGGGTGCAGGAGGAGTAGATGACCGCGATTCAGGGCCCCTCAAGGGTGGCCGCGAAGGCGCAATCCCGCAGTTCGAGTGCCGCCGACTGGTCGCTGACCGGCTGGCGCAGCCGGCCGCCGCTGCAGATGCCGGTCTATCCGGACGCCACGACGCTCGCCAACGCCGAGGCGCGGCTGCGCCGCTATCCGCCCCTCGTCTTCGCGGGCGAGGCGCGCAAGCTCAAGACGGCGCTCGCCAAGGTAGCCGCGGGCGACGCCTTCCTGCTGCAGGGCGGCGACTGCGCCGAGAGCTTCGCAGACTTCACGGCCAACAACATCCGCGACACCTTCCGCGTGCTGCTGCAGATGGCCGTCGTGCTGACCTATGGCGCGGGCGTCCCTGTCGTGAAGCTCGGCCGCATGGCCGGCCAGTTTGCCAAGCCGCGTTCGTCCAACGTCGAGAAGGTGGGCGACGTCGAGCTGCCGTCCTACCGCGGCGACAACGTCAACGGCATCGAGTTCACGCCCGAGGCGCGCCGGCCCGATCCCGAGCGCATGGTGCAGGCCTACAACCAGTCGGCGGCCACCCTGAACCTGCTGCGTGCCTTCGCCCAGGGCGGCTATGCCGACTTGCACGAGGTCAACCGCTGGAACCTCGACTTCGTGCGCAACTCGCCGGCCTCGGGAAAGTACGAGGACCTCGCCGCGCGCCTCGACGAGACGCTGAACTTCATGGCCGCCTGCGGCCTCAATTCGGCGACCACGCCTCAGATCGCCGAGACGGACTTCTTCACGAGCCATGAGGCGCTGCTGCTGCCCTACGAGGAAGCGCTGACCCGCGTCGATTCGACCTCGGGCGACTGGTACGACTGTTCGGCCCACATGCTGTGGATCGGCGATCGCACGCGGCAGCCCGACGGCGCGCATGTGGAATTCCTGCGCGGCGTTCGCAATCCGATCGGCTTCAAGTGCGGCCCCTCGCTCTCGGTCGAGGACACGCTGAAGCTGATCGACACGCTCAATCCGTCCAACGAGGCCGGACGCATCGTGCTGATCGTGCGCATGGGCGCCGACAACGTGGCGAACAAGCTGCCGCCGCTGGTGCGCGCGGTCGAGCGCGCCGGCAAGTCGGTCGTCTGGTCGTGCGATCCCATGCACGGCAACACCGTGACCGCGTCGAACGGCCGGAAGACCAGGCACTTCGACAACATCCTGCGCGAGGTGAAGGAGTTCTTCGCCGTCCACCGTGCCGAAGGTACGCATCCGGGCGGCGTGCATTTCGAGATGACCGGCCAGGAGGTCACGGAGTGCATGGGCGGCTCGACCGACATCACCGTCGAGAACCTCGACGAACGCTACGAGACGCTGGTCGATCCCAGGCTCAACGCCAGCCAGGCGCTCGAACTCGCCTTCCTGCTCGCCGAACAACTGAAGGCGGAACGTTTGTCGGTGGCCCGGGCACGCCCGGCGGTCTGAGCGGAGGCAAACCAGGTTCCGCGAGCATGGGATCACATAAACCTCACCCTGAGGAGCGGCCCGTAGGGCCGCGTCTCGAAGGGTGGGCAGCAGCACGACTGGTTCCCATCCTTCGAGACGCACCGCTTCGCGGTGCTCCTCAGGATGAGGTGGGGCTAGCAAGGCGGGAGCGCCCCGGGGAGGGCCGATGACTCATCCATCGAACGGCGAGATCGAGCGCTACACCGACCACTACTTCAATCGCTCGAAGCAGGTGATCGGCAAGTTCGGCGACGCCCGCGTGACCTACGCCATCTTCATGCGCCGCCCGGTGGTGTTCGCGCCGCGGCTGGCGCTCGACTGGCTGGAGGAGACGGGCCGCGCGCGCAACACAAAGGTCGAGCTCGACCTGCGCTACAACGAAGGCAAGTGGGTCGGCGCCGGCGAGCCGATGATGTACATCACCGGCTCGTTCTTCCATCTGGTCGATCTCGAGACGATCTTCCTGCAGAAGCTGGGGCCGGCCTGCGTCGCGGCCTACAACGCCTGGACGATGTGCGCCGACATGCCGAAGGCGGCCTTTCTCGCCATGGACGCGCGCCACTGCGCCGGCCAGGAGATGGCCGAGATGATGGCCTATGCGGCCTCCGTCGGCTCGGCCCGCGCCAAGCGCAAGGTGGGCGCGGTGGGCTTCATCGGCAATGCCACGCACGCCACGGCGCACTTCTTCGGCCGCGACCGCGGCCTCGGCACCATGCCGCACGCGCTGATCGGCTACGCGGGCTCCACCCTGCGCGCGGCAGAGATGTTCCACGAGACTTTTCCCGGCGAACCGATGACCGTGCTGGTCGATTACTTCGCGCGCGAGATCTCGGATTCTCTGGAAGTCTGCCGGCGCTTTCCCGACCTTGCGGCCGGGGGCATGCTGTCGCTGCGCCTCGACACCACCGGCGGTCGCTACCTCGAGGGGCTCGATCCCGCCACGTCCTACGCCGTGCTGGAACGCTTCTCGCCCGAATCGATCCGCGGCTATCGCAGCGAGGAAGAGCTGCGTTTCCTGGTCGGCACCGGCGTCTCGGCCGCGGCGATCTTCCACCTGCGCGCCGAGCTGGACCGCAACGGCTTCGACAAGGTCAAGATCGTGGCTTCCTCGGGCTTCGGCCCGGCCAAGTGCCGGATCATGGCCGAGGCCAAGTCGCCGATCGACGTG
>JALHON010000305.1 GCA_022842985.1 Acidobacteriota bacterium | reverse complement strand
TCGTACTCGTACTTCCGCGTGATGACGTTGCTGCACGAGGCGCCGGCGAGCGCCGCGGCCAGCACCGCCAGCCGTATCACGCCGAGCCAGGGCAGCCGCGCGCGCGCCCCGGGCCTACTCGTTCCCACCAGTCATCACCATCTGCATCATAATACCGGCCTCGCCATGTCCGAGCCGCGGTCGCTCTTCCTCATCGACGGCAGCAACCAGATGTATCGCGCCTACCACGCGATCCGCGGGCTGACCGGTCCCGACGGCCGTTCCACGAATGCCGTCTACGGCTTCGTGACCATGCTGCGCAAGCTGCTGGCCGACCACAAGCCCACCCACATCGCGGCCTCGTTCGACCTGCCGACCGACACGTTCCGCGACAAGATCGTCGCCGACTACAAGGCCAACCGGGCGCCGATGCCCTCGGACCTGGCCGAACAGATCCCGTGGGTGCACGAGGCCTGCGAGGCGATGGGCGTGCCCATCCTGACGAGCGAGGGCTTCGAGGCCGACGACGTCATCGGCACGCTGGCGAAGAAGGCCGCCGCGGTCGGCTTCCAGGTGGCCATCGTCACCGGCGACAAGGACTTCTTCCAGCTCGTGGACGGGCCCATCCGCGTCTACAACCCGAAGGACGACGGCGCCTGGTTCGACGCCGAGGGCGTGAAGACGAAGTTCGGGGTGGCGCCGTCGCAGGTGGTGGACGTGCTCGCGCTCATGGGCGACACGAGCGACAACGTGAAGGGGGTGCCCGGCATCGGCGAGAAGGGCGCCCGCGATCTCATCACCACCTACGGCTCGCTCGACGCGCTGCTGGCCGCGGCCGGCGAGGTGAAGGCGAAGAAGCAGCGGGAAGCGCTGCTCGCGCACGGCGACGACGCGCGCCAGGCCCGTCAGCTGGTCACGATCCACACCGACGTGCCGGTGCCGTTCGAGGCCGACGCGCTCATGTTCCGCGGCGCCTCGCGCGACCGCTGCTACACGCTCTTCTCGGAACTCGGCTTCCGCACGCTCGTGACCGACTACGCGCCGTCGGCCGAATCGGTGACGAAGGACTACGCCGTGGTCGAGTCGGCCGAGGCCGTCGCGCGCCTGGCGGACGAGATCCGGACCAGCGGCCGTGTGGCGCTGCACGTGCTCGCCGAGGGCGACGCCGGCATGCGCGCGGACGTCGCCGGACTCGTCCTCGCCACTGGCCCGCGCGCGGCCCGCTTCCTGCCGTTCGGAGCCGCCACGCTCATGAGCGAGGCCGGGCTCGACCGCGCGGAAACCTTCGCCGCGCTGAAGGGCGTGCTCGAGGATCCGGCCATCGCCAAGGTGGGCCACGACCTCAAGTTCGCCACCGTCGTGCTCGCCCGCCACGGCATCACACTCGCCGGCCTCGATCTCGACACGATGCTCGCGGCCTACCTGCTCGATGCCTCGCGTTCGAGCCAGGATCTCGAGCCGCTGGCGCTCGAACAGCTCGGCTACCGCGCCCGCCTCGCCGACGACGTGCGCGGCAAGGGCGCCAAGGCGGTGCCCTTCACCACACTCGCACCCGAGCGCGTGCTCGACTACGCGGGCGAACGCGCGGATCTGGCCTGGCAGCTGGCCGAGCGTTTCGCGCCCGAACTCGAGACAGCCGGCGTCGCGTCGGTGTACCGCGATCTCGAACTGCCACTCGTGCCCATCCTGGCCGGCCTCGAACGGGCCGGCGTGAAGGTGGACACGCAGGCGCTGGCCAGCCAGGCCGCGCACATGGAACAGGAGATGGGCGCGCTCGCCGCCGAGATCTACAAACAGGCCGGCGAGACGTTCAACATCGGGTCACCGAAGCAGCTCGGCGAGATCCTCTTCGACAAGCTGCAGCTGCCGGTCCTGAAGCGCACGGGCACGACACGCACGCCCTCCACGGCCGTGGAGGTGCTCGAGGAGCTGGCCCTGACGCACGATCTGCCGCGGCTCATCCTCGACTGGCGCAGCCTCTCGAAGCTGAAGGGCACCTACATCGATGCGCTGCCCTCGCTCGTGCACCCGGTGACGGGGCGCGTGCACACGGTGTTCAATCAGGCCGTCGCCGCCACCGGGCGCCTGAGCAGCAGCGATCCGAACCTGCAGAACATCCCGATCCGCACGGCCCTCGGCCGCGAGATCCGGCGCGCGTTCGTGGCCGAACCCGGCCACGTGCTCATCTCGGCCGACTACTCGCAGATCGAACTGCGCGTACTGGCGCATCTCTCGGGCGACGAAACGCTCACGGCGGCCTTCGCGCGCGGCGACGACATCCACGACCAGACGGCGCTCAAGGTGTTCGGGCCGGAAAGCGGCCTCGACCGGCACGAGCTCAGGCGACGCGCCAAGATCGTCAATTACGCGCTGCTCTACGGCAAGACGGCCTTCACGCTGGCCAAGGACATCGGCGTGTCGCAGGCGGCGGCGCAGCAGTTCATCGACGCCTACTTCGCCGGGTTCCCGCGCGTGCGCGGCTTCATCGAACAGACGCTCGAGGACGGCCGCACGACCGGCGTGGTGCGCACGATGTTCGGACGCAAGCGTCCGGTGCCGGAGCTCACGAGCCGCAACGGCCAGATTCGCGCGGCGGCCGAACGTATGGCCGTCAACATGCCGATTCAGGGCACCGCGGCCGACATCCTCAAGCGCGCAATGATCGACGTGGACAAGGTGCTGGCGGCCGAGGCGCCCACCTCGCGCATGATCCTCACCGTGCACGACGAACTGCTGTTCGAAGCGCCGGCGGCAGACGCGGACCGCGTGGCCGAACTCGTGCGCGTGACGATGGCCGAAGGCGTGAAGCTGTCGGTGCCGCTCGACGTGGACGTGGGCGTCGGGGAGAACTGGAAAGAGGCGAAGCCTTGAAGGCCGGGGCCCGGGCCCCGGGCCCCGAGCCCCGCCCTACTTCCATTTCTGCTTGAGCAGTTCCCACTCGGCGCGGAGCGCCGTCTCGCGGCCGGCACGGTCGGCCTCCGGGGCGTCCTTGCCGCGGTCGGGGATGATGCCCTCGCGCACCAGGCGATCGATGTCGGCGCGCAGCGCGATCGACCGCACGCCAGCCAGCGGCGCGCGCACCCAGGCAGCAATCGCCGCCTGCCAGGCGCGGTCGGTCTCACCCTGCGCGCGCAGCGCCGCCACGAGCCAGTAGGACGCAGCGCGCGACCCCGGATTCTTCGCCTGCTCCCCTTCCATCCGGCGCACGAGCCGTTCGAGCATCGCGGCGCGGCGCGTGGTCGTGTAGGGCGCGGCCCAGCGCTCCATGGCCGAGCCGTACCAGTCGAGCACGGCTTCGCGGGCACCGTCGCCGGCCGCCGGGGCGATTTCGATCGCCGACTCGAAGATCTCGGCGGCGGCGCCGAAGTCGTCTTCGAGGAAGAGCGAACCGCCGAGGGCGATGAGGTACTCCGCACGGTCGGGTGTACCGAGCCTGTCGACATTCGCGCTGCCGAGGGCGGCGCGGGCGGCGCCGAGGTCGGCCGGGTCGGCGACCTGGCGGTAGCGCTCGAGGTGCGCGCGGGCCAGCACGATGGCGGCGGCATCGGCCGTCTCGGGCGTCTTGCGCGCCAGTTCGGCGGCGGCAATCGCCTGGTCGAACTTCCGTTCGTTGAACAGGGTGCGGGCCCGCGCCAGATCGTCACGCGTCGCACTGAGCGACACGCTCGCCATGAGAATGGCGGCAACCACCACGGCCGGGCGGACCATCCGCGCATCGTAGCACACGGCGGCAGCGAATCATCTCGTAAGATGTTGAAAACAAGGTAGTTCAGTGCATTTCGACGGCCGGGGGCTGCTACAATGCTCTTCCGAATGTCCGGCCCCGTCATCGTTCCTCGTACAGACCATCCCATCTCGCGCCGCCAGATCGATCCTGATGCGCTGAAGGTGCTGACGCGTCTCAACGAGGCCAGCTACACCGCCTACCTCGTGGGCGGCAGCGTGCGCGACCTGCTGCTCGGCCGCAAGCCGAAGGACTTCGACATCGGCACCTCCGCGCATCCGTATCAGATCAAGAAGCTCTTCAGGAACTGCTGGATCATCGGCCGCCGCTTCCGCCTCGCCCACGTGAAGTTCGGCGACAAGGCGATCGAGGTCGCAACCTTCCGCAAGCTCATCCCGGCCGGCGAACCCGAGGCCGGGCCCGACGAGTCGCTCGGCGATCTGTCGCCGGACACGGCGCGCGACCTGCTGATTCACCGCGACAATACGTTCGGAACGCCCGAGGAAGACGCGTTCCGCCGCGACTTCACGATCAACGCCCTCTTCTACGACATCGCCGACCGCTCGATCATCGACTACGTGGGCGGACTCGACGACATCAAGGCGCGCGTCATCCGCTCGATCGGCGATCCGAACGAACGCTTCCAGGAAGATCCGGTGCGGATGCTGCGCGCGGTCGTGATGGCATCGCGGCTCGACTTCGCGCTCGATCCGCCGGTGGCCGCGGCGATCGCCACGCACCGCCATCGCCTGGCGCAGGCCGCGCCGGCGCGGATGATCGAGGAGTATTACAAGATCCTCCGCAGCGGCGCCGCCGAGAAGACCTTCGCCGCGCTCGCCGAACACCGCCTGCTCGAGCCGGTCACGCCCGAGCTGCAGGAGCACGCGCACGACGAAGGCTTCCTCGACGCCCTCGACGCGCTCGATTCCTACCGTCAGCGCTTCGATTCGGCGCCGCCCACGCTCTCGAACCCGATCCTGCTCGGCACGATGGTCGTGCCGCTCGGCCTGATGCCGACCCGCGAGCGGCCGGCGCACGCCGACTCCGGCGGCGCGCACGACGACGACCACGACGACGCCGACATGCCCACGGTGGAACCGCCGCCAGCGCGGCGGCGGCGCCGGCGCGAAGGTCCGCCGGAGCCGGTCTTCAAGATCGGCCAGCTGCCGGTGGCACGGCGCGATACCGACCGGTTGCGTCAGCTGCTCGCCGTGCAGCGCCGCCTGCAGGACATGGAAGCCTCGCCGCGCGCCAAACGGGCGCTGCTGCACCGCGGCCCGTTCGAAGACGCGCTCACGTGGCTCGAAGTGCACGGACGCGCGCCCGAGATCGTCGAACACTGGCGCGGCTTCATCGAGGCCAGCTCGCTGCCCGCCGAGGGCGGCGCGCGCCTGGAACGGCCCGCCG
>JALHON010000304.1 GCA_022842985.1 Acidobacteriota bacterium | reverse complement strand
CCCGTGGCTGGGCCTGCGCGGCCTGGCGGATCCGGCCGGCGCCCCGTTCCTGCTCTTCGTGGCCGGCGCCTCGTCGTTCCTGTTCCTGCCGGCGGCCAACGCGCTGTCGCGCGCCCAGGAACGCCGTGCCGACCACTTCGCGCTGAAGCTCACGCGCAACCCCGACGCGTTCGTGACGGCCATGCGCCGCCTGGCGCAGCAGAACCTCGCCGAGGAACGGCCGTCAGCGCTTGCGCGCTGGCTGTTCTACTCGCATCCGCCGCTCGGCGAGCGGATCGCCGCGGCCCAGGCCTGGGCCGGCGTCACCGCCTCGTTACCCGCCCATGGAATCATGGCGGCCAAGGAGTAATTCGCCATGCGTGGACTGATTGCGGGAGCCCTCGGACTGATGCTCGTGGGAACGACGGGGGCGCCGGTGATGGCCCAGACGCCGAAGAAGGTCAACGTCGCGCACCGCGGCGCCTCCGGCTACGCGCCCGAGCACACGCTGGCGGCGTATCGGCTGGCGATCGAACAGGGCGCCGACTTCGTCGAGCAGGATCTCGCGGTGACGAAGGACGGCGTGCTCGTCTGTCTGCACGATGCATCGCTCGAGCGCACGACCGACGTCGAAACGAAGTTCCCCACGCGGTTCAGCGAAATCAAGATCGAGGGGCGGACGCGGAAGGCGTGGCTCGCCAACGACTTCACGCTCGCCGAAATCAAGACGCTGGATGCCGGCAGCTGGTTCGACCCGAAGTTCGCCGGCGAGCGCGTGCCCACGTTCGATGAAGCCGTGGCGCTCATCCGCGGCAAGGCGGGGCTCTATCCTGAACTCAAGACGCCGGAGATCTACGAAGGCCGCAACGTGGACTTCGTGGCGCTCGTCGAAGCCGCGCTCGATCGCCTGAAGCTGCGCGGCCCGGCGGCCGATCCGAAGACGCCCGTCATCCTGCAGACGTTCGGTGAGTCCACGGCGCGGGCGCTTGCGGCTCGCAAGATCGGCGTGCCCGTGGTGTTCCTGTTCGACGTCCGTGGCCCGTTCGACGCGGCCGCGATGGTGGCCAGCTGGAAGGGCGTGATTACCGGCTTCGGCCCGGCCAAGCAGGTGCTCACGCGCGCGCCCGAGTTCGTGAAGCTGGCCCACGCCGCCGGCATGACCGTGACGCCCTACACGTTCCGCGCCGCGGCCACGCCGAGCTACGCCAACGTGACCGCGGAGATGGAGCACTTCCTCTACACGCTCGGCGTGGACGCGCTCTTCACCGACAACCCGGATAAGTTCCCGCGCCGATAGGGCCGCCGTCGGTCTGGCTGACGCCCCTGCCGTGACGACGGCGGACAGCGAAACGGCTACAGCGCGGGCCCGCGTTCGCGTCGCGCGCCCCAGAGCGCGCGCACGATCACGTCGTGGTCATCGTGCGTGTAGTACAGGTGGCAGCTGATCTTCTGCAGGTAGAGGCGACGCAGACCCGGAATCCCTGCATCCGGGTACGAGGTGCCTGCCCCCGGCAGATGCGCCACGAGCGCGACGGCTTCCTCCAGTTCGGTTGCGAACAGGTGCCTGTAGTCGCGATTCTCCAGCCACCATTGCTGCTCACGGGCCACGTGCTCCTGGGCCGTGGCGGTGAAGCGAACCCGGCGGTCCGTCAAGGCGTGCGGAGGCTCCGAAGCAGCTCGGCTGCGTCCATGAGCCGTCCGGCGGCGACATCCGCGTCAGACGCCCGTAATGCAGAGTGCAGGGCGGCGCGGTCGGTGTCGTCAAGCCAGTCGCCTGGGTCGAGCGGCAGCAGGGCCACCTGCGTGCCCTCTGGCAGTGTCGTCGGCTCGTCGAGTACGAGCCGGCCCTCGCGTACCCGGGCCGTGATCGTCATGCCAGCAGCGTAGCACCCGATCGGCTGCCCAACAAGCGGTTGCGGCCGCCAACCCGTCGCCGTCGCTCAGGCCAGTGGCGGTCAGCGATCAGCGACGACCAGCGTGCCTTTCATCGTGGCGCACTGCTCGTCGTTCGACAGCGAGCAGTAGTAGGCGAAGCGGCCCACCTGGTCAGCGCGGAACGCGAAGGTCACGGTTTCGCCGGCCCCGGCGCGCTTCATCAGCCGGTAGGCATCGATCGCGAAGCTGAACGGGCCGCCCTCGCTCTTGAGCGTGATGGTGACGAGGTCGTTCTTCGACACATCGAGCCGGTCGGGCTCGAAGTGGCCATCACGCGCCACCACGGTGAAGGCGCGCTTGTTCGGCGCGGCATCCTGCGGCGCGGCAACGGCCGACAGCGCCGCGGTGAGCGTCAGGGCGAGTGCAGCGAGCCACAGGCGGCGCATGAGTTGATTGTAGCGGGACTGGAGACCGGGGGACTGGGGACTAGGTGCTGGGGGCTGGGGCGTGTCGGCAAAGGAAAAGGGCCGAGAGACATCGTCTCTCGGCCCTTGGCGCTTTCCGTGGCGGCGATTCGGGGTGCAGTTCTCGAGGCCTACGCCAGCCCCCAGCCTCCAACCCCCAGTCCCGGCTTAGTCTCTGCGCGGACCGCGGTCGCGGCGCGGGCCACGGGGACGGTCGCCACCGCGATCGCCGCCGCCGCCGTTGTCGCTGGCCGGCGGTTCGCTGCCGGGCTCGGCCGCGGGCGGACCACCCTCGGAGGGCAGCAGCGCCTTGCGGCTCAGGCGGATCTTGCCGGTCGGGTCGATGTTGATGACCTTGACCAGGATCTGCTGGCCTTCCTTGAGCTCGTCGCGCACGTCCTTCACGCGGTGGTTCGCGATCTCGGAGACGTGCAGCAGGCCGTCGGTGCCGGCCATGATTTCGACGAACGCGCCGAAGTCGGTGATGCGCTGGACCTTGCCGAGGTAGGTCTTGTTGAGCTCGGGCGTGGCCGTGAGCTCCTGGATCATGCCGATGGCCTTGGCCGCGGCGGCCTCGTCGGCCGACGCCACGTTGACCTGACCGTTGTCCTCGACGTCGATCTTCACGCCGGTCTTCTCGATGATGCTGCGGATCATCTTGCCGCCCGGCCCGATGACGTCGCGGATCTTGTCGACCGGGATCTTGATCGTGACGATGCGCGGCGCGTAGGCCGACATGTTCGACCGGGTCGCCGGCAGGTGTTCCTGCATGATGCCGAGGATGTGCATCCGGCCGGCCTTCGCCTGCGTGAGCGCCGCGCGCATCACGTCGGCGGAGATGCCGGTGACCTTGATGTCCATCTGCAGCGCGGTGATGCCGGCGGCGGTGCCGGCCACCTTGAAGTCCATGTCACCGTAGTGGTCCTCGGCGCCAGCGATGTCGCTCAGCACCGCGTACTTGCCGGTGGCCTCGTCCATGATGAGGCCCATGGCCACGCCGGCCACCGGCGCCTTGATCGGCACACCGGCGTCCATCATCGCGAGCGAGCCGCCGCACACCGAGGCCATCGACGAGCTGCCGTTCGACTCGAGGATGTCCGACACGATGCGCACGGTGTAGGCGAAGTCGGCTTCGGCGGGCATCATCGGCGCGAGCGCGCGCTCGGCGAGGGCGCCGTGGCCGATTTCACGACGGCCGGGGCCGCGCATCGGCTTCACTTCACCGACCGAGAAGGGCGGGAAGTTGTAGTGGAGCATGAAGCGCTTCCACGTCTCGCCGTCGACCATCTCGATCTTCTGCTGGTCGTCGGCCGTGCCGAGGGTGGCGGTGACGAGCGCCTGCGTCTCGCCGCGCGTGAACACCGTCGAGCCGTGCACGCGGGGCAGCACCTTGGTTTCGATGCTGATGGGACGGATCTCGTCGAACTTGCGGCCATCGAGGCGCACGCCGCGGTCGAGGATCTCGGTGCGCAGCACCTTCTCCTGCAGCGCGTGCAGCAGGCCCTTGGCTTCGCCCTTGCGGTTCGCCTGATCCTCGGGGAGGCCGGCGATGACTTCCTTCTCGACCTTCGCCACGGTGGCGTAGTTCTCGATCTTGCCCTTGATGCGCATGGCCGCGGTGAGCGGCGCGAGCGCCTTGGCTTCGAGCATCTGCTGGAAGGCCTCGTCGACCTTCACCTCGGGCTTCGGCAGCTTCTTGCGGCCGGCTTCGGCCGCCAGCGCGTCGATGCCGGCGCAGATGTTCTTGATGGCGGCGTGCGCCGTTTCGAGCGCCTGGATGACTTCGTCTTCCGTCACCTCCTGCGCGCCGGCTTCGACCATCACGATGCCGTCCTTGCTGCCGGCGACCGTGAGATCCAGGCGGCTCAGCTTGCGCTCGGGGAAGGTCGGGTTGACGATGAACTTGCCGTCGACCAGGCCCACGCGCACGCCGGCGATCGTCTTCTCGAGCGGCATCTCCGAGAGCGCCAGCGCCGCCGAGGCGCCGGTGATCGCGAGCACGTCCGAGTCGTGATCGGTGTCGGCCGAGAGCACGAACGCGATGACCTGCGTCTCGAAGCTCCAGCCGGCGGGGAAGAGCGGGCGGATCGGGCGGTCGATCAGGCGGCTCGTGAGCGTTTCCTTCTCGGTCGCCTTGCCTTCGCGCTTGAAGAAGCCGCCGGGAATGCGGCCCGAGGCGTAGGTGTACTCACGGTAATCCACCGTGAGCGGCAGGAAATCGATGCCCTCGCGGGCGCTTGAAGCGTGGCAGGCCGAGACGAGCACCATCGTGTCGCCCATGCGCACGACGACGGCGCCGTCGGCCTGCTTGGCCAGTCTGCCCGTCTCGATGGAGAGGGTGTGCTGGCCGATCTGAATCTCGCGTTTGACCATTGGAAACCTCGATGCCGGGGTCACGTTCCCCGGGCTTGTCGGCGCGACGGCCCCGGGCCTCCGCATGGTGCGGAGCGCGGTGGCCGTCGCCGATAGTGCTGGGTCGTCCACGTCCGGAGGACCCGGACGCGCTGGACGCGGCTACTTGCGGATGCCGAGCCTCTTGATGAGCTCCGCGTAGCGGTCGGTGTCCTTGCTCTTCAGGTAGTCGAGCAGGCGCCGGCGCTGGCCGACGAGCTTCAGGAGGCCGCGGCGCGAGTGGTGATCCTTCGCGTGGCTCTTGAAGTGCTCGGTCAGGTAGGTGATGCGTTCGCTGAGAATCGCCACCTGGACTTCGGGCGATCCGGTATCCGTGCCGTGCGTGCGGTACGAATCGATGAGAGCGGTCTTCTTGTCTTTCGTCAGTGCCACGTCTACTACCTCCACGAACG
>JALHON010000303.1 GCA_022842985.1 Acidobacteriota bacterium | reverse complement strand
GCAGCGAGCCCGGCGCGTCGGCCTCGCCGGCGCGTCGCGCCGCGAGCGCCATGAGCCGGGCCGGCATCTCGGCGGCCGGCAGCACGAAGTCGGCGAGGCCGGCCGTGACCACGCTGCGCGGCATGCCGTCGAACTCGGTCGTGTCGGGCGACTGCGCCATCACCACGCCGCCTTCGCTCTTGATGGCGCGGGCGCCGAGCGTGCCGTCGCTGCCCGTGCCCGAGAGCACGATGCCGATGGCGCGCTCGCGCTGTTCGAGGGCGAGGGAGCGGAACAGGAAGTCCACCGGCAGGCGCTGGCCGCGCGGCGCCGCCGGTTCGAGCAGGTGCAGCATGCCGCGCATCACCGCGAGGTCGCGGTTCGGCGGGATGACGTAGACGTGATTGGGCGCCAGGGCCATGCCGTCGGCGGCTTCGACGACCGGCATCGGCGTGTGGCGCTGCACGAGTTCGAGCAGCGCGCTCGGGCGATCGGGCGCCAGGTGCTGCACGAGCACGAACGCCATGCCCGGCTCGGCGTGCGCCGACATCGCGTCGAAGAAGGCGTCGAAGGCGGCGAGCCCGCCAGCCGAGGCACCGATGGCCACGATCGGGAACGGCTCCGTGCGGCTCTCGGGCGGGGGCGCGGAAGGCTCCGTCTGCGGAACGGCGGTGGGAGGCGGCGGGCGGGAAGTCACATGGCGCTCTGGATGGCGCAGTCGCCCAAGAGGGTACCAGAATGGGCGCAGGCTGGCGCGTCCGTCTGTGCATTCCGGCACAGCCACCTGGCGTCCCGCGGGAGCAGCATGGCGGGATGACCGACATTCAGGAGTTCAAGCGCCGCCTGCTCGACCTCGAAGCGCGCGCCGTGGCGCGCACCGACCGTGCCATGGAGGCGGCCGGCATCGGGCGCGACACCGTGCACGACTCGGGCGACGCCAGCCACGCGACGGCGGCCGCCAGCGAGCAGTTCACCGAGGCGGAACTGAGCGCCGGCACGCTCGGCGAGATCCGGGCCGCGCTCGGGCGCATCGACGCCGGCACCTTCGGCGCCTGTGCCGTGGACGGCGCGCCGATCGAGGAGGCCCGGCTCGCTGCCGTGCCCTGGGCCGCGCACTGCCTGGTCCACGCCGAACAGGCCGAAGCGGCCGACGACGACACCATGCCCACGCTCTGACACCGGGCCGGACGCAGCGTCCGGCCGCGCCGGAACGGCGCGCTCCGCGCGGACTGCCATGGGCCCGTATAATCACAGGTTCCAGCAGGAGAGTGCAGTGAGCGAGCAGGACGAAGATTTCGCCGCGTTGTTCGAGGCCTCGGTCAAGACCGCGAAGCAGTTCGATCGGGGCCAGATGGTGGACGGCACCATCGTGTCGATCGGTCCGAAGGTGGCCCTCGTCAGCATCGGCGGCAAGAGCGAAGCCGAAATCGAGGTGGCCGAACTCAAGGACGACGACGGCGACATCGAAGTCTCGGTGGGCGATCGCCTGCAGGCGATGGTGGTCTCGACAGCCGGCGGCCTGAAGCTCTCCCGCAAGGGCGTGCGCAACGCCGCCACGCAGCGCGAGCTCGAAGATGCCTACGAGGCGGGTCTTGCCGTGGAAGGCCGTGTCGAGAAGGAAGTGAAGGGCGGCTACGAGGTGCGCATCGCCCGCGAGCGCGCCTTCTGCCCGTTCTCGCAGATCGACATCGTGCGCACGGCCGATCCGGCGGTGCACGTGGGCCAGACCTACACCTTCCGCATCATCGAGTACAAGGACGGCGGCAAGAACCTCGTCGTGTCGCGCCGGCGCCAGCTCGAAGAGGCGCAGCGCGCCAATGCCGACGCCGTGCGCGCGTCGATCGTGCCGGGCGCGGTGCTCACGGGCCGTGTGGCCTCGGTGCTCGACTTCGGCGCCTTCGTCGACCTCGGCGGCATCCAGGGGCTGCTGCACGTGTCCGAGATGGGCTGGTCGCGTGTCTCGGCCAACGAGGTGGCGGCGCCCGGCGACCAGATCACCGTCAAGGTGCTGCGGGTGGACGAGGCCACCGGCAAGATCTCGCTCGGCCTGAAGCAGCTCCAGAACGATCCGTGGGTGCACGTGGCCGAGAGCTACGCGGTGGGGCAGGTGCGCACCGGCAAGGTGACGCGCGTGGCCGAGTTCGGCGCCTTCGTCGAACTCGAGCCCGGCATCGAAGCGCTGGCGCATGCCTCCACGTTCCCGCCCACGGGCCGCGCCGGCGGCTGGGCGAAGACGATTGCGCCTGGCGCGACCGGCGCCTTCGAGATCCTCGCGATCGACGCGGCGCAGAAGCGCATCGGCGTGGCGATGGTCGAAGAAGGCACGACGCGTGCGGCCGGGGCCACGGCCGTGAAGGAAGGGATCGTGCCCGGCGCGATCGTGACCGGCAAGGTCGACAAACACGAGAAGTTCGGTGTGTTCGTCTTCCTCGCTCCCGGCAAGACCGGGCTCATTCCGTTCTCCGAGACCGGCGTCGATCGCGACGAAGACCTGCTCAAGGCGTTTCCGCTCGGGAGCGAGGTCGAAGTCGTGGTGCTCGAGGTCGATCCGGCCGGGCGTCGTATTCGTCTCAGCCGCAAGGCCGTGGCGCAGCAGCGCGAGCAGGCGGAGCTGCGCGAGTATGCGCAGCGTCCCGATGCCGCGCCCACCGCGTCGCTCGGCTCGCTCGCCGACAAGCTGCGCGGCGCGCTCGGCGGCCGCTAGCGCCAGGGCCGCGCCTCAGCGCGCGAGCACGTCGCTCAGGGCCTGCAGCAACGTGCCGGCGGTGAACGGCTTCGAGAGGAAGCAGCCGGCCGGCAGGCCGGCCTCGCGGGCCAGCGCTTCGTTGCTGCTGATGCCGCTCGCCGCGATGATGCGCAGGCCGGGCGCGCGGCGTCTGAGCTCGCGGATGAGCCCGTCACCGCCGAGCACGGGCATCATCATGTCGGTCACGACCACGTCGATGGCCGCGGGATCGGCCGTCACGATGGCCACGGCCTCGGCGCCGTTCGAGGCGACCAGCACGCGATAGCCGGCGCTCTCGAGGGCCTGCCTGGCCACGTGGCGAATCGCCGGTTCGTCGTCCACGAAGAGCACGGTCTGGCCGTCACCGGCCGCGAGCGGCGGTGGGGGCATCCCGGGGGCCTGGGCGGGCGCCGTGCCCGACGCGGGCAGATAGACGCGGAAGCGCGTGCCGCGTCCCGGTTCGCTGTAGACGCGAATCTGTCCGCCGTGATTGCGCACGATCGTGAGCGAGGTCGAGAGCCCGAGGCCGGTGCCCTTGCCCGGCGCCTTCGTGGTGAAGAACGGATCGAAGATCCGGTCGATCTCCGCGGGCGGGATGCCGATGCCGGTGTCTTCCACTTCGAGGACCACGTACGGCCCGGGCGCGGCGTCGCGCATGAGCGGCTCGCCGAGCGAGGGCAGTGACACCGCCGAGGCCGCCAGGCGCAGGCGGCCGCCGCCGGGCATGGCATCGCGCGCGTTCACGCAGAGATTCAGCAGCACCTGGTGGAACTGCGTGGGATCGCCGACGAGCGGCGGCAGGTCCGCTGCCACCGCGGCCGCGATCGTGATGTCCTTCGGCAGCGTGTCGCGCGCGATCCGCACCACCTCGTCGATGAGCAGACCGACCGGCACCTCGACCCGCCGTCCGTCCTGACCGCGCGCGAACGACAGCACCTGGCGCACCATCTCGGCGCCGCGCCTGGCGCTGTCGCCCACCCTGGTGAGCAGATCGCGGGTGTCGTCGTCGGTCGCCCGGTCGAGCAGGATCTCGTTGGCGAGCATGATCGGCTGCAGCACGTTGTTCAGGTCGTGGGCGATGCCGCCGGCCAGCGTGCCGATGCTCTCGAGGCGCTGGGCGCGGTAGAACTGCTGCTCCAGCTGGCGCCGCTCGGTCACGTCGGTGTCGATTGTGAGCACGCTCATCGGCTCGCCGCGGGCGTCGCGCACGAGCGTCCAGCGGCTCTGCGTGATGACACGGCGGCCGTCGTGGGCCCGCGGCTGCAGTTCGCCCACCCACGTGCCGGTGCCGGCCGCGGCGGCGAGCGCGGCCTCCACGGCGGCGCGGTCGTGCGGATAGAGCACCTCGGCGAGCGGGCGCCCGAGCACGTCGGGCGCGGACCAGCCGTAGAGGCGTTCGGCGCTGCGATTCCAGTAGGTGAGACGATCGTCGAGGCCGCTCACCATGATGGCGTCCTGCGCCTCGTCGAGCAGTGACGCCTGTTCGGTGAGGCGGCGGTTGGCGCGTTGCTGGCGCACGAGCAGCACGGCGCCGACCAGGCACACGAGCGCGATGGCGAGACTGACGAGCGTGCCTACCGTGTAGTAGGTGCGCGCCCGCTGCTCGACCGGGGCCAGCGCCGCGGCTTCCGAGGTGGCGACGGCGGCGATGACGGGATAGCCGGAGAGCGCGCGGTAGGCCACGATGCGGCGGTGGCCGTCCGCGGCGCCGTCGTCGACGTAGCGGCCGATGCGGCGGGCCGCCACTTCGCGCATGAGCTGCGCGCCCGAGATGTCGGAGCCGAACGACGTGACCGGGCCGCGTCGCAGGGCGAGCGTGATGCCGCTCTCGAGTGCCTGCATCATGACGTCGAGCGGCCCGAGGGCGGTCTGCTCGAAGAGCGACGTCAGGTAGCGCGGCTCGAGCGAGACGAGCACTATGCCGCCGAAGCGGCCATCGGCCCGGTTCACGCGCCGCGAGAACGTGATCACCCAGCGGCCGCTGATCCGGCCCAGCACGGGCGGCGAGACCAGCAGGTCGCGCGACGGATTGTCGCGATGCCCCTGGAACATCGGCCGGTCGGCGACACTCGTCGCGACAAACTCGCTCACCGATTCCAGCACGTCGCCGCGCTCGTCGAAGACGCCCATGAGCGTGATGCTGCGGGTTCCGGCGAAGGCCGGCGCGACCAGTTCGGTGAGCGGCACCCGCGGCGGCGCGTGTTCGGCCTGATGGCGCATCAGCACCAGGAACTGATCGATGCCCTGGATGAGCTGCTGCGTCTGCACGTCGAGGGCGAGCGCGAGATTCGTGTTGCGGCCGAACTCGGCCTCGACGGCCTCCACGCGTTCGAGCCGGATGCGGCCGACCATCGTGATCCACAGGCCGGCGAGCAGCACGAGGCCGAAGACGATGAGGGCGATGGCGCCGCCGGGCACGCCGCGCGCGCGCCGCCGCGCCGCGGCCG
>JALHON010000302.1 GCA_022842985.1 Acidobacteriota bacterium | reverse complement strand
GCTCCGCGTACGCCCGCTGCTGCGGCACGGCCACGCTCAGGCTCCACGCCGCGAGGCCCACGGCGGCCACGACGCCGGCGCGCCCGGCCGCATCGAAGGCCACGGCGGCGAGGAAGGTCACCGGGAGCATCAGCGGCAGCGCATAGCGCGAGAACACCGTGTCCTGGAACGCGAGATGGAAGGCGAGATACGGCAGCGTGATGGCCGCCGCGGCGAGGAGTGTGCGGCGCTCACGCACGAGCAGCACGATGGCGCCGGCCGCCGCCGCGGCCAGCACCGCGCTTGCGAGCAGCACGTGGTCCCACGGCCAGATGAACGTGCGCATCAGCGCGAACGCGGCCAGACGCGGCGTGGGATTGAGATAGAGCATCTCGACGCCGGCAAAGTCTTCGCCGGCCTGCGAGCCGAGCGCGGCGAGATACGCGTTGAGCCCGCCACTCGCCACGAGCAGCGGAATGCCCCAGGCAAGCGCGCCGGCAGTGAAGGCCACGGCCGAGCCGAGGAGCGCGCCCGCGAGGCCCCGCCCGGCACGGTCCGCAAGCACCAGCACGAGCAGCGGCGCCGTGACCCAGAGCGTCTGCGTGCGGAAGCCCACGGCAAATCCCGCCAGCAGCGCGCCGAGCACGATCATGCGGCCCGAGGCCGCCATCTCGGGCGCCGAGAGGCGGCGCGAGCCGTCACCGGCCGGATGCTGCCGCCACCACGCAAGCCCGAGACAGGCGAGCGCCGCGCAGGCGGCGGCCAGCCCCGGCACGTCGCTCATCGGCCGCGCCGCCAGATACCAGGTCAGCGGACACGCCGCGAAGAGCAGGGCCGCGAGCGCCGCGCGCCGCGTCAGCCACGGCTGCCCGGTGCGGCCCTCCCCGCCCGGCGCGAAGGTGGCGCTCACGCGCGCCACGAGCCACACGAGCACGAGCGCGCCGGCGAGGGACAACGCGGCGAGCGCCCGCGCCTCCACGCGATCGGGCCGGCCATCCGGCCAGGCCGCGCGCGTCACCGCCGTGGCCGCCTTGCCGAGGGCGATATAGACGGGATACCCCGGCGGATGCGGACGGTGCTGCCCGGGATCGAAGTCGCGCACGCCGAGCGCGAAGTTCACCGAGTCGATGTCTTCGAGGGTCGTCGGCAGCGACGTGAGGTGGCCGGCCGCCATGCCCGCAACGACGAGCAGCACGGCCACGAGTCCGGCCCGGCCGGAGCCGGCCGGCGCCGGCAGATCGGGGGTCACGAGATCGGCCTGAGCAGCAGCGGTTCGTTCAGGCTGCCCTGACGGTAGCCACGCGGGTCGATGTCCACTTCGGTGAAGCCGGCCGCGCGCACGGCATCGACGATCGCCGCGGTGACGCCGGGTTCGAGCGCCCGCGGCATCTCGGCCGTGGCGAACTCGAGGCGTGCCAGATGGTCGAAGTGCCGCACGCGGAACACGCGGAAGCCCAGCGCGCGCACGGCGTCTTCAGCCCGTTCGATCTGCTGCAGCTTGGGCGCGGTGACAACGCTGTGATGCGGGATGCGCGACGACAGGCACGCCGAGGCGGGAGCATCCCAGATCGTCATGCCGGCCTCGCGGGCCAGCGCGCGGATGTCGTCCTTGCCGAGCTCGGCCTCGTCGAGCGGGCTGACCACGCCGTGATCGCGCGCCGCCTGACGGCCGGGACGATAGTCGCCGCGATCGTCGGCGTTGCTGCCATCGGCCACGGCGGCGAACCCGCGGGCGCGCGCCAGCGCGGCCAGCGTGCCGTAGAGCTCGGTCTTGCAGTGGAAGCAGCGGTCGCCGGCGTTGGCGCGATACCCCTCGCGCTCGAGTTCCCACGTCGGGACGATCTCGTGCGCGAGCGCGAAGTCGCGCGCCACGCCCAGGGCCTGCTGCCGGTGGTGTTCGGGATAGGACGCGCTGTCGCCGGTCACGGCGAGCGCCCGCGGACCGAGCACGCGGGCGGCGGTGACGGCCAGGAAGGCGCTGTCGATGCCGCCGCTGAACGCGACGATGACCGAGCCCAGCTCCGCGAGCCGGGCCTCGAGACGCGCCGCCCTGGCGCGCACCACGTCCGGAATCACGAGCACGGACGTGTCACTCATCGCGGGCCCCGCCTAGTCCTCGTCGTCCTTGTCGTCCTCGTCGTCGTCGAAGTCGTCGTCTTCGTCCTTCTCTTCTTCGTCGTCGTCATCGTCATCATCGTCGTCGTCGTCGAGATCGTCGTCATCGGCGAACTCGAGTTCGAGCGGCGAGTCATTCGAGACGCGCAGCAGGGAGCCGCACTCCGAGCAGCTCAGCTCGTCGCCAATCTCGGCGTCGGCGCTGTCGATATCGATCTCGGCATCGCACTCGGGGCAATACGCGGACATGCGGACCACTCCTCGGAAAACAACTTCGTCACAAGGCTGCCCCCCGTCGCACGGGACGGCGCGCAGAGGCGCGAAGAAGTGTTCGAATTATATGGGGAACCTGAGCTATTCTGCAACGAACTCAGGCCCCCCTGACACACAGTATGCCCACGAATCCGACGACCGCGAAATGTGTGGTCATCGCCGACGACAGCGCGTCGGTGCGCGATCGCTTCCGCACGGCCGTCGAAAGTGCCGGACATCGTGCGATCACCGTCAAGAGCGCGGCGGAACTCTTCGCGCGCGTCCGCGCCGATCTCGAGCGCCTCGACCTGCTCGTCATCGACCTGCGCCTGCCGCACTGCTCCGGCGCCGAGCTCATCGGCACGGTCCGCAAGCTCGACGATGGCCGGCTGCCGATCCTGGCCTTCAGCGGCACGGTGTCGAGCGCCGACGAGGTGCGGGAACTGGCCGCCCTCGGCGTCGCCGGCTACGTCAACGAGTACAGCGCGGTGCAGCACATCCTGCCGTCGCTCGCGCCGCACCTCTTCCCCGACAACTTCAACCGCCGCGGCAGCCCGCGCGTGGTGCTGGGCATTCCGGCGGCGTATCACGTCGGCGCGACGATCGCGGCAGCGCTGTCGCTCAACATCTCGCGCGGCGGCATCGCCATCCGCACGACCAGCCCGCTCGAGCCGATGACCAAGGTGCGCGTGCGCTTCCGCCTGCCGGGCTCGAAGAAGGATTTCGATATCGACGCGCACGTCCGCTGGAGCGACCCGCGCGCCGGCATGGGCCTGCAGTTCGATCGCGTCGACCCGGCCGACCAGGCCGCCATCGACGAGTTCGTCGACAGCCACTTCTTCCAGCCGCGCAGGCGGGAAGAGGCGGCGGGGACCGAATAGACATCGGTTGATCGGGTGATCGGTTGATCGGATGCTTGCATCTGTTGATCTGCAGATGTTGGCGCGCCGAACCGCAGGCGCGTCAGATCAGCAGATCGCCAGCTCGGCTCAACTGATCACCAGCTCAGCTCAACTGATCACCAGATCAGATCACCAGATCACCAGGTCGCCAAGTCAGCAGATCGATCACCCGATCACCCGATCACGGGATCACGAGATTCGGGCATCTGTCTATCTATGCCTCAGCAGCCGCATCGCGTTGGCGACGACGAGCACTGAGGCGCCGCTGTCGGCCACGACCGCCATCCACAGCGTGGAGAGGCCGAACACCGCGAGCACGAGCACGGCGGCCTTCAGGCCGAGCGCGATGGCGATGTTGACGCGCACGTTCGTGAGCGTCGCGCGGCTGAGGCGGATGGCGTAGGGCAGCTTCTGCAGTTCGTCGGACATGAGCGCGACGTCGGCGGCTTCGAGCGCGGCGGCCGAACCGGCAGCGCCCATCGCCACGCCGACATCCGCCGCGGCGAGCGCCGGCGCGTCGTTGACGCCGTCACCGACCATCGCCACGGGACCATGCGCCGCGCGGAGCGCCTGCACCGCCGTGAGCTTCTCGCCCGGCAGCAGCCCGGCGCGCACGTCGGTCACGCCGGTGGCGCGCGCGAGTGCGTCCGCCGAGGCCGCGGTATCGCCGGTGAGGAGCGCGACGTGGGTCACGCCGTGCCCACGCAGCAGCCGCACGACGTCGGCCGCAACAGCCCGCGGACGATCGGCCACGCCGAGCACCAGCCGCGGCACGCCATCAATCGCCACGTAGACGGCTGTTTCGCCGCGCGCGCCGAGCGTACCGGCCTGGCCGGGCGCCCCGAACTCCACTCCACGGTCCGCCATGAGGGCGGCGTTGCCGACCAGGACATGGCGGCCACGCCAGCGGCCTTCGGCGCCGCGCCCCGGCAGATCGCGCACGTCCTCGGCCACACCGGCCAGCACGCCGCGGGCCCTGGCCGCGTCCACGACCGCGCCGGCAATCGGGTGCGCCGACCGCTGCTCCACCGCGGCCGCCGCACCGAGCGTGTCATCGACGTCCGCCGCACCGAACGGCACGAGCGACCGCACCTCGGGCTCGCCTGAGGTGAGCGTGCCGGTCTTGTCGAAGGCCACGACGCGCACGCCGGCCAGTCGCTCGAGATGCGCGCCGCCCTTGATGAGCACCCCGTGCCGCGCCGCGGTGGCGAGCGCCGCCACGATCGACACCGGCGTCGAGATGACGAGCGCGCACGGGCAGGCGACGACGAGCAGCACGAGCGCGCGGTAGCCCCACTCGGCGGCGCTGCCGCCGGCGATGACCGGCACGAGGAAGACGGCGAGCGCGGCCAGCACCACGGCCGGCGTGTACCAGCGCGCGAAGCGATCGATGAACTGCTGCGCCGGCGCGCGCTGGGCCTGCGCCGCTTCCACGAGGTGCACGATGCGGGCGAGCGTCGTGTCGCGCACGGCGCGCGTCACGCGCACGTCGAGCGCGCCCTGGCCGTTGATCGTGCCGGCGAACACCTCGTCGCCGACGCCGCGCGGCACCGGCAGCGATTCGCCGGTGATCGGCGCCTGGTTCACGTCCGACGTGCCGGCCACGATGAGGCCGTCGAGCGGCACCTTCTGCCCCGGCGCCACGACGATGATGGCCCCCGGCAGCACGAGGTCGACGGCGGTGACGTGTTCATGATCGCCGTGCTTCACGCGCGCTTCGGTGGGCGCGAGCGCCATCACGCCGCGAATCGCCCGCCGGGCCCGCTCCATCGTGCGCACCTCGAGCCACTGCGACACGGCGAAGAGCCAGATCACGGTGGCCGCCTCCGCCCAGTCGCCGAGCACGAGCGCGCCGGTGACGGCGACGAGCATCAGCACGTGGATGTCGAGCACGCGGCGCAGGAGC
>JALHON010000301.1 GCA_022842985.1 Acidobacteriota bacterium | reverse complement strand
ATACCCGGCGCCGGCGCGCCCGCGGATCTCACGGCCGCCATCCTCGCGTCATTGCCGGCCGCGACGAAAGACGACGTGCTCGACGCGGCCACGACGGCCGCCCTCTGGACCGCCGCGGAACAGGGCCGCACGGCGCCGGTGCTCGCCGCCATCAAGACCGCGCGCGGCGGCCAGATGACGGATGGCGCGCTCGAAGCGCTCGCTGCCGGCGATCAGGGCGTGGCGGCCTTCGTGCGCGGCATGGACCTGCTCGGCAAGGCCCAGGTCGATCAGGCGGCCACCCAGTTCCAGACGGCCATGCGCATCCAGGGCGGCTTCGGCGCCGCGCGCGCCATGTTCGGCGTCTGCCTGCTCATGGCGAACCGCGAGAAGGAGGCGGCCGGACTGCTGATGAGCGTGCCGCCGGCCACCGTGCCCGCCTTCGCGCGGCTGGCCGGGGAGGCGTGGCTCAAGGCCGGACAGCCCTCGGCCGCGGTGACGCCGCTCGAACAACTGACCGCCGCGAAATCCGGCGATACACGCGCCACGCGCGACCTCGCGCTGGCCTACGCGCTCGCCGGCGATGCCGGCAAGGCGCTGCCGCTGCTCACGACCCATCTCGCAGGGCCCGGCGCCAAGGACGGCCCGGCGATGGCCGCCGGCGTCTACACCCTCTATCGCCGGCACGCCGCCGCGATGGACGCCTCCACCATCACCGCCGACAAGGCCCAGGCCCGCACCTGGGCCCGCGCCTACGCCGCCACGAAGGGACCACTCGCGCCCATCGTCGAAGCCTGGGCGGCGCATCTGGACGGGCTCAAGTAACGGACCCGAACTCGGGGCTCGGCCCCGGGGCTCGGGACTACGCGCGCGCGGCGCCCTGCATCAGTTCGAGCGAGGCGATCGCGATCACCTTGGTCGCCGCGACCAGGTCGGCGATGCCGCAGTACTCGTCGGGCTGATGCGCCAGCACCAGCTCACCGGGACCGTAGGCGACACAGTGCGGCACGCCGGCGATCTTGGCGACGTGCTTGTGGTCGTAGGTGCCGGGGCTGGCGATGAGAGACGCCTGACGGCCGAGCACGCGCTGGATGGCGCCGGTGAGCGCCGGGATGATCGGCGAATCGTCAGGCGTGCGCGTCGGGTGCACGATGAGACGGTCGTGCACTTCGAAGCGGATGTCGGGCACGAGGCGGCGGGCTTCGTTCACGAGCGCGGCGATTTCGTCCTTCGTGAACTCGAGCCCTTCCTCGAGCAGGAAGCGGCGGTCGAAGATGGCGCGGCAATGATCGGCCACACACGGCGTCTGCACGCCGTCCACGGGCTGCCCGCCCTGGATGCCGTTGGTGTTGATGGTGGCGTGGCGCGCGCCCGGCGGCACGACCGGCACGTCGGTGAGACGGCCGGCGAGCTTCGGCTTGAGCTGCTCCTCGACGAGGGCCTGGAAGCGGCTCATCCCTTCGATCGCGCTCGCCCCGAGGAATGGCATGCTGCCGTGGCCGATGCGGCCGTGCGCTTCGACCTCGAACCAGTAGACGCCGCGGTGCCCGATGCACACGCGGTCGACGTCGAGCGGCTCGGGGATGATGACGAAGTCGGTCTTGTCCTTCGCAATCCACTGCGTATCGGCGAGGTACTTCACGCCGGCAAGACCGCCGCTCTCTTCATCCACCGTGCCGCTCACCTCGATCGTGCCCGGCAGCTCGATGCCAGCCCGCCGCAGCACCTCGGCCGCGAAGAGCCCGGCGGCGATGCCCGCTTTCATGTCGCAGGCGCCGCGGCCGTAGACCTTGCCGTCGCGCACGAGCCCGCCGAATGGATCGACCGTCCAGCCCTCGCCCGCCGGCACCACGTCGAAGTGGCCGTTCAAGTGCACCAGCGGATGCGGGTGGCGGCCCTGACGGCGGCCGATGACGTTCACGCGCGGATGCGCCGCGGTGTGATCGGGATGTCCCTCGGCGGCGACGTACTGCACCTCGAAGTCGAAACGCTTCAGCGTGTCGCCGATGAAACGTGCGCACGTCTCGTACTCTTCCCCGGGCGGATTCACGGTTGGGATACGGATGAGCTCGGAAGTGAAGGCCACGATCTCGTCCGCGGTCGCATCGACCACGGCCGAGATCCGTTCGACGAGGGCGGGATCAAGAGGCACGACGTCCATCTTGGATCAACAGGGCGCTTGGTTCACACCCGGCATATCCCGTAACATCTCGACCGCGGCCCTCGAGGGTCCGCCCCGAGGTCATCTGCATGCCGAACGTCCGTCCCCGCCCCGCCGCTGTGTCCCGCCTCGCGCTGCCCGCCGCGCTGTTCCTCGCGGCCTGCGCCGGCACCGTCACGACACAGACCCAGACCCCCGCGGCCCCGGGCCCCGACCCGCGCGGCATCACCGCGGTGGATGGCCTGAAGGTGGGCTCGATCACGCTGAGCGAACGGCCCACGGGCTGCACCGTGATCCTCGTGGACGGTGTGGGTGCCGTGGGTGGTGTGTCGCAACGCGGCGGCGCGCCCGGTACGCGCGAGACCGACCTGCTCGATCCGAGCAACATGGTGGACAAGGTCAACGCCGTCGTCCTCTCCGGCGGCAGCGCCTTCGGGCTCGACGCGGCGAGCGGCACGGTGCGCTGGCTCGACGAACACAACATCGGCTGGGACGTCCGCATCGCGAAAGTGCCGATCGTGCCCTCGGCGATCCTGTTCGACCTGCCGGTGGGCGGCAATCCGAAGATCCGCCCGACGGCCGACTGCGGCTACAAGGCGGCCGCCGCGGCGACGAACGGCAAGGTGGAAGAAGGCACCGTGGGCGCCGGCGCCGGCGCCACCGTGGGCAAGTCGGGCGGTGCCAACCGCTCGATGAAGGCCGGGCTCGGCAGCTACGCGATCCGCCTGCCGAACGGCCTCGTCGTCGGCGCGATCGTGGCGGTGAACGCCGTGGGCGACATCATCGATCCCGACACCGGCAAGATCGTGGCCGGCGTGCGCAATCCCGACGGCACCTTCGCCGACGCGCGTGTGCTGCTCCGGAACGGCGGCCCCAGCCAGACGCCGCGGGCCGGCGAGAACACCACGATCGGACTCGTCGCCACCAACGCGAAGCTGAGCAAGGCCGAGGTGCACCGCATGGCGCTCATGGCCGACGACGGCTTCGCCCGCGCCATCTTCCCGGCGCACACGATGGGCGACGGCGACACGGTGTTCTCCCTCGCTACCGGCACGTGGACCGGCCAGGTCAACATCACGCAGATCGGCGCGCTCGCCGCCGACGTGATGGCAAAGGCCATCGTGCGCGCGGCCACGGAAGCCACCGGCATCCCGAACATCCCGGCGGCCCGCGACCTGCCGAAGCGGTAGTCCGCCCCCGCCCCCAACGCTCGAGGTTCATCCCGTGAAGGCAGACGTGTTTCGACTGGACGGTAAAGTGGTGGCGGTCATCGGCGCCGGCAGCGGCATCGGCGCCGCGGTGGCGGAATGCGTCGCCCGACAGGGCGGCCACACCATCTGCTGCGATCTCCGGCCCGACAGTGCCGAGGCCACCGCGAGCGCCATCCGCGCCTCCGGTGGCCGGGCCGACGGGCTCGTCGTCGACATCAACGACGAGGCGGGGGTCGCCACGGCCCTGGGTGGCGTGGTCGCGGCGCACGGCCGTCTCGATGGCCTGGTCTGCACGCCGGCCATCAACGTCCGAAAGCCGATGCTGCAGTACACCGGCGAGGAGTTCGACCGCGTGGTCGCGGTGAACCTGCGCGGCAACTTCAACGTGCTCACCGCCGCCGGCCGCCTCATGACGGCGCAGGGCTCGGGCAGCATCGTGCTCTTCAGCTCGATTCGCGCGCTCGTGACCGAACCCGGGCAGTCGGTGTACGGCATGACCAAAGCGGGCATCGTGCAGCTCGCCAAGTCCGCGGCCACCGAATGGGCCGCTTCGGGCGTGCGCGTGAACGTCATCGGCCCGGGCGTGACCGAAACGCCGCTCACCGCGCCGATCAAGGCCAACGCAGCGTGGTACGACGCCTACGCCGCGAAGACGCCGATGAATCGCTGGGCGCGGCCGGACGAAATGGCCGGCCCCACCGTGTTCCTGCTCTCGGACGCCGCGAGCTACGTCACCGGCGCCACGCTGTTCGTCGACGGCGGCTGGACGGCCGCCGACGGCCGCTTCACCCCGCCCGGAATGTAAGAAGACAGGGACTAGGGACTAGGGGCTAGGGACTGGGGAACGGGGAACGGGGAACGGGGACCACAGGATGCACCGCCATCAGATCGCAGTGATCGCCGGAGACGGCATCGGCAAGGAAGTCACGCCCGCGGCCCTGGCCGTCGTGCACGCGGCGGCGGCGCGGCATGGCTTCGCCGTGGCCACGACCGATCATCCGTGGGGATGCGAGTACTACCTCGCGGAAGGCCGCATGATGCCGGGCGACGCGCTCGAGCGGCTGCGGACGGCCGATGCGATCTACCTCGGCGCCATCGGCGCGCCCACCGTGCCCGATCACGTGTCGGTGTGGGAACTCATCCTGCCCATCCGCCAGCGCTTCGAGCAGTTCGTGAACCTGCGGCCGATGCGCCTGCTCGCGGGTGTGCCGGGACCGCTGCGCGATCGCGGCCCGGCCGACATCGACTGGGTGTGCGTGCGCGAGAACTCCGAGGGCGAGTACGCCGGGCTCGGCGGCCGCCTGCATCGCGGCACGCCGCATGAAGTGGCCGAACAGACCGGCCTCTTCACGCGTCGCGGCATCGACCGTGTCGTGCGCTACGCCTGCCAGCTGGCGATGGCGCGGCCGCGGAAGCTGCTGGCGAGCGCCACGAAGTCGAACGCCCTCCAGCACTCGATGGTGCTCTGGGACGAAGTGGTGGACGAGGTGGCACGCGACTTCCCCGCGCTGACGATCCGCAAGTACCACGTGGACGCCCTCGCCGCGCGCATGGTCACGCATCCGCAGACGCTCGACGTGATGGTGGCGTCGAACCTCTTCGGCGACATCCTCACGGACCTCGGCGCCGCGGTGTCGGGGTCGCTCGGCGTGGCGCCGGGCGCGAACCTCAACCCCACGCGCGAGCACCCGTCGATGTTCGAGCCCATCCACGGCTCGGCACCCGACATCGCCGGCCGCGGCATCGCCAACCCGATCGGCGCCATCTGGGCCGCGGCCCTCATGCTCGACCACCTGGGCGAGGCGGAGGCCGGCCGCGA
>JALHON010000300.1 GCA_022842985.1 Acidobacteriota bacterium | reverse complement strand
GCGATCTCGTCGTGCGGGAACTCGCGGCCATCGAACCGCCGCCGGAGCTGCCCGCGGTGGCGCCACCCGCCGTGCGCGGCCTGGCGGCGCGTGGAGACGCGGCCCCTGCCGGGGACGGACCGGTGCGTATCGACGTGCTCGTGCTCTACACGCCCGCCGCGCGTGCGCGGGCCGGTGGGCTCGCGGCCATCGAAGCCTCGCTCGCCAACGCCGTCGCCGTCACGAATGCGGCGCTCCAGCGCAGCGGCGTCGCGGCCGCGCTCGCCACCGCGGCGCTGCGCGAATTGGCGTATGTCGAGTCGACCAGCGGTCTCACCGCCGATCTCTCCGCCCTTGCGGCCGGCGGCCCGATGCACGCCACGGTCGAATCGATGCGCGTGGCGGCCCGCGCTGATCTCGTGGCCCTCGTCGTCGGCCGCTCGACGCCGTCGGCGGGATGTGGTGTGGCCTACCTCGGACCCTCGCCCGCGGCCATCGCGAGCGTGACCGAGGAGGCGTGTCTCTTCGCCGGCCAGTGGTCGTTCTCGCACGAACTCGGCCACAACTTCGGCGCCGATCACGCGCCGGGCGATCCGGTGGTGAGTCCGGTGCCGTACGCGCGCGGCTATCGCGACAGCAACGTCCGCACGCTCATGGCGTACCCGGCGCCCGGCACGCCGGCACGGAGCCTGAACTACTCGAGCAGCACCGTGCGCGAGCCGGCGACGACGGGCGGCCCCACCGGCAACAGCCTGCAGGACAACGCGCGGCGCCTCATGGAAACGGCGGCCACGGTGGCGGCCTACACCGCGGCCGGACCAGCCCCCGGCACGCCCGGCGCACTGACCGTGTCGGTGCTCGGCGGCACGGTGACGCTCACCTGGTCGGCGCCGGTGAGCGGCGGTCCGGCCACAGGCTACAGGCTCGACGCCGGACCGGCACCGGGTGCGTCCTCGTTCGGTCCGTTCACCACCACGGCAGCTGGCGTGGTCTTTCCCAACGTGCTTCCGGGCCGCTACTACGCGCGTGTGCGCAGCATCGGCCCGGGCGGCGAGAGCCCGCCCACCGCCGACGTGCAGGTGGACGTGACGACCGCCTGCGCCGTGCCCGGGCCGGCCACGGTCAGCGCCACCGTGTCCGCCGGCACCGCCGTACTTCAGTGGTCCGCGCCGCCCGGCAATGGCCCGACGTCGTACGACGTCGGCATCGGCAGCGCGCCGGGCCTGCTCGACCTCGGGGTGTTCGCCGTGGGAACACTCACGACCGCCACGGTGCCGGCACCGCCCGGACGCTACGTGGTGCGCGTGCGCGGCGTGAACGCCTGCGGCGCCGGCGCGCCGTCCGGCGAACTGCTGGTCGTCGTGCCGTGAGCGTGCCGCCAGCGCTGCCGCGGCGGCGGGTTGGTAGAATGAGCCGTCCATGACTGCCGCCCTCCCGCTGCGCGACGTACCGCGCGCGGCCCTCGACGCGCTCGTCGCCGCCTATCCGCACAAGCCGTATCGTCAGTTCCGCGCCTACTCGCGCCGCGAACAGCACGCGATTCTGCTGGCCGAGATCGACGCAGCGCTCGCGGTGGCCGGCGAGTTCAGCCAGGTCACCGGCAGCGACACGTTGCGCGCGGCGGCCATCGCCCGGCCGCTGGCGTGGGACACGTCCTACTTCGGCGTGCCGATGGGACGTCTCGACTACGTGCTGAGCACGCCGGAGGCCAGCGCGGCCGACCGGCGCGCCGTCGTGGTGGCCGCGTGTGAGGCGGCGCGCGCCGCCGGTCTCCGCCATCTCACGGCGCGTGTCGATGTCGGCGATCTCGAGACGCTCGCCGTGCTCGAGGACAGTGGCTTCCGCACGATGGACGCGCTCGCCACCTACATCATGCGGCCCGGCAAGGATGTCCCGCGCGAGGTGCGATCGGTGGGCCCCGTCCGGCTGGCGACGCCGGACGACCACGCCGCGGTGATCGAGATCACGCGGGAGGCGTACCACGGATATCGCGGCCGGTTCCACCTCGACGCCCGCATCCCCGCCGATCGTGCCGACGGGTTCTACGAGGAGTGGGCGCGCCAGTGCCTGGCCGGCGTGATGGCCGACCTCATCATGGTGTCGGAAGACTCGGCCGGCCGGGTCATCGGCTACCTCGCGCACCGGCGCCGCCAGCCGGCCTCCACCATCGGGATGCCGATCTATGGCGGCGGCCTCGGCGCATGCCGCCGCGACGCTCCGGGCGCCTACGCCAGCCTCATTCGCGAGTCCGCGGTATGGGCGCACGCGCAGGGGGCCGTCGCCGAGTGTCAGACGCAGAACGCCAACTTCCCCGTCATCCGCATCTACGAATCGGTCGGCTTCCACTACGTGCGCGCCGAATACACTCTGCACGCCTGGCTGGGGTAACCGGCGAAGGCTGTGCTAGAATCCAGATGTTGTCGCTTCGCACGGACAACGTGCCGGTCATCGTGGGCGGCTAGCTCAGCTGGGAGAGCGCCGCGTTCGCAACGCGGAGGTCAGGAGTTCGATCCTCCTGCCGTCCACCACTCACCACCGGTGCCCCTTACCGGTCTGCCCGCACCCCACCCCGCGCAATTCGACGCCGGGCCGTATACTGAGTCCGTGATCCTGCGTATGCCGCACGTCTGGCGCGCCCGGGGCCTTGTCGCCCTGGCCCTGTGGGCCTGTGCCGCCGGCCCTCTGGCGCAGACGTCCGCCCCGCCGCCCGCCGTCGCCACGCCCGCGGCTGACGAGGTGGCGCGCCGGGTGCAGGCCCGCTACGACACGGTCGGCGACTTCGAGGGCCAGTTCACACAGACCTACGAAGGCGGCGTCCTCCGCACGAAGACCACCGAACGCGGTACGGTCGTCATCAAGCGCCCCGGCCGGATGCGCTGGGTCTACACCAGCCCGGAGCGCAAGGAATTCGTCTCGAATGGCGTGAAGGTCTACGCCTACTTCCCCGCCGACCGCCAGGTGCTCGTGAGCAACGCGCCCACAGGGGCCGACACGACGCCGGCGCTCTTCCTGACCGGCCAGGCGAACCTGGCCCGCGATTTCGTCGCCTCCGCCATGGCGGTGCCCGGCGCCGCTCCCGGGCTGCTCGGCCTGAAGCTCGTCGCCCGCAAGCCCGACCCCGACTTCGAGTGGCTGGCCATCGCCGTCGACCCGGTGACCTTCCAGATCCGCCAGCTCGTGGCCCTCGACCGTCAGGGCGGCCGGTCGTCGTTCACCTTCACGAACCTGAAGGAGAACCAGCGGCCGCCCGATACACTCTTCGAGTTCCGCATCCCCAAGGGCGTGGACGTCGTCCCGCAATGACCCGCCAGTTCCGATCCCTTCGTGCGCGCCGCCTCAGGGCCCTCGGCCTGGGAGTGTTCGTCCTCGCGCTCGGCGCTTGTGCGTCCGGCGGCGGCAGCCTGCGCCAGGCCCGCATCGCCGAGCAGGCGCAGGACTACGACCTGGCCGTCGCCGAGTACACCAAGGCCGCGCGCAGCCGCCCCGACGACCGCACCATCCGCCTGTCGCTCGATCGCGCCAAGCTGCGCGCCTCGCAGGACCACTTCGCGCGCGCCCGCCGGCATGCCGCCACCGGCAAGACCAACGAGGCACTCGTCGAGTATCAGCTCGCCTCGGAACTCAATCCGGGGAACGCCGAGATTCAGGACGAGCTCCGCACCCTGCGGGCGCAGATGCGCACCCAGGTGGCGCTCGACCGCGGCGGCAAGACCACGATCGAAGCGCTCATCAAGGAGAGCCTCGCGGCGCCGCTCCCCGGCGCCGACGTGCCGCCCGACGTCACGCTGCCCGACTCGCTCATCTTCCGTGACGCCGGCGCGCGCGACATCTTCACCGCCATCGGCAAGTTCGCCAACATGAGCGTGGTCTTCGATCCCGCCTTCCGCGACCAGACGCTCAGCATCGACCTGCGCAAGGCGCCGCTCGCCGAAGCGCTCTCGGCCGTGGGCACCGCCACGCGGCATTTCTGGCGCATCACCGCGCCGCGCACGGTGACCGTGGTACCCGACACGGCCGCCAAGCGCCGCGAATACGAAGAAGAGATCGTCCGCACCTTCTTCCTGAGCAACGCCGACCTCAAGGAAACCGTGGACGTGCTGCGCATCGTGGTCGACGCGCGGCGCCTGGCGCCGGTTGCCGCCACCAACGCCATCACCATCAAGGACACACCCGAGCGGGTGGCCGCGGCCGGCCGCATCATCCAGGCGATCGACAAGGCGCGCCCGGAAGTGGTCATCGACGTCGAACTGCTCGAGGTCGATCGCACACGCATCCAGGACTACGGCCTGCAGATCGCCTCCCCCACGTCGTCGCCCACGGGCATCGACGGGCAGGCCGGCATCGACCGCGAGGGGGTGACGCTGCGCGATCTGCGGAGCCTGACCTCGGCCGACGTGCTGCTCACCAACCTGCCGAGCCTGTACTATCGCCTGCTCAAGACCGACACGAACACACGCACGCTCGCCAACCCGCAGCTGCGCACGCAGGAAGGCACCGCCGCCCAGGCCCGGTTCGGCCAGCGCGTGCCGGTGCCGGTGACGACCTTCGCGCCGATCGCCGCCGGCGGCGTGCAGACGCAGCCGATCGTGTCGTACAACTACGAGAACATCGGCGTGAACATCGACATCACGCCGCGGATGCATCACGACGACGACGTCTCGCTCGCCGTGAAGGTCGAGATCAGCAGCATCTCCGGCAGCGGCTTCGGCGGCCTGCCCACCTTCGGCAACCGCTCGATCAGCACGGTCATCCGCCTGCGCGACGGCGAGACCAACATGCTGGCCGGTCTCATTCGCGACGACGAGCGCAAGGTGGCATCGGGCATCAAGGGCCTGAGCGATATTCCGGTCATCGGCCGCATCTTCGCCTTCAACCGGCTCGAGACGCAGCAGACCGACATCATCCTCACGCTCACGCCGCACATCGTGCGCGTGCTCGATCTGACCGACGTGGACGTGCGCGCGTTCAAGGTGGGGCGCGACACCGGCACCACGATCATCGACGTGCCGACGCCGACGCCGAATCGCCCGCCGGGCAACGAGGGCGCGGGCGTGCAGCCGGCCGGCCCGGTGCTGCGTCCGGCGCCGGCGGTGCCGTCCACGGCGTCACCGGTCAAGCCCCCACCACCCCCACCCCCCCCCCCCCCCCCCCCACCGGCCCGGCCCCGCAGACGCGCGCCCCCTGCGCGCCGAGCGACTGCAGGCGCGCCACGAGCGGGCCGTATCCCCGCTCCAC
>JALHON010000299.1 GCA_022842985.1 Acidobacteriota bacterium | reverse complement strand
CCTCGGCACCCTCGTCGCCCTGGCGCTCGCAACCGCCGGCCGCACGCGCGTCGCGGCGGCGGCCTCGGCGGCCGTGCTGCTGCTCGGCGTCTCGGTCTGGGGGAGCCTGCGCGTGGCCGACGCGCGGCTCACGCAGGAAGGCACGCCGCTCACCGTGGGCCTCATCCAGCCGAACATCTCGCAGGAGGACAAGTGGAACCGCGCGATGGTCGGCGAGATCGGCCGTCGCTTCACGGCCCTCACGCGCCGCGCCGTGGCCGACGGCGCCGAGGCCATCCTGTGGCCGGAGTCGTCGACGCCGTATCTCTTCAACGAGGATCCGGTGCAGTCCGAAGCCGTACGCGCGCTCGTGCGCGAGTCGGGCGTGCCGCTTCTCTTCGGTACCGACGAACTGGAGCGGGGCAGTCCCGACAAGTACTACAACTCGGCGTTCATGCTCGACCCGACGGGCGCGGTCGCCGCCGTCTACCGCAAGATGCAGCTCGTGCCGTTCGGCGAGTTCGTGCCGCTCAAGCAGCTGCTGTTCTTCGTCGCGCCGCTCGTCGAGGCGGTCTCGGAGTTCACGCCCGGCGAACGCGTGACGATGCTGCCCATCCACGGCCACATGGCGAGCACGGCCATCTGCTACGAAGTGGTCTATCCGCATCTCATCCGGCGCGGCGTGCTCGAAGGCGCCGAACTGCTCACGACCATCACGAACGATGCGTGGTACGGCCACTCCTCGGCCCCCTATCAGCACTTCGAGCTGGCGTCGATGCGCGCCATCGAACAGGGGCGGTATCTCGCGCGGGCGGCCAACACCGGCATCTCGGGCGTCATCGATCCGTACGGACGGCCGGTCGTGGCCACGCGGGTGTTCGAGGAAGCCGTCGTCACGGCCGAGATCCGCTTCCTGCAGTCGCGCACGCTGTATGCGACAATCGGGGACGCGGTGGCGATGGCCTCCCTCGTCGTGGCGCTCGCGGCCGCGGCGTGGCTGGCGCTGACCCGCCCCGCGCGGTAGGCACGACAAGGAGCAGGGCACGTGGCGCAGGCACAGGACGAACTGGTTCGGCGGTCGGGAGATCTGCTCAAGCGAGCCGGCGATCTCCGGAGCTATCTTTGACCGGGCTACCGCGACCGACGAACTCGCCACGCTCGAAGCCCGCATCTCCGCGCCCGACTTCTGGAAGGACCAGGCGGAAGCCCAGAAAGCCCTGCAGCGCCGCCGCCGGCTGAGTGAAGACGTCGAGCTGCGCGACTCGCTCGGACGCCGCATCGGCGACCTCGGCGTGCTGCTCGAGTGGGCGTCCGGCGGGGAAGACGTCGCCGCCGATCTCGAACGCGGCCTGAACGAACTCGAACACGAGGTCGACACCGCCGAGACGAAGAAGATGCTCTCGGGCGAGCACGACAATTCCGCGGCGATTGTCACGATCCATCCCGGCGCCGGCGGTGTCGATTCGCAGGACTGGGCGGAGATGCTGCTCCGCATGTACCTGAAGTGGGCGGAGAAGCGCGGTCTGCGGCGCGAACTCATCGACTATCAGCCAGGGGAAGAGGCCGGTCTCAAGAGCGCCACGATCCTGCTCGAGGGGGACTACGCCTTCGGTCTCATGTCGGCGGAAGCGGGGGTCCACCGCCTGGTCCGCATCTCGCCCTTCGACCAGGCGGCCCGGCGCCACACGGCCTTCGCGTCCGTCTACGTGTGGCCGCAGATCGACGACGACATCGACATCGAGATTCCCGACAAGGACCTGCGCATCGACACCTACCGCTCGAGCGGCGCCGGCGGCCAGCATGTGAACGTGACGGACTCGGCCGTGCGCATCACGCATCTGCCGACCGGCATCGTCGTGTCGTGCCAGAACGAGCGCTCGCAGCACAAGAACCGCGACGTCGCCATGAAGGTGCTGCGGGCGCGGCTCTACGATCTGCGGCTCAAGGAGCAGCAGGCGCGGCTCGAGCAGATCGGCGGCGCCAAGCGCGACAACGCGTTCGGCAGCCAGATCCGCAGCTATGTACTGCAGCCTTACCAGATGATCAAGGACCACCGCACGAAGATGCAGGTGGGCGACGTGCATCGTGTGCTCGACGGCGAACTGGATGCCTTCATCAAGGGCTACCTGATGGCGAAGGCGGCCGGCACGCTCGGCCAGGCGGCGCCTGACGACGAGGAGTAACCGGCGCGGCGAGCGGGCGGAGATCGCATGCTGATGTGGCTGCTGCAGGTGCAGGCGACGCCGTCGCGGGTGGTCGAGGGGCGCTTCGAGTTCAGCGGCGTCACCTTCGTGCTCGGCGCCGGCCTGCTGCTGGGACTGACGTTCGCCGGCCTGCTCGCCGCGCGGCACTACCGCGAGTCGCGTGACGCGCGCGTCTCGGAGTCGTCGGGCGGGTGGCGCATCCGCGCCCATCTCGACCTCGACCCGGGCGATCCGTTCAGCCGTTTCGACGGCCTCGGCCCGATGGCGCCGCACAACGTCATGGAAGGCACGGAGGACGGCTTCGAAGTCGCCTACTTCGAGGTCAATGTCGGCCGGGAGACGCGTATCGTCCGGCCGTGCGCGCTCGTCCAGGTGCCGGTGGATCCGCCGCGTCCCTGTGACCTCCATGCGGAAGGGCCCGTCGACCCGACGTTGCTCGCCGGGTGGGGACCGCGGGCGGCTGCCGTGCTCTCCTCGGCCTACGGCGTGCGGATCCGGACCGCACCGCTCGCCATTCTGGTGCAGTCGACGCGGGCCCCGTCAGACGCGGTGAGCCGCGTGGCGCTCGCGCTCGCGAAGGCCGTGGTCGAGGATGACGCCGCCGGACGCGCGACGACGCCGGGGGCGCCGGCCTGACCCTGACGCGCCTCCCGTCGATCAGCGGCTCGGCTGCGTGCCGGTGATGAAGGCTTCCGTGATGGCCTGCGGCGTGCCGGCGTCCACCGGCTGGCCGGTGCCGCGGTCGACGGGCACGAACACGATGTTCCCCGGCGCCTCGAACTCGGGCGGATGCTCGCGGTCACGGCCGTCGAGCCAGGCGCGCATGATGTCGATCCAGATGGGCAGCGCCGCCGTCGTGCCGGTTTCGCCGTTGCCGATCGGCTTCTTCTCGTCGTAGCCGAGCCAGACGCCGAGCGTGATGTCGGGGTCGAAGCCCATGAACCAGGCGTCGGTGTAGTCGTTGACCGTGCCGGTCTTGCCGGCGAGCGGCCAGTTGAGCGACGCCGCCGAGGCCGCCGTGCCGCGCTGCACGACGCCGCGCAGCAGGCTCGTCATCACGTAGGCGGTGTCGGCGCGGATCGCATCCCGGGCCACCGGCGTGTGTTCCTCGAGCGTGACGCCTTCGCGGTCGGTGACCGACAGCACCTGCGTGGGCTCCATGCGCACGCCGTGATTGGGGAAGGCGCTGTAGGCGGAGGCCAGGGCCAGCAGCGTGGACTCACCGGCCCCGAGGGCCGACGACAGATACGGCGGCAGGTCGCCCGGGAGCCCGAAGCGCGTGGCATACGGGGCCACCTGCGCCGGGCCGAGCATCTCCATCACCAGCACCGCAGGAATGTTGCGCGACCGTTCGAGCGCGGTGCGCAGCGTGAGTGGCCCCTCGAACTTGCCGTCGTAGTTGCGCGGCGTATAGGGCGGCTGCCCGGCCCCGGCATCGAATGAATGTGGCGCATCGACGAGCACGGTGGCCGGCGTGAGACCGCGATCGATGGCCGCCGTGTAGAGAATCGGCTTGAAGGTCGAGCCAATCTGCCGCAGGGCCTGTGTGGCGCGGTTGAACTTGCTGCGCTGGAAGCTGAAGCCGCCGACCATCGCGAGCACGTGCCCGGTGCGGTTCTCGAGGGCCACGACGGCGCCTTCGAGCAGCGGCGTCTGTTCGAGGCGCACGGTGGCCGTCTTCGCCGTGGCATCCACCGTCAGGAGTTCGACATCCACGAGATCGCCCGCTGCGGCCACCTGTGAGGCATGCGTGCGGCGCGTCCACTGGAAGCTCTCCTTCGTGAGCTCCGCGTGCAGCGGCCCGATACGCAGCACGGCGTGGCCGGGGGCCTCGCCGGCGGCGTCCACCCGCTCGACGATCGCGGGCACGATGTCGCCGGGCTGGAGGGCGCGGTTCCACCGCTCGTGGCGATAGGTGGCGATGGCGTTGCCGGCGGCCACGGCTTTGGGATGCGCGCGGCGGAAGCCGGTGCGGCGTTTGTCCACGCGGCGCAGGCCGGTGTCGAGCGCGCGCGTGGCGATGCGCTGCAGGCGCGGGTCGAGGGGCGTCTTCACGGTGAGCCCGCTCTCGTAGAGCTGCTGCGCGCCGTAGCGCGCCTCGAGGTGCTTGCGGACTTCCTCGAGGTAGTAGGGCGCGAACGACGACTCGCGCGCCGGATCGCCGCGCGTCACGATCGGCCGTGCCTTGGCCGCCGTGGCGTCGGCGGCCGGGATGAAGCCTTCGCTCGCCATGCGGTCGAGCGTGTAGTTGCGGCGGCGCAGCGCCGCGTTCATGTTGACGTACGGGCTCTGGCGCGCATTGCCCTGGAGGATGCCGGCGATCATCGCCGCTTCCTCGACGGCGAGATCCTTCACGGGCTTGCCGAAGTAGAGCTGCGCGGCGGCTTCGACGCCGTAGGCGCCGTGGCCGAAGTACATCTGATTGCAGTAGAGCGTGAAGATCTCTTCCTTGGTGTAGCGCTTCTCGATCTGCACCGAGAGCAGCAGCTCCTTCACCTTGCGCTCCCACGTCTTCTCGTCGGTGAGGAAGAGCTTCCGGGCGAGCTGCTGGGTGAGTGTGCTGGCGCCGCCGGCCTTGCGCATCTCGATGACGTTCGTGACGACGGCGCGCGCGAGGCCGGTGACGCTGAAGCCGAAGTGCTCGAAGAAGCCGGAGTCTTCGGCCGCGAGCACGGCCTGACGCATGACCGGCGGGATCTCGTCGTAGCGCAGCACGACGCGGCGCTCGGTGGCGAATTCGCCGACGACGCTGCCATCGCGGCCGACGACGCGGGTGATCGTATCGGGCTGGTACTCGTCGAGTGCCGAGATGGCCGGCAGGTCGTCCGAGTAGGCGAAGAGCACGCCGCTCGCCGTGCCGGCCAGGGCGGCACCGACGAAGAGCAACGTGAGGCCGGCGTGTCGCGCGAGCGTGGGCAGGGCAGGCATGGCAGAAGCCGCACGGGGCGGACGTCGCTATTGTGCCATCACGCCGCGGCGCGCGAACCCGCGCTCAGCGCCGCCGCCGGGCGCCGCCCTGGCCGCTTGCGCCCTGGCCACCGGCGGCATCGC
>JALHON010000298.1 GCA_022842985.1 Acidobacteriota bacterium | reverse complement strand
ACGCTTCCGCAGGCGCAACTGGCGATCATGCGAGGGCAATCATGGGAGGGGCGATCACGCGAGCGCCCGCAGGCCAGCACGCAGCATCCCCGGATCCACTTGCGCGAGGCCGGCATCGATCTCGGCGTGGGTGCGCTTCCAGACCGGCATGGCCGACCTCAGCAGCCTGCGGCCTCCTGTCGTGAGCGTCAGAAGACGCCCGCGCCGGTCGGCCGGGTCGATGTCGATCGTCACCAGCCCCCGGCGCTCGAGCGGCTTCAGGTTGGCGGTGAGCGTCGTGCGGTCCATCGCGAGCAAGGCGGCGACAAACCCGATCGAGGAGGGCGCCGGCCGGTCGAGCGACGTCATCAGGGAGAACTGGCCGTTCGTCAGGCCGAGCGGGGCCAGCGCCTCGTCGAAGCGGCGCGCCAGCGCGCGGGCCGCGCGCCGGGCGGCAAAGCACAGGCAGTGATTGTAGACGTGCGCCGCTGTGGCGGAGGCGGCGTTCCCGGTCTTTGACATGATCCATTTATGTTGATATCAACCTTTTATGTCAAGCCCGACCAGCAGGAGGAAAGCCATGGCCTATGTGCAGGGATTCGTCGTTCCGGTGCCCGCCGCGAACAAGGAAGCCTACCGCAAGCTCGCCGCCGACTTTGCCCCGATGTTCAAGGAATTCGGCGCGACCCGTCAGGTCGAGGCCTGGGGCGACGACGTGCCCGATGGCAAGGTCACCGACTTCAAGGGTGCAGTGAAGGCCAAGCCCGACGAGGTCGTGGTCTTCTCGTGGCTCGAATATCCCAGCAAGGCGGTGGCCGATGCCGCAGGCGAGAAGATGATGAGCGATCCGCGCATGAAGGAGATGGGCGCGTCGATGCCGTTCGACGGCCAGCGCATGATCTTCGGCGGTTTCACGTCCCTGATCGACGAGCGCAGCGGCAGCAAGACGGGCTATGTCGACGGCTGCCTGGTGCCGGTGCCGTCCGGCAACAAGGACGCCTATCGCGAGATGGCGGCCAAGTCGGCGGCACTGTTCAGGGAATACGGCGCCACCCGCGTGGTCGAGGCGTGGGGCGACGACGTGCCCGACGGCAAGGTCACCGACTACAAGGGCGCGGTGAAGGCCACCGGCGACGAAAAGGTCGTCTACTCCTGGATCGAATGGCCCTCCAAGGAAGTCCGCGACGAAGGCTGGAAGAAGATCATGGCCGACTCCCGCATGCACGCGGGCACCATGCCATTCGACGGCAAGCGCATGATCTACGGCGGCTTCGCCCCGATCTTCGACGCCTAGAGCCTTTCCGGCCGATGTCGGTATGAGCGAGCGGGACGCTCGCGGTCCGGAAGATCATGACTCTTCCGGACCGCGCGCATCTTGCGCGCTCAAGGCAGCGAAAGGACCTATGCCGCTTCGTCTATCCGATCGCTCTCGTTGTCGACGACGACGGCCGTCTCGAAGTAGCGGATGTCCGGCGGAGCGCCATAGCGCTCGGCGATGTAGGCCTGCCAGGCCGGCGTGTAGACGGCCTCGGCATCGGCCCGGCTCTTCCAGAGATAGACGCCGCCCCCGATCCGCTTCTCTGCGTCGAAGAGATAGTACTTGCGCACCAGACCCTTCATGCCGCGGTACTTGGGCGCCGAGCCCTTGAAGAGCTCGGCGGCCTTCTTCGAATCGATTCCGTCCGGCAGCTTGAAGTTGACGATGGCGGTGATCATGCGTGGCCTCCTTCGAGTTACTTCGGACGATAGACGTCGGTGCCGCGGCTGAGCGTCGGCCGGTTCGTCCCGGTGTCGAAATAGGCCAGGCTCCATTCGGCGTAGAGCTGGCCATTGTGCAGGTAGCCCGTCCACGACGTCACCGAGCCGCAATCGACCGAACCGCTCTTGGCCCGCATGGTGTAGGTGATCCGGTCGCCATCGACCCAGCCCACGACGGGAAAGGCGACGTTGCGGCAGGGAAAGGTATGCAGGCTGCTGGAATAGGTGCCGGCGAGACGGCCGTCCGGGCCGACGGACTGGATCACCAGTTCGGAGCCGTGGTTGTTCACCCATCGGGCCTGCGGCGCCAGCGACTGGGCGCCTGCAGCGAGCGGCGCTGCGAGCATTACAACGGCCGGAACGAACAGCGTCATCGCCCTCATCGACATCGTCTCCCTGGACGCTCAGGCCGTCGCGCGTTCCTCGCGCACACGCCAGAGCAGTACGAAGCCTAGCACCAGGAAAATCGCCACGCACGCCATGCCGAGCCGCGTCGAGCCGGTCGCCGCCGTCACGATGCCGATGGCGAGCGGCGCCATCCAGGCCGTGGCGCGGCCCGAGAGCGCGAACAGGCCGAAGAACTCGCCGGTCATTTCGGGCGGCGCCAGCCGGCCGACCAGGGTGCGGCTGGCGGCCTGCATCGGGCCCATGCAGAAGCCCAGGAGCAGGGCGAAGCCCATCAGGGTCTTCTCCTGTGCCGAGCCGAACAGGCCGCGCGTCGGGTCGATGGGATCGACGGGGATGACGTAGAGCACGTGGGTGGCGGTGACGCCGACGATGCCGAGCGTGGCCACGATCACGCCGGCGATGGCGAGCTGCACCGTGCGCTTGCTGCCGATCCAGTCGTCCAGGCGGCCGCCCAGAAAGGCGCCGGGGATGGCGAACACGGTGAGGATGATGCCGAAGATGCCCAAGGTCACCGTGCTCCAGCCGAAGGTGGCCGACGCATAGACGCCGCCGAAGGCGATGATGGCGGCGAGCCCGTCGTTGTAGAGCATGAAGGCGATCAGGTAGCGGAACGCGTTGCCGAAGCGCGGGATACGCTTCAGCGTCGACCACAGCGAACGGCCGCCTTCGCGCGCGGCGACAAGCAGCGGCTGGCGCCGCGCACCAGCCGAATCGGGCGTGAACAGGAACATCGGCAACACGAAGACGGCGAGCCACAGCGCCGATACGGGGCCGACCAGGCGTTCCAGCTCGTGGCTCTGCGCATCGAGGCCGAACAGCGGCGTGTCGTTGCTGGCGGCCAGGCCAAACATCGCCGGCATGCTGACGGCCAGCACCACGAACAACGAGACCAGGCCGCCGCAATAGCCCAGGCCCCAGCCGAAGCCGCTGAGGCGCCCCATGCGCTCGGGCCGCACGATGCCGGGGAGCTGCGCGTTGTTGAACACGATCGACATCTCGGCGCCCACCGTGGCCAGGATCACCGCCCAGCTGATCGGCAGGATCAGGTCGGGCCGGTTGGGATAGGCGAACCAGAGGCCGGCGCAGCCCGCGGCGAGCAGGAGCTGGAAGGCGAAGATGTAGGGTTTGCGCCGGCCGCCGGCGTCGGCCATCGCGCCCAGGAACGGGCTCATCAGCGCGATCAGGATGCCCGAAGCGGATTGCGTGAAGGCCCAGGCCGACTGGCCCTTCACCGGATCGCCCACCAGCACGTTGGCGAAGTAGGGCGCAAAGATGAACGTCGTGATGATGGTGAAGAAGGGCTGGTTGGCCCAGTCGAACAGGGCCCAGCTGAACTGGCCGAGCTTCGGGGCTTCGCGGGGCGGGTTGGTCACGCCAGGGACCGTGTCGACAGAGGTCATCGACGACCGCGTTCGGCCCGGACGGCGCGCGCCGTGTCGATGGAAGGCGTCACGACCGAGCGGCTCGCCAGTCGCGCCCGCAGTTCCTCGACGGTAGGGCGCGCCGCCACGCCACGAATCTCGCGCAGCAGATAGTCGGACAGCGACATGCCTGCTTGCGCCGCACGCGACTTGAGTCGGCGATGCAGCACACCGGGCACGTTACGAATCTGAATCATCTTCGGCATGCGAAAAGATCGGCACCTGAGCAGCACATGTCAAACGCTGCTCCGACTCCATGGACGTCGAGCTTAGCTTCTCCTCCCCAGGCGTGCCTTCATAGGCATACTTGGGGGAGGTGGCCGTAGGGCTATCGAATATGGGCCCCTCCGTCGTCCTGAGCGGAGCGAAGCGTAGTCGAAGGACCTCTTTTCCGTTCGATGGCCCACCGAAAAAGGTCCTTCGACTGCGCCACCCTTCGGGCGGCTCCGCTCAGGACGACGGGAAATCCCCCTGAACACGCCTCGGCAGTTGCCGGATCGCGTCGCGGTTCGTGGGCGAAAAGACCTTCGTCATGGCGTCCTGCCAGGGCAGCCAGAGCTGGGATACGTGCTCGGCCGGATCGAGGGTCGCGACCGTCAGCTCCGGCACCTGGAAGCTGAAGACATGCTCGATGTTGTGCGTGACACCGGGGGCGTAGCGCGACCGCCACTGCGCCCAGATCTCGTAGCGGTTGGTTTGCCGCCAGTCGGTGAGCGTGCCCACGGACAGGCCCGTCTCCTCCAGAAGCTCGCGGCGGGCCGTCGCCTCGAGGTCCGGGTCGTCAGGTTCGCGCGAGCCGGTCACGGACTGCCAGAAGCCGGTTCCTGTCCGCTCCAGCAACAGGATATCGAGCCGCGGGGTATGGACCACGACCAGCACCGATTCAGGAAGCTTGAAGGCCATCGGGAGCAGCATATAAGGTCCCGCGGCAGAATTCCGAGGGGACAATGAGCAAGCAGCTACAGGCCACCATCGACGCAGCGTGGGAAAAGCGCGACGGCGTCAGCAGCGCCACCAAGGGCGAGATCCGCGAGGCCGTCGAGGCGGCGATCGCCGGCCTCGACGACGGCTCGTTCCGCACCGCCGAGAAGATCGGCGACGAATGGGTCGTGCACCAGTGGCTGAAGAAGGCCGTGCTGCTCTCGTTCCGGCTTTATGATTCGGTCCCGATGGAAGGCGGCGCCTCGTTCCCGGGCCTGGGCGCCGCGCCCTGGTTCGACAAGGTGCCCCTCAAGACCGCCGGCTGGAACGCCGCGAAGTTCGCCAAGGCGGGCTTCCGCGCCGTGCCGGGCTCGATCGTGCGTCGCGGCTCTTATATCGCGCCCTCGGTCGTGCTGATGCCGTCGTTCGTGAACCTCGGCGCCTATGTCGACAGCAGCACGATGGTGGACACCTGGGCCACCGTCGGCTCGTGCGCCCAGATCGGCAAGAACTGCCATCTCTCGGGCGGCGTCGGCATCGGCGGCGTGCTCGAGCCGCTGCAGGCCAACCCGGTGATCATCGAGGACAACTGCTTCATCGGCGCGCGCTCGGAAGTCGTCGAGGGCGTGATCGTCGGCACCGGCGCCGTGTTGTCGATGGGCGTGTTCATCAGTGCCACCACCAAGGTGGTGGATCGCGCGACCGGCCAAATCCACGTCGGCAAGGTGCCACCTTATTCCGTCGTGGTGCCCGGCAACATCGGCGGTGGCCCAGA
>JALHON010000297.1 GCA_022842985.1 Acidobacteriota bacterium | reverse complement strand
GGCTCGAGATGGTCGGCGTAAGCGCGTGCGTGAACACGCCAGCCACGTCACTCACGCTCAGCGCACCGAAGACGAGGATGCGGCCGGGAATGCCGGCCTCCCGCAACTCGATCCCCTCCTCGATGTCGGCGACGGCGAGCCACGACGCCCCGGCGTCCACGAGCGCGCGCGCCACCGGCACGGCGCCGTGCCCGTAGGCGTTGGCCTTGACCACGCCGATGATGGCCGGCGGCGTCGCCGGCCCGGCCCCGGCGTCGCGGTTCCGCGCCGCCTCGTCGGCCAGGAACGCCGTGAGCGCGCGGAAGTTGCGCCGGACGGCATCGAGATCGACCCGGGCCGACGTGCAGCGGATCACTCGCCCGGCGCGAGGGGCATGAACTTGGTCTGCCCCGCGAGGAATGCGGTCTTCACCGTCCCGGTGGGACCGTTACGTTGTTTGGAGATGATGAGCTCGGCAATGCCGTCGGTCTCCGCCGGAATCGAGCGGTCGACCTTGTACATCTCGTCGCGGTAAATCATGATGACGACGTCGGCGTCCTGTTCGAGGGCGCCCGATTCACGCAGGTCCGACAGCATCGGGCGCTTGTCGGAGCGCGCTTCCGGCGCGCGCGAGAGCTGCGACAGCACCATGATCGGCACGTTCAGCTCCTTGGCCAGGCCCTTGAGCGACCGCGAGATGGCCGCCAGTTCGAGGGTGCGATTCTCGGACTTGCCGCGGCCGGTCATGAGCTGCACGTAGTCGATGGCGAGAATGTCGAGGCCGTGTTCGGCCTGCAGGCGGCGCGCCTTGGCGCGCATCTCGAGCACGCCGATGCCGGCCGAGTCGTCCACGAAGAGCTGCGCTTCGGCGAGCGTCTCCATCGCGTGCGTGATCTGGCCGTACTCGCGCTGGCCGATCTGGCCGCTGAGCAGCCGGAAGCTGTCGATCTTCGCCTCCGACGCCAGCATGCGCATGAAGAGCTGCTCCTTCGACATTTCGAGGCTGAACACGCCGGCGACGCCCTGCCGCGGCAGGCCGTACGGCGCCGCGTGGGTCGCCACGTGCTGGCAGATGTTCAGCACGAGACTGGTCTTGCCCATCGACGGACGGGCGGCGACGATGACGAGGTCGCCGGGCTGAAAGCCGCGCGTCATCTTGTCGAGGTCGGGCAGGTGCGAGCCGACGCCGGTGACGTAGGACTGGTGCTCGAACAGCTTCTCGATCTTCGGGAAGCTCTCCTGCACGAGCTGCCGCATCGGCACGAAGCCCGCCTTCACGCGGTCTTCGGCCACGGCGAAGATGGCGCCTTCGGCGTCGTCGAGAATGAGGTCGGCGTCCTGATCCGCCTCGTAGGCGTTGGCGACGATCTTGTTGGCCGCGTAGATCAGGCTGCGCAGCGTCGCCTTCTCCTTGACGATGCGCGCGTAGTACTCGACGTTGGTCGCCCGTGGCACGCCGTCGACGAGCGAGGCGAGATAGGCGGCGCCGCCGACGTCTTCGATCTCGCCCGACTTGGTCAGCTCCTCGCGCAGCGTGACGAAGTCGATGGCGCTTCGCCGCTCGGTGAGCTGCACCATCCGCTCGAAGATGCGCCGGTGCGCGTCGCGGAAGAACGCCTCGGGCGTGATGATGGCGATCGCGGTGTTGAACGCCTCGTTGTCGAGCAGCACGGCGCCGAGCACCGAGCGTTCGGCGTCGAGGTTGTGCGGCAGAGAGCGCTCGTGCGGGGCGACAGCAGTGGATTCGGCCATGAACGGCGGGGCTCGGGTCCCGGGTCCCGGGGCTCGGCAGGACTTGAACTCTACGCCCGCCTTCCGGCGGGCGCAAGACTTGACTCAGTGGAAAAGAGAACGGCCGGACGCGTGAGCGCCCGGCCGCCATGATGTGCCCCGGGACCCGAGCCCCGGAACCCGAGTCCCTATTCCTTGGAGACCGTGACCTTGAGCTGCGCGGTCACGTCGCGGTGCAGCTTGACCGGCACCGTGAACTCGCCGAGCGCCTTGATGGCATCCGGCAGCAGGATCTTGCGGCGGTCGACGTCGAAGCCCTTCGCCTTGAGCGCGTCGGCGAGGTCCTGGTTCGTGACCGAGCCGTAGAGCTGCTCGGTGTCACCCACCTTGCGGGTGAAGGCGAGTTCGAGAGCGCTGAGACGCGTGGCGATGGCCTGCGACGCTTCGCGTTCTTCCGCCTCGCGCGCTTCGGCGATCTTGCGTTCGCGCTCGACGCGCTTCTTGTTGCCTTCGGTCGCCAGCAGCGCCAGCTTCCGGGGCAGGAGGTAGTTGCGGGCGTAGCCGTCGGCGACCTTGACGATCTGGCCGCGCACGCCGAGGTGTTCCACGTGGTCGCGGAGGATGATTTCCATGGTCGTCCTCCTAGTCGGTCACGTACGGCAGGAGCGCAATCTGGCGCGCCCGCATGATGGCCGTGCGGAGCTTGCGCTGATGCAGCGCGCAGGTCCCCGAGATGCGGCGCGGCAGCACCTTGCCGCGCTCGGGCACGAAGCCCGACAGCATACGCATGTCCTTGTAGTTGATGTCGTCGATCCGCTCCGCGCAGAACTTGCACACCTTGCGGCGGCGGAACATCCCGCGGCGCTGGCCGTCCTTCTTGTCGCCGGCGGCCTTGGCGCCGCGCCCGCGGCCCTTGCCGCCAGGTCCTGTCTTCTTCGCAAATGCCATGTTCTATGCCTCCGGAGACTCGTAGCCGTCGCGATCGTCGTCGTCGCCATCCGCCTGCTGCGGGCCTTCACCCGGCTGACGGTCGGGCGGCAGTCCGCGCGCGATGCGCCGGCGGCGCGAATCCTCCACGCGAATGGTCTTCGAGCGCTCGGCCTTGCGCTCGCTCTCGTCGATACGGACGACGAGGTGGCGCAGCAGGCCTTCCGTCACGCGCAGCCGGCGGTCGATCTCCTTCATGAGCTCGCCGCTGCCCGCGATGACGTGCAGCACGTAGAAGCCTTCCTTGTGGTTGCCGATGTCGTAGGCCAGCTTGCGGCGGCCCCACACATCGGTCTTCTCGAGGGCACCGCCGACGCGGGCGATGATGGACTCGACCTGCGCCTGCAGTTCGGCCACCTCGGCCTCGGAGGCCTCGGGTTTCATGACGTAGACGAGTTCGTACTTCCGGTCGTTCATCCGTTCTCCTTGTGGACTCGCCTTCGCGCTTCGCGCTTCGGCGAAGCTTCGCTTCGCTCGCCCGCCGCGCGTCGACTTGGCCACCGTAGTGGCAAGGAGACCTGCCGCCCCGTCACACGACGGGGCTGGGGTCCTGCTTGTCGTTCGCTGCGTTGAACACGTTCATCACGCGTTCGATGCCGTCGGTGACGAACATCACCGAGGCCTCGGCGGCCCGCAGCACGGCCGCTTCCACCTGATCGCGTTCCTCCGCGGCGAACGCGCCGAGGACGTGGTCCGCGAGTTCTCTGCGCCCGTCACCCCGCCCCACGCCGATGCGCAGGCGCGGCACGTCGGACGTGCCGAGGCGGGCAATGACCGACTTCAGGCCGTTGTGCCCGCCGTGGCTGCCGCTCCGCCCGGCCCGGAGCCGTCCGAGTGGCAGCGCCACTTCGTCGAGCACCACGAGCACGTCGGGCACGGCCACCTTGTAGAACCCCGCGAGCCCGGCGACCGCATCGCCGCTGAGGTTCATGAATGTCATGGGTTTGGCCACGAGCACCGGCTCGTCGCCTTCCCGCACCTTCGCCACGAGGGCCTGGTGCTGTTCGCGCCACTGATCCACCGACCAGCGCCGCGCGAGCGCGTCGATCACCCGGAATCCGACGTTGTGACGCGTGTCGTGATACTTCGCGCCGGGATTCCCGAGTCCGACGAGGAGCTTCACTTCTTCGGCTTGTCCTTGTCGTCGCCTTCCTTGTCGGTCTTGCCCTTCTTCATCACTTCGGGCTCGGCCGCGGCCGCCGGCGTCGCTGCACCCTCGGCCGCCGGTTCCGCCGACGCCTTGAGGTTGACGATGTGGACCAGCATGAGGTCGCTGTCGCTCAGCGGCGACCACGAGGCATTGGACGCCAGGTCGCGCACGTAGATGGCCTGCCCCAGTTCGAGCTCGGCCACGTCGACGTCGATGTGCTCGGGAATGGCGGTCGGCAGGCACTCGACTTCGACTTCCTTGTGCAGGAACTCGAGGATGCCGCCCTGGTTCTTCACGCCCTTCGGCTCGCCGTGCAGCACGACGGGCACCTTCACCGCGATCTTCTTCTCGAGGTTGACGCGGTAGAAGTCGGCGTGCAGCAGCGCCTGGGTGACCGGGTCGAGCTGGAACTCGCGGACGAGCACCTTCTGGGTGCTGTCACCGGGTCCATTCAGGGTGATGAGCGTGTTCACACCCGACGCCGAGTGGAGGATGCGCATCATCTCCTTCGGGCTGACGGCGATCTGCACCGGGGCGATCGCGTCGCCGGCCTTCTGGGCGCCGTAGACCACCGCGGGCACCTGGCCCGACGCGCGCAGGCGCCGCGCCTCGTTCTTGCCCTTCCCCGTCCGATTCACTGCCGCGAGTGTCGCTTCCATGACCTTTTTCCTTGCCCTAGCCCCGAGCCCCTAGCCCCGTCGTCTTCGTTCGTCGCTAGACGAACAGGGACGACACTGATGTCTCTTCGTGAATGCTGCGGATGGCCTGCCCGAGCAGGCGCGCCACCGACAGCTCGACGATCTTCTCGCACCGCGCGCGCTTCTCTTCGAGCGGAATCGTGTTGGTCACGATCAGCTTGTCGAGCGGCGACTTCTCGATGCGGTCGATGGCCGGGCCCGAGAGCACGCCGTGCACCGCGCACGCGAGCACGCGTTCGGCCCCCGAGTCCTTGAGTGCCTGCGCCGCCTTCTGGATGGTGCCGGCGGTGTCGATGATGTCGTCGGCAATCACGCAGGTGCGGCCGCGGATGTCGCCGATGACGTTCATCACCTCGGCGGTGCCGTCTTCGCTGCGCCGCTTGTCGATGACCGCGAGCTCCGCGCCGAGCCGCTTCGCGTAGGCACGGGCGCGTTCGGCGCCGCCGGCGTCGGGCGCGACGATCGACAGGTTCTTCAGGTCCTGGCGCGACAGGTGGTCGATGATGACCGGCGCCGCGAACAGGTGGTCGACCGGGATGTCGAAGAACGCCTGGATCTGCGCCTTGTGCAGGTCCATCGTCAGCACGCGGTGCGCGCCGGCCGCGGCGATGACGTTGGCCACGAGCTTGGCTGAAATCGGCACGCGCGGCTTGTCCTTGCGGTCCTGACGGGCATAGCCGTAGTACGGAATGACCGCGGTGATGCGCGCCGCCGACGA
>JALHON010000296.1 GCA_022842985.1 Acidobacteriota bacterium | reverse complement strand
CCCGAGGGCGAGGGCGCCGCGTTGTCGCCGGGCCGCTACCAGGAGCGCGTCGAGGCGCTCGCCGAGGGCGCGCGCGCGGCCGTCGTGGTCTCGACCGTGGTGGACGTGCCGGCCAGCACGGCGCTTCTCGGCTCGGCGCTGCTCGCGACGCGGCGTGGGCCCGGTACGGGCCGGAGCTTCGAGCCGACGGCCGACCCGCGCTTCCGGCGCATCGAGCGGCTGCAGGCCGAGGTGGCGCGCATCGACGCCGCGGCCGTCGTGACCGGGCGGTTGCTGAATCGCGCCGGCCAGGTGATGCAGGTGCCGGTGGCCATCAGCGAGCGGCCGGCGTCGGGCCCGCAGCCGGCCGTCGTCGTGGCCGAGATCGCGCTCGCGCCGCTCGCCGCCGGCGAGTACGTGCTCGAACTCACGGCCACGAGCGGCGAGCGCCGCGAATCGCGGACCTACGCGATCCGCATGATTCCCTAGTCGACGGTACGCTGCCCGGCACGCGCGAGGATGACGGCGAGCGCCAGGAACAGTCCGGCGCCGAAGAGCTGACCGGACATCCCTTCCGAGTGCAGGACGGGCAGGGCGTTGCCGATCGCCTGCAGCGACGACAGAATCGGATAGCCCTGCTGTTCGAGGCCGACGAGCACCGCGAAGAGGATGCCGGCGAGTGACCCGCCGGCGATGAGCCCGGAGCTGAAGAGTGTGCCGGCGCTGATGTCGGAATCCTGCGTCACGCCGGTCTTTCGCTCGACGAACCAGCGCACGAGGCCGCCGATGAAGATCGGCGCCGTCGTGGCGATTGGCAGATACGCGCCCACCGCGAACGACAGTGAGTGGATGCCGCACAGCTCGAGTGTGATCGAGATGAACACGCCGACGAGGACGAGGCCCCACGGCAGGTTCTGCGAGAGCAGGCCCTGGATGAGCGTGGCCATGAGGGTCGCCTGCGGTGCCGCCACGTCCTTCGAGCCGATGCCGAACACCTGGTGCATGTAGAGCACGGTGATGCCGATGATGAACGCCGACGTCACGACGCCGATGGCGAGCCCCAGCTGCTGGTAGTAGGGAGTGGCGCCCACCAGATACCCGGTCTTGAGGTCCTGCGAGGTGTTGCCGGCGTTGGCCGCCGCGATGCAGACGATGGCGCCCACGGCGAGCGCGACCGGCGCATAGACATCACCGGTCCAGCCGAGGGCCACGAAAATGAGGCACGTGATGATGAGCGTGGCGATGGTCATGCCGGAGATCGGATTCGACGAGCTGCCGATGAGGCCGGTGATGCGCGAGGCCACGGTGGCGAAGAAGAACCCGAAGAGCACGATGAGGATCGAGACGAGCACATTGCCCTGCGTGGGCAGGCCCGGCATGACGGCCAGGAACACGGCGAGCAGCAGCGAGCCCACGAGCACCACGGTGATCGGCATGTCACGGTCGGTGCGCAGCGGCGCGGCGCCGCCGGTGGCGCCGAGGCCTTTCAGGCCGTCGCGGGCCGAGGCGATGATGGTCGGCAGGGTGCGGGCGAGCGTGATGAGCCCGGCCGCCAGCACGGCGCCCGCGCCGATGTAGCGGATGTAGGCGCTCCAGATCTGGCCGGGTCCCATCTCCGAGAGCAGGAACGGCTGGCCGGTGGCCGGATTGCTGGCGTAGAGAGGGTGGATGGGCGGGAAGGGCGTCGGGATCGCGGCGCCGAGCAGCGACAGCAGGGGCAGCAGCACGAGCCACGACAGCACGCCGCCGGCGAACATCGTGCCGGCGATGCGGGGACCGATGACGTAGCCGACGCCCATGTACTCGGGCGAGATGTCGACGTTGAGCGTGGCGTTCGGGAACTGGCTGGTGCGCGGCATCGAGTAGCCGACTTCCGCGAGGAAGAGGTTGAAGATGCCCGAGAGCGATTTCCAGAGCGCGCCGATCCCGAGGCCGCCGAAGACGAGGCTCGCCAGCTTGCCGCCGCGTTCCCCGGCCACGAGCACCTCGGCGCAGGCCGTGCCCTCGGGGTAGGGGAGCACGCCGTGCTCCTTGACGATGAGCGCGCGCCTGAGCGGCACCATCATCAGCACGCCGAGAATGCCGCCGGCGAAGGCCAGCATCGTGATCTGGGTGTCGCTGAAGTACTTCGGTCCCTCGGGCACGAGGAAGATGAGCGCCGGGATGGTGAAGACGACGCCGCCGGCCACCGATTCGCCGGCCGAGCCGATCGTCTGCACGATGTTGTTCTCGAGGATGGTCGAGCCGCCGAAGCGCTTGAGCACCGAGATGGCGAGCACGGCGATGGGAATCGAGGCCGACACCGTGAGCCCGGCGCGGAGGCCCAGGTACACCGTGGACGCGCCGAAGAGGAGGCCGAAGAGCACCCCGAGGATGATGGCCTTGGCCGTGAACTCGGCCATCGACTGGCTGGCGGGCACGTAGGGCGTGAACGCCTTCGGGGCGGCGGCGCCCGGTCCGGGCGGCGTGGAGGTATGAGCCATAGGCGGGGATGGTAACGCAGGACCGCCGGGGCGCCGTGAGGCTTTACCGGTCTCGACCCTTTGCCGTATCCTGACGGTGCTTGTGAATTCGAAGAACAAGCGGAAGGCCGCCACCGAGCAGGTGTCGGAACTCACGACAGGCCGCCTCTCCGTCTATCTCCGCTGCCTCAACCAGCTCGAGGCCGATGGGGTCGAGACCATCTCGTCCCAGACGCTGGCCGAGCGCTTCCACCTGAATGCCGCCCAGATCCGCAAGGACCTGGCGTACTTCGGCGAATTCGGCGTGCGCGGCGTGGGCTATTACGTCAAGGACCTGAAACTGCACCTGCGGCAGATTCTCGGCCTCGACCGGAAACTGAAGGTCGCGGTGATGGGCGCCGGCAACCTCGGCATGGCCCTCGCCGACTACCCGGGGTTCCGCCGCGAGGGCTTCGAGATCGTCGCCATGTTCGACAGCGCCGATGGCAAGATCGGCGAGGAGTCGCGGGGCGGCGTGCCGATCCACGACATCCGCGACATCCGCAAGGTGCTGAAGAAGGAGCGGGTGGACATCGTCGTGCTGGCGGTGCCCGCCGAGGCCGCGCAGCACGTGCTCGACCAGGTGGCCGGCAGCGGCGTCAAGGCCGTGCTCAACTTCTCGCCCGGCACGCTGCTCGTGCCCGAAGGCATCAAGCTCAAGAGTGTGGACCTGACGGTCTCGCTCGAAAGTCTTTCGTTCTTCCTGGCGCAGGGCGATCCCACGTCCTGACCGCCGCCCCGAGGAGGGCGCATGCCGAAACCCGCGCGACTGACCCACGCCGATGCCGACGGCCGACTGCGCATGGTGGACGTCGGCGCCAAGGCCGTGACCGAACGCGAGGCCGTGGCCTCGGGGCACGTTGCCCTGTCGGCTGCCACGCGGCGCGCGGTGCGCGACGGGCGCCTGAAGAAGGGCGATCCCCTGCAGGCGGCGCGGCTGGCCGGCGTGATGGCCGCCAAGCGCACGTCCGATCTCATCCCGCTCTGCCATCCGCTCGTGCTGACCGGTATCGACGTGGAGCTCTCGCACACGCCGCGCGGCATCGGCATCCGCGCCGCCGTCCGTACACAGGGGCAGACCGGGGTCGAGATGGAGGCGCTCACCGCCGTGTCGGTCGCGGCGCTCACCGTCTACGACATGCTGAAGGCCATCGACCAGGCGATGGTGATCGAGGATGTGCGCCTCGAGGAGAAGCGCGGCGGCCGATCCGGCCACTACCGGCGCGCGGTGCGCCCGGCGCGGAGCCGCGCGCGGTGACGATCCTCGTCTCGATCCAGCAGCCCGTGGCCGCGTGGCAGATCCCCGCGGCGGCGGTCGACCGTCTGCGCGCGCTCTGTCCGCAGCACACCATCCTCCACGCGACGACGCCCGAGGCGCGCGCCGAGGGCCTGCGCGTGTGTGACATCGCCTTCACCTGGGTGCTGACGCCGCCCGAACTGGCGACGGCCGAGCGGCTGACCTGGCTGCATTCCTCGGCCGTGGCCGTCGGCACGCTCTGCCTGCCGGAACTGGCCGCGCGCGGCATCGTCGTGTCGAACTCGCGGCAGATCCAGTCCACGCCGATCGCCGAACACGTGCTGGCATCGCTCCTGGCCCTCACGCGCCGGCTGCCGCTCGCCTTCGAGCGGCAGCAGCAGGCGGCCTGGGCGCAGAACGAATTCACCGGCGCGCAGTTGCCGGTGGTGCTGCGCGGGCAGCGTCTGGGGGTCGTGGGGCTCGGCTCGATCGGCGCCGAAGTCGCGCGCCTCGCCGCGGCCTTCGGCATGGACGTCGTCGGCGTGCGCCGCGACCCGTCACGCGGGGCGCCGCCCGGCGTCTCGCGCGTGTGGGGCCCAGACGGCCTCGACGCGATGCTCGCGGTGGCGGACGCCGTGGTCATCGCCGCGCCGCTCACGGCCGCGACCGACGCGCTCTTCGATCGGGCGCGGATCGCGCGGATGCGTCCGGGCGCGCGCCTCGTGAACGTCGCCCGCGGCCAGCTCGTGGACACCCTGGCGCTCGTCGACGCGCTCACGAGCGGCCATCTCGCCGGGGCGGCGCTCGACGTCTTCCACGAAGAGCCGCTGCCGGCGTCGCATCCGATCTGGCGCGCGCCGAACACCGTGCTCACGCCGCATACCTCGGGGTTCCGCCCCGACCACTGGTTCGACGTCGTCGATCTCTTCGCCGAGAACATCCGCCGCCGGGAGGCGGGCCAGCCGCTGCACTGGCTGGTCGATCTCGCGCGTGGCTACTGAGGCGCGGCCGGCCTACGCGCCGCATCTCGACGGCCTGCGCGCCGTCTCGGTGGCGGCCGTCGCCTGGTCGCACTGGCTGCCCGGGTGGCAGTTCGGTCTGCCGTTCGGCGCCGGCGTGCACCTGTTCTTCGTGCTGAGCGGCTTCCTCATCACGCGTATCCTGCTCGGCCTGCGCACCGCGCCGGATCGCCCGGCCGCCGTGGGCCGCTTCTACCTGCGCCGCGCCCTGCGCCTCTTCCCGGCGTTCTATGTCGTGCTCGCGGTGGCGTGGGCCGCCGATGTGCCGCTCGCCGCCACCACATGGCCGTGGCACGCCGCCTATCTCTCGAACGCCTACATCGCCTGGCAGGGCGTGTGGCAGGGGCACTTCAGTCACTTCTGGTCACTGGCCGTGGAAGAGCAGTTCTACCTGCACTGGCCGTGGGCCGTCGTGTGGCTGCCGGCGGCGCGCCTGCCGTGGCTCTTCGCGGCGACGGTGCTGCTCGGGCCCGCCGCGCGCCTCGTGGCCGACGCGTGCGGGCTCACGGAAGCGTTCTGGGCGCTCGTG
>JALHON010000295.1 GCA_022842985.1 Acidobacteriota bacterium | reverse complement strand
GCCACGGCGCACGCCGCCAGCACGCGCCGGCCTGCGCGCCCGATCATCGGCGCTGCTCCAGGCGGCGGGCCAGGGCCACCTGCCGGGCCGCCTCGTTCTCGCGGCCCAGCCGCGAGTAGACGTCGGCGAGCACGTAGTGCCCGAGCGGCGCAATCGACGCGGTGGGCCGCCGCTCGAGCCCGTCACGCGCCGCTTGCTCGGCGCCCGCCAGGTTGCCGGTATCGAGCAGCGCCTTGGCCAGATACAGGTAGCCTTCGGCGAAGTCCGGGCGCGCCTCGACCGCCGCGCGGAAACGGCTGGTGGCGTCGGCCAGGCGGCCTTCCTTCATCAGCAGCTTGCCCAGATTGAACTGCGCGCCGTAGTTCTTCGGGTTGGCGGCGATCTCGGCGTCGTAGGCCGCGCGCGCGGCGCCGGCGTTGCCGCGTTGTTCGGCCACGAGCGCCAGGTTGTACTGGCCGCGCGGCACGTCCGCCCGCAGCGTCACCGCCTCCCGCAGCACCTTCTCGGCCGCGTCGTACTGCTTGAGCTCCAGGTGCGCCTCGCCGAGCTTCACCAGGAACGGCGCCCGGTCCACGTCCAGCGTCAGGCCGCGCGTCAGTACCTCGACGGCCCTGGCCGGTTCGCCCCGCTGCATGTAGATGTCGCCGAGCTGGAAATGCGCGCGTCCGCTGCGCGGGTCGAGCTGTTGCGTGCGCTCGAGTCCGACGATGGCTTCATCGATCCGGCCGGCCGCGCGATAGGCGAGCGCGAGGTTGTAGGTGGAGAGCAGGTGCTCCGGGTCGAGGGCGAGCGCCCGCTGATACGCCTGGATGGCCTCGCCGTGCCGTCCCGCCTTCGTCTCGATGTTGCCGAGGCGCGAGTAGCCCTCGATGATCTCGGGGTCGGCCGCGAGCGCCTCGCGCACTTTGCTGATGGCGGCGTCGTAGCGGCCGGCCTCGGAGTCCGCCCCGGCCAGGAGCAGCAGGTTGTACAGCGAGATCGTGTCCTTGGGATCCCGGCGCGGGCGTTCCTCGAGGTTGCGCGCGCTGCCGCCGCCCACGTAGCCCAGGGCGCGCAGCCGCTGTTCGGTGGCGGCATCCACCGCCTGTGGCGCCTTGGGCGCGGCGTCGCGCGAGGTCTGCGCCACGAGCGCCCGCAGTGCCCGTTCCATCGTGTCGGCGCGCGCCGGGTCTGCCGCCGCCAGGTTCTTCGTCTCGCCGGGGTCCGTGCTGACGTCGTACAGTTCGCGCGTCGGCGCCAGGATGAACTTGTAGCGCCCGTCACGCACGGCCTTGAGATCGCTCCAGCCGTAGTGGAAACGCGGATACCAGGATTCCGAGAAGCCCAGCAGGGACTGCCGCTGGCCGTCGAGTGCCGGCCGCAGCGACGTGCCCTGCACGGCCGCCGGCCCGCTCACGCCGAGCAGGTCCAGCACGGTCGGCATCACGTCGACGATGCGCACCTGATCGGGCACGACGCGGGCGGCGATGCCGGGCCCGGCGACGATGAGCGGTACCCGCACCGAGGCGTCGTAGATGAAGAAGCCGTGCGACTGCTCCTGATGTTCACCCAGCTGTTCGCCGTGGTCGGCGAGCACTACGACGAGCGTGTTGTCGAGGCGGCCGCCGGCCTCGAGTGACGCCAGCAGCCGGCCGACCTGCGCGTCGGTGTAGGCGACCTCCGCGTCATAGGCGCCATCGCGCGTGGCGGGGAATCGCGAGGCGAATTCCGCCGGTGCGTCGTACGGCGTGTGCGGGTCGTAGAGGTGCACCCAGGCGAAGAAGGGCTGCGTCGAGGCCTGTCCGAGCCACGCCGTGGCCTGGTCCACCACCTCGCTGCCGCGGCGCTGAATCGCATCGAGCCCGGGGCCGACGTCTTCCGACAGATCGAAGTCGTCGAAGTAGTGGTCGAAGCCCTGCGCGATGCCCCACCGCGCGTCGAGCACGAAGGCACCCACGAATCCGCCGGTGCGGTAGCCGCGCCCCTTGAGGACCTCGGCCAGGGTGATGGCGGCCTCGTCCACGTAGAAGCCGGTGTTGTCGCGCACGCCGTGCGCCATCGGCCACGTGCCGGTGAAGAGACTCGTGTGGGCCGACAGCGTGAGCGGCGTCGTGGTGGTGGCGTTCGTGAAGCGGGCGCCGCGCGCCGCCAGCGCGTCGAGCGTCGGCGTCTGCGCGGCGGCGTGTCCGTACGATCCGATGCGGTCGGCCCGCAGGGTGTCGAGGCTGATGACGAGCAGGTTCGCCGGCGTGCTGGCCGTGCGGCCGCAGGCCCCGATGGCGGCCAGGCCGGTCAGGAGAGCCAGCGCGGGCCAGGCCCATCGCCGCTCGCGTCGCTGGAACATGCGGGCATTGTACCAAGCGCCCGCGCGGCTGCGTACTCGCCGCGCCGGGCGGAGGCCGTGCGGCCCGTCAGATCACGACGCCGAGCGGCTTGCGCAGCAGCAGCACGAAGGCGAAGGTGAGCGCGAGGTAGAGGTAGAGCCAGTGCACGGCCTGGCCGGCCACTGGGAGCAGCCGCTCGGGGTAGGGCAGGCGGATGGCGGTCACGCCGGCCGCGGCGTCGAGCGGTGGCTCGGACGGATAGAGGAGCTGGCCCACGAAGGACGGTTGCTCGCGCACCGGCGACCGGCGGGCCACGTCGTTCCCGGCGGCGACGTGGAGCTGCTTCTCGATCACGGTTCCGCCGGCGGTCACGAGGCGCAGCGTGGTCGGGCCGGGCGCGCGCGGCACTATCCGCCACGTCACCTCCCCGAGCGTCGGGAAGTAGCGGGGCGGTCCGGTCACCTCGACTCCGGCGCCTTCGAGCCGCGGCAGCGCCGCGCCGGTGCCGCTGCTCACGGAGGCCGTGACGACCACCGGCGTGCCCGGCGTGAGCCCCGTGTAGCCATACCAGGCCTGGAGCTGCGCGATGGCGAGCGTGAGTGGCACGGCGGTGATGACGAGCGGCACGAGCGACAGCCCCACGTAGGTGACGTTGTGGCGCAGCACCTCGCCCTGCGCGCGGAGCAGCGCCCGCAGGTCGTCGTTGTAGAGGCGCATCTCGAGCAGGGCGGCGTGGATGCGCCGCTTGACCGCGCCGAGCGCTGCCTGATTCGACGTGAACCGCATCACCGCCAGCACCGCCAGCGCCGAGCCGAGCGCGCAGCCGGCCACGACCGCGAGCGGCGGCAGACCGGCGAGCGGCGCGAGCACGGCATCGGCCAGCCGCACGAGCAGGGCGTTCACGAGGGTCATCGGGCTACGACAGGTATCCGAGGCCCTTGAGGCGCTTCTTGAGCTCCTCTTCGGAACCCGCGCTCTCGAGCTGGGCAAGCTCCTTCTCGAGCGCGTGGGTGATGAATTCCTCGACCGACGAGTAGCCGGCCAGATCCGAGATGCGCTTGACGCGGGCGATGAGCGCCTTGTCGAGCTTGACGCCAGAACCGAAGATCACGGGGTGGACCTCACTGTCGGAAAACCGGTGACGCCGAACTCGGCCAGGATCGACGCGGCGAGCGTCTGCAGCCGATCAGACGGCACCTTCAGCGGCCGGCTGGTGAAGAGCACGCCGGGCACGTGCGCGGGATCCATGCTGTGGTCGCCGCTCCACGGCTCGCGGTTGTCGCTGAAGACCTCCGGCGCGATGATGCCGAGCGCCGAGTCGCTCGCCACGCGGGTGCCGCGGGCGTAGCCGACGACGATGTCGGGCTCGATGCGCGGATAGGCGCGGCCGGCGAAGGCTGTCGCCGTCACGAACGCCTTCGTGATGGCCGGGGCGTTCGTGGCCGGGTCGAGCGTGCCTTCCATGGCCGCCGCGATCTCGGCCGCGAGGCGCGACGCCTCCGCTGGCGGCACGATGCCCTTCGACTCGCGGCCCTGCAGGTTGAGATACACGCCGTTCAGGCCCACGGCATAGGCGCGCGTCTTCGTCCAGTCCACGCCGGCGAGCCCAGGTTCGGTGGCGGCGCGGGCATTCGTGACGGCCAGGTACCCGTGGTCGCGCAGCCAGCTGTTCACGTTGACGGCGCGGCGCCACGGCGCGAAGCCGTGGTCCGACATCACGACCAGCAGATCGTTCGGCCCGAGGGCCGCCATGGCCTGGCCGACGACGGCGTCCATCTCCACGTAGAGGTCGCCGATGACCTCGCGGTAGCGGGCGTCCGCCTCCGTGTACGCGGGATGGCCCGGATCCATCGAGCGCCACATGACATGCGACACCTGGTCGACGTGGCCGAAGTAGTAGAAGAGCAGCCCGTCGCGGAAGCGGTCGAGCACGTAGCGGAACTGCCGCCGGTTCTCGTCGGCGGTGATCCGCGCCTGCGCCAGCAGCTCATCGGCCGTAAGGGCCTCGACGTTGCGCGCCCGCGTGTCTTCGGGCATGCCCTGCGTGTAGTAGCGGCCCTCCGCGTCGGCCAGTTCGGCCGCGTAGTCATCCGGCGTCGAGATGGGGAGTGCCGGCGCGTGGGGATCGAAGTTGATCGGGCTGACGTAAAGCTCGAAGTACGGGGTAAGGCTCTTCAGGAGGAAACGCACCTCGCCGGGCAGGGTCTGGAAGGGCAGGAGCGGCAGGCCGACGGGCACCCACGAGCTCCATTCGCCCACTTCGAGCACGCGTGTCTCGTCGCCGATGACGAGCTGCACCGCCTGTCCGCTCGCATCCACGTGCGCGGCGAAGTCCACCGTCATCGGCGTGGGCGTGACGCGGTAGGGATGCGACGGGCCCTCGATCCGGCCGCGCGCCACGCCGTCGATGACGTCGATCGGCTGAATCACGCCGCCCGAGACATCGCGGCGTTCGAACACGTCGGGCTTCGACGAGAACAGCGTGAAGATGCCGTAGGTGCCGAGCATGTCGGGCGTGCCCATGCCGCTCAGCTCGCGCGTGGCCTTGCCCGACGGCGGGAAGTTCGCCGGCATGCGCACGACGGTCGTCTCGATGCCGCGCGCTTCGAGGGCCTCCCAGAAGGCCTCGCCGCCGCGCAGGAGCTCGACGCGTCCTGACGACAGCGGGAACTGCCACGGCCCGAGCGTCAGCATGCGGCCCGGCGGCACCGTGCGCGACGTGGAGAGGAACGACGCGAGTGTGTCGGGCTCGCGGTGGATGAAGTCGAAGATGCCGTGCGCGCCTGGATCGAGGCCGGTGATGAAGGTGGACCACGCGACCGGACTCAGCGGCGGCGTGGAGGTGGCAAGCGGCGTGAAGCCGCCCTGCTGCGCCAGCCGCGCGAGGTTCGGCAGGCGTCCGGCGGCGAGCAGCTCGCGCGTGAGCTGATGGTCGAAGCCGTCGATGCCGAGCACGATGACCTTCTGTCCGGCGACGACGTGCGCGCGGCCACCGCAGCCGGTGGCGAGGGCGAGCGCGGCCGCGGCCGCGAGCACCGCGCCCGCGAGGCGGGTC
>JALHON010000294.1 GCA_022842985.1 Acidobacteriota bacterium | reverse complement strand
CCGGCGCTCTCGCTGGCGCATGTGGCGCTCGCCTTCGGGCTCGGCCTGCCGCTGTCGCTCCTGGCCGCGCTCGTGCCGGCGCTCGAAGCGAGCCGCGTGCCGCCCACCGCCGCGATGCGTGGCAGCGACCGGCTGGCATCGCGCGTGCGCCTGCGCGTCTCGACGTTCCTCGTGCCGCTCATCGTGCTGGCCGCGGCAATGGGACTCGCGCAGCTCGGCCCGGTGGATGGCCGCCCGCTCTTCGCCTACGGCTCGGCCTTCGCCACGATCATCGGGGCGTCGCTGCTCGTGCCGGCGATCATCTTCGCCACGGCGAAGGTGCTGGCGCGGCCGCTCGCCTGGTTCGGCGTCACGGGACGCCTGGCGCACGCGCACTTCACCGCCGCCATCCCGCGTCTCTCGATTTCGATCGCCGCGCTCTCCGTGGCGCTCGCGATGATGGTCGCGATCGCGGTGATGGTGGGCAGCTTCCGTGAGACCGTCGTCTACTGGGTGGGCCAGACGCTGCAGGCGGACCTCTTCGTGGGCCCGGGCGTGCAGCCCACGACCGGTTCGGCGCAGGCGCTCTCGCCATCGATCATCGACACGCTCGAGGCCCATCCGTCCGTGGCCGCGGTGGACACGTTCCGCAACCTCGACCTGGTCTACCAGGGCAATCTCGTGGTGCTCGGCGCCGGGCAGTTCGACATCGTGCGCTCGCACGGGTCGCTGCTCTTCAAGGAGCCCTCGGACGGGCGCGAGGCGCTCGCCCGTGCCATCGGCTCGGATGCCGTGCTCGTCTCGGAAGCCTTCGCCAACAAATACCGCACGCGCCCCGGCGACACGCTGCAGCTCTCGACCCAGATGGGCGAACGGCCCTTCACCGTGGCCGCCATCTACTACGACTACGCCATCGACCGCGGCGTCATCGTGATGGACCGCCCGGTGTTCGCGCGCTACTTCGGCGAACGTCTGCCCACGAGCGCCGCCGTCTATCTGCGCGAGGGCGCCGACCCGGAAACGGTGCGACGCGACGTGCTCGATACGCTCGACGAAGGCCACCGTGCCTTCATCTACACGAACCGCACGCTGCGCGCCGAAGTGCTGCGCATCTTCGACAGCACGTTCGCCATCACCTACGCGCTCGAACTCATCGCCATCGTGGTGGCGATGCTCGGCGTGGCCGGCACGCTGCTCACGCTCGTGCTCGAGCGGCGCCGCGAGCTGCGGATGCTGCGCCTCATCGGCGCGCTCAAGCGCCAGGTGCAGCGTGTGGTGGTCATCGAAGCGGCGCTCATCGGCACCACGAGCATGATCATCGGCCTCGTGACCGGGCTCGCCCTGTCGCTGCTGCTCGTCTACGTGATCAACGTGCAGAGCTTCGGCTGGACGATTCAGTTCCGCGTGCCGTGGCTCTTCCTCTTGCAGGTGTCGGTTGCGGTCATCGCCGCCACCGCCATCGCGGGATTCCTGCCGGCCCGAAAGGCCACACAGTTGGTGGTGGAGCATGAAGAATAAGGCAGGGAACAGGGAACGGGGAACAGGGACCAGGGCGCTGGGGCGTGTGCTCGCCCTTGCCTGTCTCACGCTCGCCGCGACGGGGTCCATCGGCGCGCAGAGTGCGTGGAAAGATGCCACCGCGGGATACACGTTCGAGTTCCCGCGCGATCATGCGAGTCATCCCGACAAGAAGATCGAGTGGTGGTACTACACGGGCAACGTGGCCACGTCGTCGGGGCGGCGCTTCGGCTATCAGGTCACGTTCTTCCGCGTGGGCATCGATGCGGCGCCGGTGAATCCGTCGCGCTGGGCCGTGCGCGACATCTACATGGCGCATCTCGCGGTGTCGGACCCGGACGGCCGGCGCTACCGCTTCGACGAACGGCTGTCGCGCGGCGGCCCGGGGCTGAGCGGCGCGGCCACCGACCGCTACCGTGTGTGGAACGACGACTGGCGCGCCGGACTCGATGCCGCGGGCCGGCACGAGATCGTCGCCACGACGCGCGGCGCCGCCGTGCGCCTCACGCTCGACGAGGGCAAGCCGCCGGCGGTGAACGGCATCAACGGCATCAGCCAGAAGGGCGCGCGGCCCGGCAACGCCTCGCACTACTACTCGCTCACGCGCATGCCCACGCGCGGGACGCTCACGATCGACGGCGAAGAATTCACCGTCACCGGCGAGAGCTGGATGGACCACGAGTTCGGCACGAGCTTCCTCGAACCCGAGCAGCAGGGCTGGGACTGGCTGTCGCTGCAGCTCGATGACAACCGCGAGCTGATGCTCTACCAGCTGCGGCGCGCCGACGGCTCGCGCGATCCGCGGTCGAGCGGCACGCTCGTGGATGCCCGCGGCGGCACGAAGCACCTGACCGCGACCGACTTCACGCTCACCCCGACCGGCGCGAAGTACACCGGGCCGAGCGGCGCGACCTATCCGGTGGGCTGGACGATCGCCGTGCCGGGCGAACAGATCGCGCTCACCGTGACCACGCCGCTCGAGAATCAGGAACTGGCCACGACCAGCGCGGGCGTCTCCTACTGGGAAGGCATGGTGCGCGTCACCGGCACGGCACGCGGCACGGCCGTGTCGGGCCGCGGCTATCTCGAGATGACGGGCTACAAGGGCAGCCTGGGTCGCGTGATGAGCCTCACCGCGGGACGGTAGAGCTGGACGATACTGTGGGCATGCCCACCGCCCAGCAGCCGCTCGACTCCCCCTTCGGCTACCGCTCGACCGCCGCCGAGGTCATCGCCGGCCACGATCGCACCGGCACGACCGCCATCGTCACCGGCGGTTATTCGGGCCTCGGCACCGAGACCGTGCGCGCGCTGGCGGGCGCGGGCGCGCAGGTGATCGTGGGCGCGCGGCGTCCCGATGCGGCGGCCACCGACCTTGCCGGGGTGCCCGGCGACATCACGATACTGCCGCTCGATCTGGCCGTGCCGGCCGCCATCGACACCTTCGCGGCCGCGTGCGCGGCGCGTCTGTCGCGGCTCGACGTGCTCATCAACAACGCCGCCACGATGGCCAGCCCGCTCGCGCGCGACGCCCGCGGCTACGAGAGTCAGCTCGCGACGAATCACCTCGGGCACTTCCAGCTGACCGCGCGCCTGTGGCCGCTCCTCACGGCCACACCGGGGGCGCGCGTCGTGGCGCTCTCGTCGAGCGGCCATGCCCGCGGCGGCCTGGACATCGACGATCCGCACTTCGAGCGGCGGCCGTACGACAAGTGGACCGCCTACGCCCAGGCCAAGTCGCTCAACGCGCTCTTCGCGCTGCACCTCGACACGCTGGGCGCGCCGCGTGGCGTGCATGCCTTCGCCGTCGATCCGGGAGGCATCCGCACGCCGCTGCAGCGCCACCTGTCGATGGAGGAACAGATCGCGCTCGGCTGGTACGACGCCGCCGGCAATCTGAATCCGCTCTTCAAGACCGTGGAACAGGGCGCCGCGACGAGCGTGTGGTGCGCGGTGTCGCCGCTGCTCGAAGGCCACGGCGGCGCCTACTGCAAGGACTGCAACATCGCCGCGCCGTGGGTCGCAGGCACGCCGCCCTACACCGGCGTCCATCCGCACGTGCGCGATGCGGAGACGGCCGCGGCCTGGTGGGCCGCCTCGGAACGCATGACGGGCGTCACGTTCGCGGCGTAACCCGCGCCGCGGTCCGCGCTACTTCTTGTTCTGCTTCACGACGCGGCCGCCGCTGCCGCCGGTGACCTTGAGCTGCAGGAACACGCCCACGAGGCCGAGCGCGATCCACGCCCACGGCACCCACGCCTGACCGGGCGCCGGCTGCATCGGATACGGCACCCACACGTCGCCGGCCGCGGCCGCCGCGAGCTTCGCCTTGTCGCCCGTGAGCGCGAGCGCGCCCACGATGAGCGCCCAGGCGCCGGCGAAGGCCGTGCCCACGATGGTGACGTAGCGCTGCAGCCACGTGGCCAGCCACGCGCCCGCGACCGAGGCCAGGATGACGACGTAGGGGTGCGGATCCCCGGGCAGCTGCGTCCAGATGAGCGTGACCGCTGCGGCGCCCAGGCCGGCGCCGACGAGCGCCACGCCGATGAACGAGGCGGCCACCATGATGACCGCGCCGCCGATGCCGCCGACGATGAACGCGCCCACCTGGTAGGCGGTTTCGCTCGCGCCGAGCACGGAGCTGGCGGCCAGGCCGCCGATGATGAAGCCGAACGCGGCCAGCACGTAGCGCAGCAGGCGGAATCCCGCTACGCAGGCCATGAGGCCGACAACCGCCACGAGCGCGGCGGCAGGCATCTGATAGGAGATGGGGAGCATCTCGACGAAACGCTGACGATTCTAGACCGGCCGGGCCGGACTACGACACGTCGCGGCGGCCCTCCATCGCCTTGCCCATCGTGAGCTCGTCGGCGTATTCGAGGTCACTGCCCACGGGGATACCCGTGGCGATACGGGTCACGCGCACGCCGAGCGGACGCAGCAGGCGGGCCAGATAAATCGCCGTCGCCTCCCCTTCCACCGTCGGGCTCGTGGCCAGGATGACTTCGTCCACCTTGCCGCCGTCGATTCTGGCGAGCAGCCCCTTGATCTTGAGGTCGTCGGGGCCGATACCCTGGAGCGGCGAGATCGTGCCCATCAGCACGTGATAGACGCCGCGGAACCCGCGCGACTTCTCGATCACGTTGACGTTCTGCGGTTCTTCGACCACGCAGATGAGGCGCTGGTCGCGTGCCTCGTCGCCGCAGTAACGGCACGGGTCCACGTCGGTGATGTTGTGGCACACCGAGCAGTAGGTCACGTTGTCCTTCACGTGCCGGATCGCCTCGCAGAGCCGTTCGGTGTCTTCGCGCGGCGTCTTCAGGACGTGGAAGGCCAGGCGCTGCGCGCTCTTGGCGCCCACGCCGGGGAGCTTGCGGAACTGTTCGATGAGCGCGTCGAGGGGACCTGGCAGCACGGTATCGGCCTCACATCTCTTCGATCTTCACTTTGTCCACCGGGAAGATCTCGAGCATCGACTGCACGACCGGGTTCGCCATCGCCTCGTCGCGCAACGTGTCGGCGCCGGCTCCCGTAGCCACGGGACTCTTCATCACAGGACGCGGGGCGGTGGCCGCCGGCACGGCACCGCCGATGGGCTCCGCCTGCGCCGGGTCGCCGTCGACCGTCGTGACCTTCACGGGGATGCCGCGGCCGAAGGTCTGTTCCGCCAGGCCTTCGAGCAGCGCACGGTTCTCTTCGCACTGCGCCTTCGGCACCTTCTGCTTCGGCAGGAAGGCGAATGTGATCATCGCCGGCGTGACGTCGATCTTGTAGGCCTGCGCCACGACGGCGTTGAAGAAGAACACCTTGGCCGACTTGATGGCGCCGAGGAACTGTTCGCGCGCGTTGTCGGGCAGCGGTTCGCCGGGGGCCGTC
>JALHON010000293.1 GCA_022842985.1 Acidobacteriota bacterium | reverse complement strand
GGCGGACGTCGCCGCCGGGGCGGCCGCAAGTTCGGCCCGGGCACGCCGTAGCGCCTAGCCGTTCTTCCGCTCGAACTCGCGCATGAAGTCCACGAGCGCGGTGACGCCCGCTTCGGGGAACGCGTTGTAGATCGAAGCGCGCATGCCGCCCACCGAACGGTGGCCCTTGAGGCCGTCGAGCCCGGCGGCCGTGGATTCCTTCACGAACTTCCCTTCGAGCTCTTCGGACGGCAGCCGGAAGGTGATGTTCATGCGCGAGCGGCTGTCCTTCGCGGCGGTGCCGCGGTAGAAGCCCGTGCGATCGATCTCGGCATAGAGCGCCGCTGCCTTGCGGTCGTTGGCGGCGCTGATGGCCGCAAGTCCACCCTGCGCGAGGGCCCACTTCATGACGAGGCCCATGAGGTAGATGCCGAAACACGGCGGCGTGTTGTACATCGAGCCGTTCTCGGCATGCACGGCGTAGTTGAGCATCGTGTGCAGCGTCTTGCTCGACCGCGCCAGCAGGTCCTCGCGCACAATGACGAGCGTCACGCCGGACGGCCCGAGGTTCTTCTGCGCGCCGGCATAGATGAGGCCGTACTTCGCGACGTCGATCGGCCGGCTGAACATGTCCGACGAGGTGTCGGCCACGAGGGGCACGTCGCCGACGGACGGTTCACTCGCCCACTCGGTGCCGAAGAGCGTGTTGTTCGTCGTGAAGTGCACGTAGGCCGCGCCGGGCGTCAGCTGCAGCTCGTCCTGCCGCGGGATGCGCGCGAAGTTCTCGCTCTCGGTCGAGCCGGCAATGTGCACCGTGCCGACGCGCTGCGCTTCCTTCACCGCCTTCTGCGACCAGCCGCCGGTGACGATGTAGTCGGCTGTGGTGCCGGCGGTCAGCAGGTTGAGCGGCACCATCGAGAACTGCAGCGACGCGCCGCCCTGCAGGAAGAGCACCTTGTAGTTCGCCGGCACGCCGCCCAGGGTGCGCAGGTCGGCTTCGGTCTTTGCCAGGATCGCCTCGAACGTCTTCGAGCGATGGCTGATTTCGAGCACCGACATGCCCACGCCCGGCAGCGCGACGAGGTCGCGCTGCGCTTCGAGCAGCACGGCTTCGGGCAGGATGGCGGGACCGGCGGAGAAGTTGAAGATGCGTTCTGACATGGGCGGGGCTCAAAGAACAGGGAACAGGGAACAGGGACTACGACAGCGACACGAGCTGCACGTCGAGTACGTGGGTGTGATCGCGCACGGCGTCGAGCGTGTGGCGGGCCGGCGCGCCGTCGAGGTTGATGCGGGCGACGGCTGCTTCGGCGCCGTCGAAGATGACGTTTTCGGTTTCCTGCACGTTCAGGCCGGCGCCGCGCAGCTCGCCGAAGATGTGGGCGAGCACGCCGGGCCGGTCGCGGTGCCGCACGACGAGCATGTGCGTGGCCGGTGTCGACTTCGCGAGGTTCACGACGTTCGGCACGCGGCCCGTGTCCTTGAACGTGCGGACGATGCGCACGGTTTCGGCGGCGATGGCGTCCTGCGCCTGATCCGTCGAGGCGCCGATGTGGTGCGTGCCGTACACGCCCGGCAGCCGCACGATGTCATCGGCGAAGTCGCCGGTGGCGGTGGCCGGTTCGGCGGCGAACACGTCGAGTCCGGCGCGCACACCCTTCTCGCGCACGACGGCGGCGAGCGCTGCCTGGTCCACCACTTCGGCCCGCGCCGTGTTGATGAAGGTGGCGCCGGGCTTCAGGTGGCCGAGCAGTTCGGCGTCCACGAAGCCGCGCGTGTCCTTCGAGAGCGCCAGGTGGACGCTCACGACGTCGGCGGCGGCCACGACCTCCTCGGCCGACTCGGCGATGGCGATGCCGAAGGCGTCTTCGACGCGTTCGCGCTCGGCGGCGTTGTCGTCGAAGCGCCGGCTCCACGCCACGACCGGCATGCCGAAAGCGGTGGCGCGGATGGCCATCTCCTGCCCGATGTTGCCGAAGCCGATGAGCCCGAGCGTGCGACCCGACAGCCCGCGCGCCTGCGAGTATTCCTTCTTGTTCCAGGTGCCGGCGCGCAGGTCCGCCACGTTGTCGGGAATACGCCGATCGAGCGCGAGGATGAGGCCGAAGGCGAGCTCCGCCACCGCCACGGCGTTCTTGCCGGGGCAGTTGGACACGTAGATGCCGCGCTTCGAGGCCCCGGCGACATCGATCGTGTTCACGCCGGCGCCGGCCCGGACGACGAGCGCGAGCCCGCCGGCATCGAGCACGGCTTCGGTCACCTGCGTCGAACGCACGACGAGCACCGACGCCCCGGTCGCGCGCACCGCCTCGACGAGCGCAGCGTCCTTGACGTCCGGCTGATACGACACCTCGCAGCCGAGCGCCCGCAGCCCGTCGAGGCCGCTCTGTTCGAATTTGTCCGCCACCAGCACGTTCATGGGACCCTCACGCGGAATGTCGGCGGCACGCGGGACCGCTCAGACGAGATGACTGAGCACGCCGTCGCGCAGCTTCGGTTCGAACCAGGTGGACTTGGGCGGCATGATGCCGCCGGCGTCGGAGATCCGCATCAGATCGTCGACCGACACGGGCACGAGCGAGAAGGCGACGGCGAACGCGCCGCCGTCGACGAGACGTTCCAGTTCCGCGGTGCCGCGGATGCCGCCCACGAAGTCGATGCGCTTGTCGGTGCGCACATCGGCGACGCCGAGCACGGGCCCGAGCACCACGTCCTGCAGTCGGCTGACGTCGAGCGCGGCATCGGCCGACAGCCCGGCCGGGGGCGCCCCGAGGTCGAGCGTCGACCAGCGGCCGCCGAGATACATCGCCACCTGCCCCCGCCGCGCCGGGGTGGCCGGACCGCCCGGCGTGACCGTGACACGCGCGGCCAGTGCGGCCCTGAACGCCTCGGCACTCAGTCCGTGCAGATCGCGCACCACGCGGTTGTAGGGCAGCACCTGCATCTGCGCGTCGGGGAACGCCACGGCAAGGAACCACTCGTGTTCGCCGTTGCCCTCGGCCACCAGCTGCTGATGCGTGCGCCAGGCGCTCGCCGCGCGATGATGTCCGTCGGCGATGTAGAGCGCCGGCACGGCGGCGAACGCCGCGACCAGGGGGGCGACCTGAGCCTCGGGCACGCGCCACACCACATGCCGCACGCCGTCGGCCGCGGTGAAGTCGAAGAGCGGCGCGCCGGCGACGGCGGTGCTCACCACGCCGTCCACGGCGGCCGACGCGCGATAGGTCAGGAACACCGGCCCGGTCTGTGCGCGCAGCGTCAGGATGTGACGCGTGCGATCGTCTTCCTTGTCGGGCCGCGTCTTCTCGTGCTTGCGGATGAGGTCACGTGCATACTCGTCCACCGAATAGCAGGCGGCCACGCCCGTCTGCACGTGCCCCGCCATGTGGAGCTGGTAGATGTAGAGGCTCGGGGTGTCTTCGATGACGAGCGGCGCCGCGCGCCGCAGCCGGTCGAAGTTATCGGAGGCGCGCTGATAGACCGCGTCCGAATAGATCGGGGTGCCGGGCGGGCATTCGATCTCCGGGCGCGAGACGCGCAGGAAGCTCAGCGGGTCGTCGGCGGCGAGGGCGCGGGCTTCGTCGGTGTTGACGACGTCGTAGGGCACGGCTGCCACGCGTGCTACGGTGGCCGGGGTGGGGCGCAGGGCGGCGAACGGGTGAATCACGGCCATCGTGGCGCCTATCTTAGCGGGTCTGGCACGGCCGGCGGCGAATCGCAACACCGCGGCCGGACGTCTCAGAAGGGACTAGGATGACGCTCATGGTCACACGTAGCCTCGCCGCCCGGCGGCTCCCGGCGCTCGCCGCCGGCGCCCTCGCCGCCTGCCTGATGCTGGTCGGGCTCGACGCCCAGGGCCGTCACCCCATCAGCGGCCGCATCATCGCGCCGGTCATGGGTGTGGGCGGCGCCGGCTGGCTCGAGCGCCCCGAACGCGAGGCGGAAGAAGCCCCGAGTGTCGCCATCCGCGCCCTGCAGCTGAAGAAGGGCCAGGTGGTCGCCGACATCGGCGCCGGGTCCGGCTACTACACGATGCGGATGGCCGACGCCGTCGGCCCCGAAGGCAAGGTCTACGCCACCGACATCCAGACCGGCATGCTCGACATCGTGCGGCGGCGCGTGACGGCCGCCCGCCTGACCAACGTCGAAACGGTGCTGAGCACGCCCGACGACCCGAAGTTGCCGGCCGACTCGCTCGACCTCGCGATCATGGTGGACGTCTATCACGAACTCGCGGCGCCGCAGGAGTTCATCCGCCGCCTGCGGCCGGCGCTGAAGCGCACCGGACGCCTGGTGCTGCTCGAGTTCCGCAAGGAGGATCCGAAAGTGCCGATCCGGCCCGAGCACAAGATGAGCATCGCCGAGGTCAAGGCCGAGCTCGAGCCCGAGGGCTTCAAGCTCTCGACCGTGCTGAACGACCTGCCGTGGCAGCACATCCTCGTGCTCACGCGGTCTGACGCCCCGTAGCGCCGGGCCAGCGTCCGGACTGGCACGCGGCGTGCTCCTGACCCCTCGGGGGTTCACTCGTGGATAGCCAGGTCACCAAAAAGACGACAGTCGTGCATTTTCTACTCGCGGCGCTGACCGCGCTGCTGCTGCCCGGTGTGGCCGCGGCGCAGGGGCCGGGCGTGCGGGGCGGCGTGTCGATCGATCCCGATCAGTTCTACTTCGGCGGCCATTTCGAGACCGGCGAGCTCGTGGACGGCATCTACTTCCGGCCGAACGTGGAAGCCGGGCTCGGCAACGACCTCACGCTCGTCAATCTCAACTTCGAGTTCGTCTACAAGTTCCCGCGGCGCAACGGCTGGGGCCTCTACGCGGGCGGTGGCCCGGGCGTGAACTTCTATTCGTTCGACCGCGGGCCTGGCGGCGACCGCGACACCGAGAGCGAAGCCGGCCTCAACCTGCTCATCGGCGTGGAGCAGTCGTCGGGCCTGTTCTTCGAATTCAAGGTGGGGGCGCTCGACAGCCCCGAGCTGAAGTTCGGCGTCGGCTGGACGTTCCGCTAAAGCGGTTACAGCCTGGCTTCGAGATACCGCGTGCCCGGCACCGGGCTCGGCCGGTAGGCGGGAATCTCGCGGAAGCCGAGCGTCTCGTAGAGCGCCTGCGCGTCCTGCATCGCCGGCAGCGTGTCGAGCCGCATGCGGGTATAGCCGAGGGCACGGGCGGCCGTCATCGACTGCAGCGCGAGCCGCCGGCCCAGGCCGTGGCCGCGCGCGGCCGGGGCCACGTAGAGCCGCTTCATCTCGCAGCAGCCGGGCACCGGCGCGAACGGACGCACGCCCACGCAGCCCACCGGCACGCCGTCGAGCGTGGCGAGGTACAAGGCGCCGTCGGGCGGGCCATACATCGTGGCGAGGGCGGCGAGCTCGTCATCGAAGTGCTGGAAACCCAGGTCGATCCCGAGCGACGCCTGGTATTCGAGGATGAGCGCGCGCGCGGCCGCGAT
>JALHON010000292.1 GCA_022842985.1 Acidobacteriota bacterium | reverse complement strand
GGTGACTCCGGGCGCGAGACGTTTGCGCGTCGTCCACTCCTCGGCCAGGCAGGCGCCAGTGCCGGGCCAGTCACCCGCCACGAGCGCCGCCCGCATCCGGGCCGTGGCGTCGACGATGGCGTCGAAGGCCGCGGTGACCGCCGGGTCGCCATCGATGCGCCGCTTGGTGATCTCCCAGTTGTTGATGCCCGACTGGCGCGGCGCGCCCGTGTAGCAGAGCGCCAGCCGGGCGCCGAGCGCCGCGGAGTCCACCGGCAAGGCCACGCGGTCCACGCCGAAGGGGCCGAGTTCCACCGCGGCCACGCCGCCGTAGAGCGCCGGGCGGTAGTCCTGGAGCCCGGTGGGGACGCGGATTACCTGGGCCTCGACGTTCTTCGCCGTTTCGAGGAGGGCCTCGTGGTCCAGGTGCCGTCCCGTCCACGTGGAGAGCGCGGCCGTGACGGCGATGTTCAGCGCCGACGACCCGGCAATGCCAGCCCCGGCCGGCGAGTCGCTGCGCGTCGTGACCGTCAGGCCGCGCGCCCCGAAGGCGTGGGTCAGCCGGGCCAGGAGCGGCAGCGTCGACTCGCGGGGCAGGGCGTCGAAGGCGAGTGGCGGCGTGGTGACGCCGAGGTCCTCGGAGACGAGCACGACGGCCTCGTCGTTCCGCGGCTCGAGGCGCACCGCCGTCCGGATGGTGAGGGCCGCGTTCAGTGTCTGCGCGCCCGGGTGGAACAGATAGAGCGGCCAGATGTCGAGGGTGCCCCCGGCGAGGTCCACACGCGTCGGGGCGGAAGCGGTCACGGTCACGGCGGAATTATAATGCTCGCACTCGCATGCCGATGCCGCTACGTCGACGCGTCGGGCAGGTGCTCATCGGGAGCTTCACCGGTCACGCGGTGCCCGTGGAGCTTGCCGCCCTCGCTCGTGAATTCGATCTGGGCGGTGTCACCCTCTTCGCGCGCAATGTGGAGAGCCCCGAACAGGTGCTGGAGGTCGCGCTCGCGGTCGAAGCCCTCGGGGCCGGCGCCCCGGCCTGGGTGAGCGTGGATCAGGAAGGCGGCCGCGTGGCCCGTCTCAGGGCGCCCTTCACCGTGTGGCCCCCGGCCGCGACTCTTGGCCGCGCTGCCTCGCCCGCACTCGCCACACGCTTTGCGGCGGCACTCGCGCGCGAGTTGCGCGCCGTCGGCGTGACGCTCGACTTCGCCCCCGTGCTGGACGTGCTGACGAACGCCGCCAATCCCGCCATCGGCGATCGTGCGATTTCGGACGATGCCGCGCGCGCGGCCGACCTCGGTGCCGCGATCATCACGGCGCTCCAGCACGAAGGCGTGGCGGCGTGCGGGAAACACTTTCCGGGGCATGGCGACACGGCGGTGGATTCGCACTTCGAACTGCCGCTCGTGGAGCACGGCCCCGATCGTCTGCGCGGCGTGGAGTTCGTGCCGTTCCGCGCCGCCATCGCCGCCGGGGTGGCCTGCGTGATGACGGCGCACGTGCTCGTGCCGGCGCTCGACGAGGCGCGCCCGGCGACGCTCTCGCCCGCGGTGCTGCGCCTGCTGCGTGAGGAGCTGGGCCACGCCGGCATGATCGTGAGCGACGACCTGGAGATGAAGGCGATCGCGAAGCGGTGGACGCCCGCCGAGGCCGCTGTGGCCGCGGTGCGTGCGGGCTGCGACGCGGTGCTCGTCTGTGCCGGCGACATCGACGTGCAGGCCGCCGTGCTCGAAGCACTCGTCAAGGCGGTGGAGACCGGGGAGATTCCGCTGGCGCGCCTCGATGATGCCGTGGCCCGGGTCACGCGGCAGAAAGCCCGCTTCCTCGGCGGCCCGCGGCCGCCGGCGCGTGAGCGGCTCAGGACGTGGAAACAGGTGGTCGGATGCGAGGAGCACCAGCTCGTCGCGGCGGAAATGGCAGCGTTTGCATGAGTGACGAGACACGCACGCTCGCCGGGCGCCGGCGCCCGCGGCGTCTGCAACCCGGCGATCGCATCGCCCTCGTGGCCCCGGCGAGTCCGGTGCAGGCCGATGAGCTGACGCGCGGGGCCGATGAACTGCGCACGCTGGGCTTCGAGCCCGTCTACGACGACCGTGTGCTGGCGCGGCACGGCTATGTGGCGGGCGCGCCGGCCGTGCGCGTGGCCTGCCTCGCCGACGCCTGGCGCGATCCGTCGATCCGCGGCATCATCGCCGTGCGTGGCGGTTACGGCAGCCAGCAGCTGCTGCCGGCGCTCGATCCGCGGTGGCTCGCCGCCGATCCGAAGGTCTTCGTCGGCTACAGCGACATCACGGCGCTGCTGGCGTGGCACGTGTCCCAGGGCGGCGTGGCGTTCCATGGGCCGATGGTCGAAGGCCGCCTCGCCCGTGGCGTCGGCGGCTACGACCGCGCCTCCCTGATGGCGGCCGTGACGCAGCCCGGCCCCATGGGCACGCTGACGCCGCCCGGCCTCGAGGTGTTCCGCCCGGGCGACGCGCACGGCGTGCTCCTGGGCGGCACCATCACGCAGCTGGCGGCCCTGCTCGGCACGCCGTGGGCGGTGATTCCGCGTGAGCCGACGATTCTCTTCCTCGAAGACGTGGGCGAGCGTCCATATCGCCTCGACCGCCTGATGACGCAGCTGCACCAGGCGGGGATGTTCGCGCGTGTCACGGGTCTCGTGCTCGGCACGTTCCCGCGCTGCGACGAGGGCGGCGGCGGGCCCACGGCGCGCGGCGTGCTCCGCGATCTCCTGTCGCGGTTCCCCGGGCCGGTCGTCTTCGGCTTCCCCTCGGGCCACACCGAGATGCCGGCCTGGACGTTGCCGGTCGGCGTGGCGGCCCGCCTCACGGCCAGCGCCAGCGGCGCCGGCCTCTCCATCGAAGAACCGGCGGTCTGCTGATGCCACGCACCGTTCATTTCATCGGCATCTGCGGCACGGCCATGGGCACACTCGCTGCGATGCTCCAGCGCCGTGGCGACCGCGTGCAGGGGTCGGATGCGCACGTCTATCCGCCCATGAGCGATTTCCTGCGCGCCGAGGGCATCGCGCTGCTCGAAGGGTACGAGGAGTCGCACATCCACGGCGCCATCGATGTGGTCGTCGTGGGGAACGCCATCTCGCGCGGCAATCCGGAACTCGAGGCCGTGCTCGATCGCTCCATCCGCTACGTCTCGATGCCGGAGATCATCCGCGAGACGTTCCTGTGGGATGCCGAGGCCGTCGTCATCGCCGGCACCCACGGCAAGACGACCACGACCGCGCTCACCGGGTGGCTGCTCACGAGCGGCGGTGCCGATCCGTCGGTGCTCGTGGGCGGCATCGCGCGCAACCTCGGCCAGAACGGTCAGGGCGGCAGCTACCGGCTGGGCCGCGGCCGGGCCTTCGTCATCGAGGGTGACGAGTACGACAGCGCCTACTTCGACAAGAGCGCGAAGTTCCTGAAGTACCTGCCCGACATCGCCGTCATCAACAACGTCGAGTTCGATCACGCCGACATCTACGAGGATCTCGAGGCCGTCCGTCTCGCCTTCAGGCGTCTCGTGGCGCTCGTGCCTCGGCGCGGCCTGGTGCTGCTCGGGGCCGACAGCGCCGAAGCCGCGGCGCTCGCCGCCGGGGCGAGGTCGCGCGTGCAGACGTTCGGTCTCGGCGAGGGCGTGACATGGCGGGCCACCGGCCTCGAGCAGCAGGGCACCGGCACGCGCTTCACGCTGCACGGGCCCTCCGGGCTCACCGCCACGCTCGACGTGCCGCTCCTCGGCCAGCACAACGTGCGCAACGCGCTCGCGGCGATTGCCGTCGCGCACGACTGCGGCCTGTCGCTCGATGCCATCCGCACGGGCCTCCTGACCTTCCGCGGCGTGAAGCGGCGTCTGGAGGTCGTGGGGGAGCGGCGCGGCGTGACCGTCTACGACGACTTCGCGCATCATCCGACCGCGGTCGCCGAAACCATCGCGGCCCTGCGGGCGGCGCGGCCGGGCCGGCGGCTGTGGGCGCTCTTCGAGCCGCGTTCCGCCTCGTCGTGCCGGCGGGTGTTCCAGGCCGACTTCGCGCATGCCTTCGGCGGCGCCGACGTGGTCGTCATCGCGCCCGTGTTTCGCAGCACGCTGCCCGAAGCCGAGCGGCTCGACGTGCCGGAGCTCGTGCGCGACCTGACGGCGGCGGGCGTGGCAGCACGCGAGCTGCCGTCGGTCGAGGCGATCGTCGACACCGTGGCGCGCGAAGCGCGGGAGGGTGACGACGTGCTCGTGATGTCGAATGGCGGCTTCGGCGGCATCCACGGCAAGCTGCTCGAGGCCCTCGAGTGAGCGCGGCCACGATCTCACGGCCGCGGCTGCATCACTCCGGGGACAGCCTCGTGCTCGTCGAGTTCGAGAGCACGATTGCCCCCGACGTGAACCGCCGCGCGGTGGCGCTGGCCGCGGCCATCGAGGCGGCGCGGGTCCCCGGGGTGCGCGACGTCGTGCCGGCGTATGCCGCCGTCGGGGTGCACGTCGATCCGCTGCGCTTCGACCAGGCGGCGCTCGATGCCGTCGTCTCGCACGCGTGGGACACCGCCGCCGGCGCCGAGCCGGTGGCCCGGGTCGTCGAGATTCCCGTCTGTTACGGCGGCGCGTTCGGACCGGATCTCCCGGAGGTGGCGGCGTTTGCCGGCTGTTCGGAGGACGACGTGATTGCGCGTCATGCCGCCGGTCGCTACCGCGTCTACATGCTGGGGTTCCTGCCGGGCTTCGCGTATCTCGGCGGCGTCGACGACACGATCGCGATGCCGCGCCGGAGCACGCCGCGCACGGCCGTCCCCGCCGGCAGTGTCGGCATCGCCGGACGGCAGACGGGCGTTTATCCGTGCGAGAGCCCTGGCGGCTGGCGGCTCATCGGCCGCACGCCGGTCGCGATGTTCGACCTGACGCGTCCCGAGCCCGCGCTCCTGGCGCCAGGCGACCTCGTGCGCTTCGTGCCCATGCCGCACGACCGTTGGACGGGCCGGCCGGCGTGACGTCGCGCGCGCTGACCGTGCTGCGTCCGGGCCTGCTGACCACGGTGCAGGATCTCGGCCGCTGGGGCCATCAGTCCGTGGGCGTGCCCGTGGCGGGCGCGATGGATACGTATTCGCTGCGCCTCGCGAACGGCCTCGTCGGGAACCCCGAGACCGCCGCGGCGCTCGAAGTCACGCTGCTCGGCCCCACGCTGCGCGCCGAGGCGCCGCTCGTCGTGGCCGTCGCCGGGGCGATGTTCGACCTGGAGGTCGATGAGCGGCCGGTGTCGCACGGTGCGCCGGTGACGCTGGCGGCCGGCAGTGTGCTGCGCTTCCGGGAGCGGCGTGCCGGGGCTCGCGCGTATCTGGCCGTGGCCGGCGGCATCGATACGCCGGCGGTGCTCGGGAGCCGCGCGACACACCTCGTGAGCCGCATGGGCGGCCTCGAGGGGCGTGCGCTCATCGCCGGCGACGTCGTGCCGGTGGCGGTGTCCGCCGCGCGCCCGTCCCGTCGTGCCACGC
>JALHON010000291.1 GCA_022842985.1 Acidobacteriota bacterium | reverse complement strand
CCCGGCGGTCGCGGTCGAAGGGCGCCAGCAGCTCGAGCGCAGTGAGCGCGGCCGGCGTGAAGACGTCGGCGTAGCGCGTGGCCAGCGTGCCGCGGATCTGGAGGGGGCCAGCGGCCTGGTGAGCGGGCGCACGAGTCGGCATGGCGCCGGAGTGTACCGCAGTCGGCCCGGCCGGAACGTCTGCGGATGTCGGTCGTGCGTTGACGCGGCGCGCGCCGGGGTATACAAAGGCACCTTATGTTGCAGCGTGTCTTGTTCGCAGGCCTGGGGCTGCTCGTGTCGGCCTCGGCCGTGGGGGCCCAGACGCCCGCGCCGGCCGCCGCCGGCCAGGAAATCAAGGGGCAGGCGCCCGACCGTGGCCGGCCCACCCGGCACGACGACGAGCAGCCGCTGCTCGACTTCGACACCTATTTCCTCGGCGCGCCATGGACGTTCGAGTGGGACGTGCCGGAAGGGCCGCTCGGCGAGGCCGGCCGCATCACCGGCACCACCACCTACAAGGCGCTCGGCGGGAAGTTCTACGAGGCGCTGACCGAGGCGGAGGGCCCGGGCGGCAAGTTCACGGTGCGCGAGACCATCGGCTATCACAAGGACTACAAGGCGATCGCGCGTCACGTCGTCGACAGCCGCGGCTTCAGCTACGACCAGATCGCGCACATCGGCGCCGACCTCGGCGGCTTCTACAACGTGCTCTTCGAGAGCGCGCCGTTCACGGCCGGCGGCCATACGGTGCGCATCAAGCACACGATGCGGCTGAACGCGCCGCTCGCCTACCGCGTGGCCACGACCGTGTCGGTCGACGGCGGCCCGTTCGTGAACTACGGGAATCCCTGGTGGCGCAAGCCCGTGCCCGGTGGCGGGCAGTAGCTCTTCTGAGGCAACGACATGATGCGACGTGTGATGGGTGGAACGATGACGGCGCTGGCGCTGCTGCTGGCGATGACCGCGGGCGCGACCGCGCAGGGCGAACAGTACCGGCTGGTGCCGAACTGGCCCACGCTGCCCGCCGGCATGTGGTTCGGGTTGAAGGAGGCACCGCCGCCGCCGGCCGAACGCGAAGCGCAGGCGGCCGCGCGCCGCGCCCGCGGCCAGATGGGCGGCGGGGGCAGCCTGCCCACCAATCAGCCCGGCATCTCGGGGCTGGCCATCGACCAGCAGGATCGCATCTACGTCTTCAACCGCGGTCCCAAGCCCGTCATGATCTTCGATACCGCCGGCAAGCTGCTGCTCGCCGGTGGCGACCTCGAATACAACGGCAAGACCATCAACAAGGACTGGGAACACTCCGGCGCCGTCGACTGGGAAGGGAACATCTACATCATCGAGCGTGATGCGCACCGCATCGTGAAGGTCACGCCGAAGATGGACAAGTTCCTGCTGCAGATCGGCACGACGATGGAGAAGGGCAACGGCCCGAATCACCTCGATCTGCCGTCGGGCATCGCCGTGCTGAAGAGCGGCAACATCGTCGTGACCGACGGCTACGGCAACAACCGCGTCATCCTGTACGACAAGAACGGCAAGTTCATCAAGCAGGTGGGCAAGGGCGCCGGCGGGCCGGCCGACAAGGGCACCGGTCCGGGCGAATGGGTGCTGCCGCACAAGCTCGCCGTCGACGCGCAGGAGAACCTCTACATCATCGACCGCGAGAACAAGCGCCTGCAGGTGTTCGACAAGGACCTGAACTACAAGCGCGAGATCAAGAACGAGTGGAACCCCTGGGACGTCCACATCTCGCGCAAGGGCACCGAAGGTGTGGGCTTCATCGCCGACCACCTGCTCGAGCGCGTGCACAAGTTCTCGCTCGCCGACGGCAAGCTGCTGGCGACCTGGGGCTCGCAGGGCACCGGCCCCGGCCAGTTCGACTGGGTGCACGGCATCGTGGTCGATTCGAAGGGCGCGGTCTACGCGGCCGACACCTACGGCCAGCGCATCCAGAAGTTCGAGCCGGTCGGCACGTCGCGGTAGTCCCGCGGCGCGCCGCCAGGCGCGCTACCTCAGGCCCTCGGCCACCGTGAGGAAGCGGTCGATGTCGGCGTCGGTGTTGAAGAGCGCCGGCGAGACGCGGATCTGCGTGCCGTTCTCGCGCACGCTGACGGACGTCTTCGTCTCGGCGAGGTGCGTCGCGATGGCATCGGCGGCCTTCGTCACGCGGAAGGCGACGATCGACGAGCGATTGCCGGCCGGCGTCAGCACCTGGAAGCCCATCGTCCGCAGGCCCTGCTGCAGACGGTGGGCGAGGCCCACGGTGTGGGTCTCGATGCGGTCCACGCCGACGCGCGTGATGTAGTCGAGCCCGGCGCCCAGCTGATAGATCGGGCCGAAGGCCGGCGTCGCGTAGTCGAACTTCTTCGCGGTCTCGTAGAGGCGGAAGTCGGTCGGCCCGAGCGTCTTCTCCACGTGGCGCCAGCCGTAGCGGTCCACGGCGAGGCGCGACAGCATGCTGCGCTTCACGTAGAACGGCGCCACGCCGTAGCTGCCGAGCACCCACTTGTAGGTGCCGATGCACATGGCATCCACGCCGGCCGCCACGACGTCCACCGGGAACATGCCCACCGCCTGGATCGCGTCCGCGTAACAGAAGGCGCCGTGGGCGTGGGCGAGGTCGGCGATGGCGCGCATGTCGTGGCGGAAGCCGTTCTGGTGCGAGACCCACGCCACCGAGACGAGCTTGGTGCGCCGGTTGACGAGCGGCTCGAGCTCCTTCACGGTGACGGCGCCGCCCACCGCCTTCGCGATCCGCAGCTCCGCCCCCGTGGCTTTCGCCATTTCGGAATAGAGCACGAACTCCGTCTCGTAGTGCAGTTCGTCGATGACCACGTTGTCGCCGCGCGTGAGGCCGAGCGAGCGCGCCACCACGTTCTCGCCCTCGCTCGTGGTCGAGAGGAACGCGATCTCGTCCGGTGTGGCGCCGATGAGGCGGGCGTACTGCGCGCGCACCTCGTCGGTCTTCTTCAGCATGTCGCCGAGTACGATGGGCGCGTAGCCCTTGGCGTCGGCAAACGCGCGGCCCGCCTCGATGACGGGCAGCGGCGTCGGCGCGATGTAGGCGGCGTTCAGCGAGAGCACCGCCGAGGCCACGGGGAAGTCCTTGCGGACACCGAGCGGGTCGGCCGAGGTCTGCGCGCCCGCCTCCGCCGGCGTGAGGGTGGAGAGTCCGGCCATGGCCGGCAGGGCCGAGAGCATCGTGCGACGGGTGACAGCCATGGCGGACCTCCGGAGACGTGCGGCGGCTACTGCGCGGCGGTGGCCGCCGTGCTCAGGAGCTGCTTGATCTGGCGCACGGCGTAGTCGCTCTTCATCTCGAAGAGCCGCTTGCCGAGCTCCGCCGACGAACGGCGGCCATCGCCGGTGATGCCGTTGTTGACGCGCGGCGCACCGGCCGCGGGGCGCTGCCCGGGCGGCGGCACGGGATCGCCGAGGGCGTCCTTCACGAGTTCCTTGCGCACCCAGCCCTTGTCGCCGCCGAGATAGAGCATCTCGGAGGTGTCGGGGATGCCGGCATGCGCGCTGGCCGGATAGCCCTCCTTCGTGAGCCACGTGTTGAAGTCGTCGTTGGCCTTGCCGTAGACCTCGTCGCAGTAGACGACGCGGATGCCCTTGCCGGCGTACTTGGCGTCGAGCCTGGCGGCCACGGCCTTCAGCTGCGCCTGCCCGCCACCGTGGTCGCCCATCAGCACCACGTTCCTGAAGCCGGTCGTGATGAGCTCCTCGGCGATCTGCTGGTTGATGGCCTCGTAGATCTCGTTCGTGAGGCCGATCGTGCCGGGCAGGTCGGCGCTGGCCCGGTTGGGCGAGAAGGGCAGCACCGGCGCAGCGATGGCGTTGCCGAGCTTGAGTGCGATGTCGCGCACCTGTTCACGGCCGAGCAGCGTGTGACCGCCGTTGACGTTCTGCGGGCCGCGCTGTTCGGTGCCGCCGTTGTAGATGAGCGCCGTCGTCTTGCCGGCGGCGAGCGCCTGCTTCACCTCCGGCCACGTCATCATCTCGAACTCGACGTTCGGCGTGCGGGTGGTGGCCGCGCCGGGCGCCACGCCCTGAGCCGCGGCGGGAGCTGCCGCCGCCATCACCGTTGCCATCACCAGTCCGCCCCACGTGCCGTATCGCATGATCGCTCGCTTCCGCGGGGCCGGCCTCGGCGCGCCTCTCGCAGCCGGCCGCCGGTCCATCGCGCCCCAAGGATAGCCGACGGCCGGGGCGCGGCGGGCGGGCGATAATGACGCCGTGCGGGTTGCCGGACGTCTGCGCCTCGGAGCGCTCACCGCGCTCGTGACGACCGCGTGTGGTGGCGCCGGCGTGCCCGCTGGCGGCGTGACGAGCGCCGGTGGGCCCGTGGCGCCGCGTCATGTCCTGCTCGTCACGATCGACACCCTGCGGGCGGACCGCGTGGGCGCCTACGGCTACACCAGGGCGCGCACGCCCCATCTCGACGGGCTCGCCGCGTCTGGCCTGCGCGCCACCCGCGCCTACGCGACCGCGCCCGTGACGCTGCCGTCGCACGCCTCGATGCTCAGCGGCCGCTATCCGCCAGGCCATGGCGCGCGTCACAACGGCGTCGCGATGGGGGAGGGCGTGCCCACGCTCGCCACCGTGTTCAAGGCCGCCGGCTTCGCGACCGGCGCGTTCGTGAGCGCGTTTCCGCTCGATCGACGCTTCGGCCTCGCCGCCGGCTTCGACGTCTATGGCGATCGCTGGGCGCGTCGTGCGGATGGCCGTCCGGCGGATGAACGGGCCGGACAGCTCACCGTGGACGAGGCGGTGGCGTGGCGGCGCACGATCGGCGGCGCGCGCACGTTCCTGTGGGTGCATCTCTTCGAGCCGCACGCGCCCTATGGCGACGCGGCGTCGGGACGTCCGCTGAGCGATCGCTACGACGACGAGATCGCCGAGGCGGATCGGCAGCTGGGCCGCCTGCTCGAGGGCCTCGGCGCCGCGCGCGCGGAGACGCTGGTGGTCGTGGCCGCCGACCACGGGGAAGCGTTCGGCGAACACGGTGAGATCGGCCACAGCCTGTTCGTCTACGACACGACGCTGCACGTGCCGCTCGTGCTCGCGGGACCGGGGGCGGGCCGCGGTGTGCTCGCCGAGCCGGTGTCGCTTGTGGACATCGCCCCGACCGTGCTGGCCGCGGCGGGAGTGCCGGCTCCCGCATCGCTCGATGGCGCGGTGCTTGGGCAGGACGGCGGCGGTCGGCCGCGCCCCGAGTCGACGCGTCAGCTGTACGCCGAGACGATGGCGCCGTTCGAAGACTTCGGCTGGAGCCCGCTGCGCGCGGTGCGCTCTGGCGTCGCGAAGTACATCCTCGCGCCCACGCCGGAGCTGTACGACCTGGCGGCCGATGCGGGAGAGACGACCAACCTCGCGGCGGCGCGTCAGGCCGAGGCCGCACGCCTGAAGGCCGCCGTGGCGGCCTTCGCGTCCCCGGCGGCAGCACCCGCGACGGCGCCTGCGGGCGGGGTGACACCCGACGA
>JALHON010000290.1 GCA_022842985.1 Acidobacteriota bacterium | reverse complement strand
CCGCCGAGACGCTCCAGGCCACGAGCGCCAGCGCCACGACACACCAGGCGCCCATCGCCCACCGGATTCCCGCAGTGCTCTGTACCATGAGGCTCACCCTGTTCCCGCGAAGAGACACGCGCCCCGTGTTGTGTGCCGCGCGAACGCGCGCTCACGGACGGGTCCCGCGCCGCGAGGGGCGACGGGCGGGCATGCTCGATTGTGAGGAGACGAGGCCGGAGGGCGAGTCGGCGCGCATCCGGACGGATGCTGCTCGAACGTCGGCGCGCTCAGTGCGGCAGGACAGGATGACTGTACCGCCCGCGGGCGGCGCAGTTGTCACGGGAGATGCACGCGGGCGGACCCGCGCGGCGGCGTCTCAGCGCTTCTTGCCGATGCGCCGGGCGATGCCGTCGACGACGCGCTCCCACACCTCGAGCGCCTTCTCGTAGCGATCGGCGGCGGGGCTGCCGGCCGGGGTCTTGGCGTCCAGACCGAAATCCTTCGGCTGGGGCATCGGCGGCAGGTGGACGACGACTCGTTCGCTCATGTCCGCATCCTAACGCACCGCTCGCCTCATCGCACGCCCGTACAGACCACGGGGGCGACCGCCATCACGGCGGCGCCCCCGGGCTGGTCGTCGTCCGGTCGGGTCTAGAACCGGTAGAGCAGGCGCACGAACACGCGGCTGCCTTCGTACGGGCGGTTGCCGTAGCCGGTCAGCAGACCGCCGAGCCAGTCGATGCGCGGCGTGCCGGTCGCGGCGGTGAAGCCCACCGGCCCGTTCGTGTCGATGGTGTTCCAGTCGCTCACGTCGAACTTGTCGAACCAGTAGCCCACGCCGACGCCGACCTTCGGCGTGAAGTAGTACTTCACGTCGGCCGTGAAGCGGTTCCACTCGTTCGTCACATTCGGCAGCGGCACGAACGTGCCGGCCGCCTGCAGCACCGGGATGCGCGGCCCGCCGAAGCTGAAGGCGTTGTCCGAGTCATTGAACTCGTAGCTCAGGCGGATGTCGGCCTTGGCGTTCGCCAGCCCGATGAAGTCGACGTAGGCCAGGTACGTGTTCACGACCTCGTTGTTGTCGAGCGTCCAGTTGCGCGCCGGGTCGGTCCACGACGGGTCGGGCGCCGGGTTGGCGTTGCGCGACCGCTGCAGCGCCGAGAACTCGTCGCGCCCGATGCTGATCCCGCCGCGGATGATCTCGTTCGGCGAGAAGTCGATGCCCGCGACCACGGCGTCGACGTCCTGGCTCTTCAGCCCGAACTGCTCGCGGCCGGCCGGGATCGACCCGTCGGCGAGGAACGTATCGCGCGTCGTCGAGTACTGGACGAACACGCTCATCACGTCGATAGGGTTCGCCGTGAGGATCACCGCCCCGCGCGTGCGATCGCGGTCGGCTTCATCGAAGTAGCGCAGGCCGGGCTGAACGCCGGCCGGGCCGGTCTCGTAGTCGATGCCGCTCAGGATGAAGCCGTCGCCCCGGCGCCGCGAGGCGTCGAGCGACGCACGCACGGTGAGGCGCTCGAAGAGCTGCGCGTCGTAGGCCAGACGCAGCGTGTCTTCGTTCACCTCGCTGAACCCGCGCCCTTCGCGATCGAACTTCTCGTTGGCATACCCCACGCGCAGGGCGCCGTAGTCGAGAAGGCGGAAGGTGGCGTTGGCGTCGAGGTTCTTCCGCGTGATGTGGAAGTACTCGGACAGGCCTTCGACATGCGGCGTCAGCGGGTCGTCCGTGAACCCGCGGACCGAGCCGTCGAAGGTCACATACGTGCGGCCGTCGAACTGCGGGGTGTTGTTGTCGTGCAGGTTGTAGCGGTAGCGGGCCTGCAGCGTCAGGTACTTGGTGGGACGGCTGTTGAAGTTGATGAGCGCGTTGACACCGTTGACGGCCGCCTCGGCCGAGGTGCGCGGCAGCGCCCGCAGGCCGGGATTCAGCGCCAGCACCGCGGGCTGCGTAATCACCGAGTTCACCGACCACGGCAGCAGCGACTCGTTCTGCCGCATGTAGGTGAGCTGCACGTTGCCGTTCAGCGTGGTCTTCGGAATGGCCTTGAGCATGCCCGTGAGGCCGAAGGCATTCAGGGTATTGCTCGGCCAGAGCGCCGACTGGCCGAAGGCCGGGCCGTTGCCGTTGCTGTAGGCGTTGCCGTCGAAGAACGGCGAGGTGCCGCTGTTGAAGTCGGTGGCGCGGATCGGGTTGTCCCAGGTCAGCGTCTGGATGTCGTTCGAAAAGTAGCTGCCCCAGTAGTCGAGACGCAGCATCCCCTTCGCGTGCACCCACTCGGTGTCGACCTTCACCTCATTGTTCCGCTGGTCGATCTCGAGCGGCAGCTGGTTGACGTTGTTGAACGCGAACGACGCGTTCCACGGCATGCTGCCGGTGCGCCCGGTCGATTCGAAGGCGGCATTGACGCCGAAGGCGGTGGTCGGGATGTAGCCAAGCTTCACGCCGACGATCTCGCGCTTCACGGCGATGTCCCCGGGCGAGATAATCGAGTTGTAGATCGACCGGTTCGCGATGGCCTGCGCCGCCGTGGCGGCACTGCAGGTCGGCCCGAGGCCGGGCGCGCACGGCACGCCGACGGCCGTGCCGTCGAGCGCCGCGTTCGTTGGCCCCTGCACTGCCTGGCGCAGTCCGACCGGCAGCGTGTACCGTCCGCCACCTTCATTGGTCCAGATGAGGGGCGCGTCGTAGAGGTAGTTGAGCGGCGTGGAGTCGAACAGTCCACGGGCCGTGAACCTGCCGTCCGTGTACTCGGCGGCCGCCCGCTGGTCACGATAGCCGAGATTGAAGGCGGAGCCTTCGAACCGGTACTTCTCGGCGTCGCGCTTCAACTGGAAGAACGACGTCACGCCCGGACGGAGATCGCGGTAGCGCTCGAAGCGCGCCTCGTCACCATCGACGTTGCCGCCGCGGTAACCGAAGTCGAGGGCGCCGAGCGACGGCACGGCCGGCGGTTCGGGTTTGGTGGGCGGCGTCTGGGCCCGGGCCTCGATCGAGGCCACGAGCAGCGCCGCAGCGGTCACGAATTGAATGGTGCGCATCTCATGCCTCCCGAATCACCGCAGGAAGAACTTGCCGTTCGGGTGGTTGGACCCGTGCACCTGCTGGTGGCAGTTCGCGCAGGACTTGCCGTAGATCTTGTTGGCGTTCTGCGAGGTCATCAGCGTGGAGCCCTCGTAGACGCTCACCGGGTGCCGCGAGGTGACGTGACACCGCTGGCAGAGGAACGGCTGCCGGGCCACGAGCATGCGGTCGTTGTTGCTGCCGTGCGAGTCGTGGCAGGTGGTGCAGCTGTCGACCACCGGCGCGTGCTCCCAGAGGAACGGCCCGCGCTTCTCGGTGTGGCAGCTCGTGCAGCTCTGGTCCACCGTCGTGCCGGCGCGCAGCAGCTTCACGTTCACCGAGCCGTGCACGTTGTGGCAGGAGGAGCAGGACATCTTGCCCTCACGCACGGGCATGTGGTTGAAGCGCTGCTGCTTGTTGGTGATGGTCTGGTGGCACTTCGCGCAGGTGAGCTGCTGGGTCTTGGCGCGCATCAGCACGGGGCCCTGGCTCGAATGCACGCTGTGGCAGTCGGCGCACTTCACGTTGCGGTTCTCGTGCTGGCTGCCGTCCCAGAGCGCGTGGTCGCCGCGGTTGTGGCAGGTCTGGCACTGCGCGTTGGCGACGTTCGCCGCCACCTTGTCGAGCTGCACCGGCTTCACCTTCTCGGGATCGTTCGCGTGCGCTTCACCCGGCCCGTGGCACGACTCGCAGCCCTGCTGCGCCATCGGTGTGCGGGCGTTGCCCTTGAAGCCATGCTTGGTCGCGTTCACCGTGGCGTCGTAGCCCGTGTGGCAGCCCACACAGGTCTCGGCGCCGATGTACCCGGACGCCGGCGCCTGCGGCGCGGCGGCCTGGGCCGGGGCAGCCGCGGCAGCGGTCACCCTGGGCGTTGGCGCGGGCGCCGCGCCAGCGGATGGTTCAGACAGCGCCTTCATCCCGACGCTGGCGAGCATCATGAGGGTGGCCACAAGGACCGCCCAATTGCCAAAACGTCTCATAGTCCGCTCCGACCCGGTCGGCGTGTCCCACACAGACGGAATACGCCGTGCCGATGACCGGACTGCAAGTGCGGTGCCGCCATTGCGGCCGGCGAGGCGCCGGCGCAGGCATCAGCGTTGAGCGGTGGCGCTAGGGGTGCGGCGGATTGCCGCGGCGCGGGCCCGGCGAGGCGCCGGAACCGGCGCGGGGAATTTCCCCGCGGCAGGCGGAGAATACCGACGTGCCGGGCGGGCTGGTGGAACGCGGGAACGGCCGGGCTGGACGCGGCCTGCGGACAGGAAGGCGGGGCGACGGGTACGTGCTGGGAGGACCCGCGGGCCGCCGGAGCGGCCCGCGAGGTCAGGCGGGTGTGACTAGCGCTTGAGGCGCGGGACGAACTTGGTCATGCCCTGGATGGGGCCCACTTCCCCGGCGAAGACGTTGCCGGCGGCGTCCACCGTGACGCCTTCGCCCATCGAGCCGACGCCGCCCATGCCCGACGCCTGCTTCGAGACGTGCTCGGGCACGAAGTACCACACCTCACCGGTGCGCGCGCTGCCCACCCGCAGGCCCTTGCGCCAGCCGGGGTTGTAGTTGTCGTCCGACTCGGAGTCGATGGCGTAGAGCGTATCGTCGGCCGTGATGTGCAGGCCGCTGATGCGGCTGAACTGGTACCACGTGTCGAGATGCTTGCCTTCCTGGTCGAAGATCTGGATGCGGCGGTTGCCGCGATCGGCCACGAAGAGCCGGCCCTTCGAGTCGAACGCGAGCGCGTGCGCGCCGCGGAACTCCCCGGGGCCGTAGCCGTACTTGCCGAAGCTCTTGATGAACGTGCCGTCGGCCTTGAACTTCGAGATCCGGCCCACGCCCTGCGGCGCGTTCTGATCCATGAACTGATCGTTGTGCGCTTCGGCGACGAAGATGCTGCCGTCGGCGGCAATCGCCACGTCGTTCGGTTCGGTGAACGCCTTCGGCGGCGCCCCGGCGGTGCCGGGCGTGCCGAGCGTGAGCAGGAGCTTGCCCTGCGGGCTGAACTTCAGCACCGTGTGGCCCTTGCCGGCGGCGTTCGGGAACTTGGCGATTTCCGCGGGCGTGGCCGACCGCGCATCGACCACCCACACGTTGCCCTGCTTGTCGACGTCGATGCCGTGCGGCCACATGATGAGGCCGGCGCCGAACTGCGCCACGACCTTGCCCATGGGATCGAGCTTCACGATCGGGTTCACGTCCGATCCGGCGCAGGAATTCGCGCCGCAGCGGTCACCGGCCCAGATGTGCTTGCCGTCGGGGTCCACGGCCACCGCGCTCACGCTGCCCCACTTGCGGCCATCCGGCAGCGTGCCGAAGTTGCGGATGGTCTCGTAGGGGTTGGGCAGGTGGTTGATCGGCGTGACCTTGGCGTGCTCGGGCGGCGCCGAGGCACCGCGCGGCGGCCCCTGCGGCGCGGCGGGCTGCGCGGCCAGGTGAC
>JALHON010000289.1 GCA_022842985.1 Acidobacteriota bacterium | reverse complement strand
ACCGGGATCTTCACGCCATCCACGCTAAGCGCCGTGCCGTCGACCGAAACCTTCGGGGACCAGCGGCCATGGACCGAGTCGTACTGAATGAGGTGGGCGTTTTGGGCCAAGGGAGTCAGGTCGTTGATGCCGACCAACTCGAAGTTCTTGTCTTCCCACAAACGACGCATGGCCATGCGACCAATGCGACCGAAACCGTTGATGCCGACGCGCAACTTTTTCATAGACCTTCCTGCCTTTGTTCTCGAACAGCCCAGGTTGTATAGCCAAAGACCCGACCCTTCAAGGGCTCTGTTTGACTTTCCGGGGGCCCGCACGTACAAGCCCAGGCCTAATGTCGCAGCCCTCCGCCCCCACAAAACAGTTCTTTATCGCCGACTTGAAGCCGCAAGACACCGTCCGCTCCACCTTCTTGGTGAAGAGCAAAGGCGTGATGCAAGCGCGCAACGGGAAGCCGTATTTGGCGATGATTTTGGGCGACTGTACCGGGTCGGTCGACACTCGCGTTTGGACCGAAGACGCCGTGCAACTGGCGGATCAGTTCGTAGAAGGCGATGTCATCGCGGTGGCGGGCCGCGCACAATGGTTTCAAAACCGCATGCAGCTGGTCGTCGATAATCTGGTTCCGGTCGAAGGCCCGGTGGCGATGGGCGACTACCTTCCCCGCGCCGACATGGATTCGCAGGCGAAGTACGAAGAATTGAAGGCGACCTTCGCCGGGTTGGAGTGCCCGTGGACGCGCCAACTCGCGCAAGCCCTTTTGAATCACCCCGACGTGGCGGCGCGCTACCCGCTTTGCCCGGCCGCAAAAACGATCCATCACGCTTACCTGGGTGGGCTTTTGATCCATTCGTTGCAGCTAACGAAGCTCGTCGACGCGGTTTTGCCGTACTATCCGCGTTTGAATCGCAGCATCTTGATGTTCGGGGCCGCCTTCCATGATTTCGGCAAGGTTTTCGAACTCTCCTACGACGGGAGTTTCGGTTATACCGACGAGGGAAAACTGGTCGGCCATATCACGATTGGAACGGTTTTGATCGATCGGGAAATCCGCAAGATTCCCGACTTCCCGGAAGAACTCGAATGGCAGCTCAAGCACATGGTCTTGAGCCACCATGGCCGCCTTGAATATGGCTCGCCCGTGCGTCCGCAGACCCTCGAGGCACAGCTCATGCATCATCTGGATGACATGGACTCGAAACTGAACAGTATTCAGGAATTAATGGATGCGGATCGCGGCACCGCCCGCTGGACACCAATGCACAAGGCCTACGAATCGGCTTATTTCAAACCGAAAGACACGAAATGACCCCGTACGGCGATATTCTGGAAGAAGCCGCCGAGATCGTGGAACACGGTTCGCGTATCGCCCTGTCGTATTTTCGGCAACCGCTCTTGGTGGAGCGCAAGGAAGACGGCAGCCCCGTCACGATGGCGGATAAGAAGACGGAAGAATTTCTGCGCACGGAACTTTCCGCTGCGTTTCCCGACCACGGTATTGTGGGCGAAGAATTCGGCGAAGAATCCGCTACGAGACAATTCGTTTGGACTATCGATCCCATCGACGGCACGCGGAGCTTCGTTCGCGGCATCCCCCTCTTTGGGACCCTCGTCGCGCTTCTGGAACATGGCGAACCCGTCTTGGGTATCGCGTGTTTGCCGGCACTCGACGAAACGTATCTGGCGGCAAAGGGAATGGGCGCGTTTTGCGACGGAATGCCGTTGCATGTTTCGCAAACGCAAAGCCTGGAAGACGCTTTTGTTTGTTGCGGGGACTCCTCAGCCTTTGAGAATGCCGGGATGAGCGGTTACCAGCAGGCCCTCCTGAAACAGTCTCAGCTCGTTCGTGGTTACAGTGACTGCTTCGGCCATACGATGGTCCTGCGTGGAGCAGTCGACGCGATGGTCGACCCTTTGGTTTCGATCTGGGACATCGCCCCGCTGATCTGCCTGATACAGGAAGCGGGCGGGACGTATTTCGGGTTCGACGGAACGACGTCCCTTGCGAATAAAAGCTTCATCACCTGTGGGCCTGCCTTGAAGGCCCCCCTGCTGGCATTGGGTTAAAACCAGTCATAACCATCTGTTTTAATTAGTGATTCACCCACCGCATTTCCTTCATTTTTGGGGAGTATCCTTAGGGCTTATCGAAGGCTCTCCCCTCAAAAGGATAGGAAAATGAAAAAGGACAATCTCGCCTCAACGAACACAATGCCGGAGAAATGTGAGCACGCGGTGGCGGGCCACGAACTTCCGCGCGCGATAGGTCCACGTGTTGGGCCGCGCCGCCACCGGCAGGCCGGCGAGATAGCGGCCGAGATCGTCGGCGAAGGCCGCCATCGACGCATAGCGCCGCTCCGGCTCCTTGCGGATCGCCATCGCGACGATGGTGTCGAGGTCGCCGCGCAGTTCGCGCGCGAGACCGCGCTGGCCGGCCGCCGCCGCCCGCGCGCTCGGCAGCGGCGGCTCGGTCTCGCACACCGACCGTGCCAGCGCCACCGGCGACGACGTATCCGCCCGCTGCGCGCCTTCGCCGGTGAGCACTTCGTAGAGGACGAGGCCGAGCGAGTAGACGTCGCTGCGCGTGCTGACGGGTTTGCCGAGCACCTGCTCGGGGCTCGCGTAGTCGGGCGTCCACGAGGTGAGGCCGATCGTGGCGCCGGTCTCGGCGGCGTCGGGCCCGAGCAGCTTGGCGATGCCGAAGTCGAGCACCTTGGGGATGCCGTCGGGCGTCACGAGGAGGTTCGACGGCTTCAGATCGCGGTGCACGACGAGGTGCTGATGCGCGTAGTCGAGGGCGGCGCAGATGTCGCGCACGAGCGCGACCCGCGCCCTGACATCGAGACGGGCGGTGCGGACGTGGGTCGTGAGCGGCACGCCGTCCACGAACTCCATGACGAAGTAGGGCTGGGCACCTTCGGTGCCGCCGTCGAGGAAGCGGGCGATGTGCGGATGGTCGAGGCCCGAGAGGATCTGCCGCTCGAGCCGGAAGCGCGCGTCGAGCAGCGCGCCGGCGCCGGCCCACGGCGCCACCTTGATGGCGACGCGGCGCTGGAACTCGTCGTCGCTCGTGCCCTCGTAGACCACGCCCATGCCGCCGCGGCCCACCTCGCGCACGACCCGGTAGCCGCCGAAACGGCGTGGCGGCGCTCCGGCCACGGCCGACGCGTCCACGGTCTCGCCGATGACATCGCGCAGCCGGCCGGCGGCCGCCGCCTCGTGCGCCAGCATCGCCCCGACCTCGGCCGCCAGGTCGGGATCGGTCTCGGCTTCCCGCGCCAGCGCCTCCGTCTGGCTGTCCGCAGGCAGTTCCACGAGGCCGTCGAAAACCTGCTGGAGGCGCTGCCAGCGCTCGGGGGTCAGCGGAAGGGGCACGCGTTATACAGTCTAGCCGCTGGGACGGCGTGAACGACCGCGGCGCGGTTTCCGCTAGTGCAGGCATGACCAGATCCGGGCCGTTCCTTCCCCGAGGTCCCCTGCTCGCACTCATCAGGCTCGCCGCCGGTCTGCTCGCCATGCGCTATCTCGGCGCCTGAGATCCCCATGAGCAGCTTCATCCGTCACGCCCCGGTTGGCATGTTCCTGGCGATGGTCCTCCTGCCGCTCGGGCTGGCGGCGGCCGCCATGTTCGCCGGCTGGCGCGCCCGCCGGCAGGCGACGCTGCTGACTGCGACCCCGAGCACGCTCATCGGCATGACCATCGACGGCTATCGCCAGCTCCGCGGCCAGGTGGAGGCCGTGGCGGGCGAGACGCTCCGCGCGCCGCTCACCGGCGTGCCGTGCTGCTGGTACGAGGCCCGCGTCGAGCAGTGGACGCGCTCGACGTCCACCTCGACGCAGTTCTTCTGGCAGACGGTGCGATCGGTGACGAGCAGCGCGCCGCTGCTCGTGCGCGATGCCACCGGCCTCTGCGTGGTGCACGTGTACGGGGGCGAGGTGACACCGACGGACCGGAGTCAGTGGACCGGCGCCACCCTCGAACCCGAGGATCGCAATCCGCCGCGGCACGGCACCGCGGAGGCGCCGTCGGGCATGATCCAGATCGGCGGCCGGCGCCCGAGTGTGTATCGCTACACCGAAGCCCGCATCTACGGCGGCGACCCGCTGCTCGTGCTCGGCCGCTTCATCAACCGGCGCTTCGAGGCGCCGGATGATGACGATGACTGGGACGAAGACGCCGCCGGGACGTCGCCGGCTCCGGACCTCGAGACGGCGTCGGACGACGCCTGGACCGCGACCGACCTCGAGCGTGCGGCCGCGCTCACCGCGCGCGCCGCCGCCCTGACGCCCTTCGCCATCAGCGCCGGCGCCAGCGGCGAGCCGCTCATCGTCTCGACCACCAGCGAATCCGGCCACGTCGCCATGGCCGAGATGCACCGCGACGCCGGGGTCACGATCGCGGTCTCGCTGCTCGCGCTCGTGGCGCTCCTGCTCTACACCCGCTTCGGCTGATCCCATGCCGCACCGTTCGCACCTGCTCCTCACCACACTGGCGGCCTTCGCCACGCTCGCACCCGCCGCGCCGCGCGCGGCGGCGCTGCGCTACGACCATCAGGTGGTCGTGGCCACGACCTCGCGCGACGTCGAGAGCGACATCGACGCCAGCCTCGAACGGCAGGTCAACGCCCTCGGCGCGCTCGGCTACGAGCTCACCGCGCTCGTCGGCGGCGACGGGCCGATCCTCGACCGGCTGCTCAACCGCCGACCGTACGTTCCCGGCCTCGTCGACCACTCGGGACTCACCTTCGCCGTGATGGCGCGGCCCGACGGCCAGCCGGCCGTGGCGCGCGAGTACCGCATCGTGCACGTGCGCACCGGCCTCGGCATGGACGACGTGGTTGCGCCGCTCGGTCCAGCCGGGTTCAGACTCGTCCTGAGCGCCCACGAGACCGACATCGTGCACGTGGCCTTCGAGAAGACGGCTGAGCCGGGGGACGTCACCTACCGCGTCTTCCGCAACCGCGGCCGCCGATCGTGGATGGACCAGGCGCTGGCCGATCCCGACACCCGCGCCCGCATGACGCGCGTCGTGCCGCTGGCGCTCGACACCGGGCTCATCGAGCTCGGGCAGGCGCAGGCCTCGCCCGGCGACATGCAGTGGCTCTCGAAGCCCGCACATCTCTTCGAGTCGCTCGAAGCGCCGCTTCGGGATCTGGCGAAGGCCGGCTACCGCGTGCAGCTCCTGCGCACGCGGCTCACGACCGTCGACGTGCTCGTCGTGAAACCGGCCGGCGCCACGAGCGGCACGGCCGACTACGACCTCGACGACGGCCCGTGGGGCATGGCGTGCGGACGCGGCACCATCGCCGGCACCGCCGTGCTGCCCGATGGCGATGTCGCCTGCATTACGGACCGCAGCACCGGCGCGGCCACGCCCGGCGGGCTCGACCTGACGCTGCGCGAGCAGTCCACCGCGGGGGGCCAGATCCTCTTCCGCGGCCCCGACTGCGACCTGCGCGCGCGCCTGGCGTCCACCCGCGCCGCCGCGCCGCGCGTGACCCTCGCCCTGCAGTTCGCGCGCG
>JALHON010000288.1 GCA_022842985.1 Acidobacteriota bacterium | reverse complement strand
GCGGCCGCGGCGGCCACTCCGGCCGGCCGGCTCCTCGTGCGGTCCACACCCGGCGGGGCGGAAGTGTTCGTCAACGGGGAACGCCGCGGCGTGACGCCGCTGGCGCTGCGCGAGCTGCCGTTCGGAGCCTACGCCGTGCGCGTGGTGCGCGCCGGCTTTGCCCCTGTCGAGCAGCGTGTCGCCATCGATGCGGGCCGTCCCGCGCGTTCGCTCGAGCTGACACTCACGCGCGGCGCGACGGCCGCCACGGCGGCCACCGAGGCCGCGGCCCCCGGCAGCCTGCTCGTCGAGAGCCGGCCCGCCGGCGCACGCGTGCTCGTTGACGGCACGGACATCGGCGTCACGCCGGTGACGGTGCCGAATCTCGCGGCCGGGCCGCACACGGTGCGCATCGAACGCCCCGGCTACGTTCCCATCACGACCACGGCACGCATCGAGGCCCGCACCCGGGCCCGCGTCGCCGTCACGCTCACGACGGAAAGGCCCCGATAGATGAACGCGATTCTGGCACTCGAAGACGGCACGTGGTACGCGGGCGTCTCGGCCGGCGCTCCCGGTGAGACGACCGGCGAGGTCGTCTTCAATACGAGCATGACCGGCTACCAGGAAGTGCTCACCGACCCTTCGTACGCGGGGCAGATCGTCACCATGACGACGCCGCAGATCGGCAACTACGGCGTGGCCGCGGCCGACGTGGAATCCGATGCGCCGAAGGTGGCGGGCTTCATCATGCGCGACCAGTCGCCGGTTGCGAGCAACTGGCGCGCCCAGGCCACGCTCCGCGAGTATCTGACCGCGAACCACATCGTGGCCATCGCCGACATCGACACGCGCGCGCTCACGCGCAAGCTGCGCTCGGCGGGCGTGATGCGCGGTGTGATTGCCACCGGCGCCGTCGATCCGCAGGCGCTCGTCGAACGCGCGCGGGCGATTCCGCTGATGGAAGGCATGGACCTCGTGAAGGAGGTCACCTGCGCGGCGCCCTACGACTTCTCGCTGTCGCTCGCCGACACGGTGGCGGCGGCGAGCTTCGCCCAGACACCGGAGAGGCCGGCCTCGCGGCTGCTCAAGGTGGCCGCCTACGACTTCGGCATCAAGACGAACATCCTGCGGCGGCTGGTCGCGCACGGCTGCCAGGTGCGGGTGTTCCCGGCGACGACGCCGGCCGCGGAGCTGCTCGCCTGGCAGCCCGACGGCATCTTCCTCAGCAACGGGCCCGGCGATCCGGCGGCCGTCGGCTACGCGATCGACAACGTCAGAACCCTCGTCGAGGCCGGCACCCCGGTCTTCGGCATCTGCCTCGGCCACCAGCTGCTGGCCCTCGGGCTCGGCGCCACGACCTACAAGCTCAAGTTCGGGCACCGCGGCGGCAATCATCCGGTCAAGCAGCTGTCGTCGGGCCAGGTCGAGATCACGTCGCAGAACCACGGGTTCGCGGTCGATCCCGACTCGCTGCCCGCCGGCATCGAACTGACCCACACGAACCTGTACGACGGCACCGTCGAAGGCATCCGCCACACCGGCAAGCCGCTCTTCTCCGTGCAGTACCACCCCGAGGCTTCGCCCGGACCCCACGACGCCGACTATCTCTTCAGGCAGTTCGTCGACCTGATGGAATCGCACTGAAAGCTACACGCCACCCATGCCTCGACGCACAGATCTGAAGCGCATCCTCGTCATCGGCTCCGGCCCGATCGTCATCGGCCAGGCGTGCGAGTTCGATTACTCCGGCACCCAGGCCATCAAGGCCCTTCGCGACGAAGGCCTCGAGGTGGTGCTCGTCAACAGCAACCCGGCGACGATCATGACCGACCCGGAGATGGCCGACCGCACCTACGTCGAGCCGCTCACGGTGGACATGGTCGAGCGCATCATCGCGCGCGAGAAACCGGACGCCATCCTTCCCACGGTGGGCGGGCAGACGGCGCTCAATCTCGCCGTGGCGCTGCACGAAGCCGGCGTGCTCGAGAAGTACGGCGTGAAGCTCATCGGCGCCTCGATCACCGCCATCAAGGTGGCCGAGGACCGGCAGCTCTTCCACGACGCCATGCTCGAGCTCGGCCTCGACGTGCCGCGCAGCGCCGTCGTGAAGACGATGGCCGAGGCGCTCGAAGCGGTGGAGAACACCGGCTTCCCGGCCATCATCCGCCCGTCGTTCACGATGGGCGGCGTCGGCGGCGGCATCGCCTACAACGTCGAGGAGTTCAGGGAGATCTGCGGCCGCGGGCTCGAGATGAGTCCGGTGCACGAGGTGCTCATCGAGGAATCGGTGATCGGCTGGAAGGAATTCGAACTCGAGGTGATGCGCGATGTCGCCGACAACTTCGTCGTCATCTGCTCGATCGAGAACATCGACCCGATGGGCGTGCACACCGGCGACAGCATCACGGTCGCGCCGGCCCTCACGCTGACCGACAAGGAATACCAGCGGATGCGCGACGCCGGACGGCGCATCATCCGCCGCGTCGGCGTCGAGACCGGCGGCTCGAACATCCAGTTCGCCATCAACCCGGCCGACGGCCGCATGGTCATCGTCGAAATGAACCCGCGCGTCTCACGCAGCTCGGCGCTGGCCTCGAAGGCCACCGGCTTCCCGATTGCGAAGATCGCCGCCAAGCTCGCGCTCGGCTATCACCTCGACGAGATCCCGAACGACATCACGCGCCTCACGCCGGCGTCGTTCGAGCCCACGATCGACTACGTCGTCGTCAAGATTCCGCGCTGGAACTTCGAGAAGTTCCCGCAGGCCGACCGCACGCTCACGACGCAGATGAAGTCGGTGGGCGAAGCCATGTCGATCGGGCGCACGTTCAAGGAAGCGTTCCTCAAGGGGGTCCGCTCGCTCGAACTCGGCAAGGAAGGCCGCCTCTTCGGCGCCGGCCAGCCGGCCGGGGCGCGCGCCGAACACGCGACGCCCGATGAAGTGGATGCCGGGCTGCGCCGCCGTCTGTCGATTCCGACCGACCGTCGCATGTGGGCGGTGTTCGAGGCGCTCGAACGCGGCTGGAGCACCGAGCGGGTGCACGAGCTCACGAAGATCGATCCGTGGTTCCTCGAGCAGTTCGCCGAACTGGTCGAGCTGCGCCGCACGGCGGCGCTCGTCGGGCTGCGCGACATGTCGGCCGACCTGCTGCGCACGCTGAAGCGCGCCGGCTTCGGCGACCAGGAGCTGGCGCACATCCTCCAGGTGGACGAGTCAGCGGTGCGCGAGAAGCGCGCCGAACTCGGCCTGCGCGCCGCCTATAAACGCATCGACACGTGCGCGGCCGAGTTCGAGTCGTTCACGCCCTACATGTACGGCTCGTACGAACAGGAATGCGAAGCCGCGCCGACGCCGGCCCGCAAGGTCATCATCCTCGGCAGTGGCCCCAACCGCATCGGCCAGGGTCTCGAGTTCGACTATTGCTGCTGCCACGCCGTCTTCGGCTTCAAGAAGGACGGCTTCGAGACGGTGATGGTCAACTGCAATCCGGAAACCGTGTCGACCGACTACGACACGGCCGACCGGCTGTACTTCGAGCCGCTCACGCTCGAAGACGTGATGGCGATCATCGATCGCGAACGGCAGGGCAACCCCGAGGTGTCGGTCGTCGTGCAGTTCGGCGGCCAGACGCCGCTCAAGCTCGCCCTGCCGCTGCAGGAGGCCGGCGTCTCGATCGTCGGCACGTCGCCTGACTCGATCGACCTCGCCGAAGATCGCAAGCGCTTCTCGCAGCTGCTGTGGGACCTCGGCATTCCGCAGCCGGCGAGCGGCACTGCCGTGTCGCGCGCCGAGGCTCGCGAGGTCGCGGCCAAGATCGGCTTCCCGGTGGTGGTGCGCCCGTCGTACGTGCTCGGCGGCCGCAACATGGCCATCGTCTACGACATGGCCTCGCTCGACCGCTACATGGCCACCGCCGTGGACGTCTCGAACGACCGCCCGATCCTCATCGACCGCTTCCTCGAACACGCCAAGGAACTCGACGTGGACTGCGTGGCCGACGCCACCGGCGCCGTGGTCATCGGCGGCATCATGGAGCACATCGAAGAGGCCGGCATCCACTCGGGCGACAGCTCGTGCGTGGTGCCGCCGACGGGCCTCTCGGACCGGCATCTGACGACGCTGCGCGACTATACGCGGCGCATGGCGCGCGCGCTCAAGGTGGTCGGGCTGATGAACGTGCAGTACGCCCTCAAGGACGACGAGATCTTCGTGCTCGAGGTGAATCCGCGCGCCTCGCGCACGATTCCGTACCTGGCCAAGGCGACCGGCGTGCCGCTCGCGCAGGTGGCCGCGCGCGTGATGATGGGCAAGACGCTCGCCGACCTCGGCCTGACGCAGGACCTCGTGCCGGCGGGTGTCTTCGTGAAGAGCCCGGTGTTCCCGTTCATCCGCTTCCCGGGAGTCGATTCGATTCTCGGCCCGGAGATGAAGTCCACGGGCGAGGTCATGGGCGGCGCACGCGATTCGGGGCACGCCTTCGCCAAGGCGATGCTGGGCGCCGGGCAGCGGCTGCCCGAGCAGGGCACGGTGTGCCTGAGCGTGAACAACGACGACAAGGCGCACGTGGTGCCGATTGCCAAGGCGCTCGCCGAGATGGGCTTCTCGATCATCGGCACACGCGGCACGGCCGTGTATCTGCGCGCGCACGGTGTGGAGTGCGGCGTGGTCTACAAGGTCAACGAGGGGCGTCCGAATCTCTCCGACGAGATCGTCAACCGCCGGATCCATCTGGTGGTCAACACGCCGCTCGGGCTCGAGTCGTTCTTCGACGACAAAGCCGTGCGCCGTTCGGCGATGATGGCCGGCATTCCGTGCATCACGACGATGACCGGTGCCGCGGCCGTGGTGGATGCCATCCGCGCCCTCAAGACCCGCGACCTCGAAGTGTGCTCCCTGCAGGAGTACTACGAGACGGCAAAGAGCGGCCGGTAGCACGCGTGACGTCTGTCGGCGGGTGGGCGCGCGGAACGTGCGTACCGCCCGTCGAGATGAGGGTGCGGGTTCTGCGCACAGGCCGGTGACCGCACCGGCTCGCACACGAATTCCCACCGGGTTCGTCGCTGTCGCGCGTCCGTTGCGCCTGCACGCGTTCTTGCAGTGCGGGGGGCGTGTCCGTGCTTCCCGTGTTCGTCGCGGCGGCGCTCCTCGGGGGCGTGGCGGCCGGTGCCGCGTCGCCAGACATCCTCGTGCCCGCGAGCGCCTCCGCTGTCGTGGCGTGGGCGGCCACCGTGTGGGCCTGGTGGCGCGGGCGCCCGCGTGTGAGCGTCGCCTGGGCGGTCTGCGCGCTCGTGAGCCTGGGGGCCGTGTCTGGCAGCGCCGAGATGCGGCGCGCGCTCACCCCGACGCTCGTGCAGGTGCTCGAGCACGGCGGGGTGTTGCCGGGCCCGGGCACACGCGACCTGCCGCCGGTACGGCTCGAAGGCCGGCTCGCGGCTGATGCGGCCCCCGCAAACGGCGCGGTCCTGCTGCGCGTGGACGTGTCGCGCGTGTGGCTCGGCCCGTGCGGCTGCCCGGAGCCGGTGAAGGGCCGCATCCTCGCGGTCGTGGGCGGAGAGGCCGCCCGCACGGCGCTGGACGGCTGGCGCGCCGG
>JALHON010000287.1 GCA_022842985.1 Acidobacteriota bacterium | reverse complement strand
CGCCGCGCCCGCTGCCGGTGCTGCGGGCGCGGGTGACCGGCGTGCAGGGCCGCGAGGTCTCGCTCGAGAACTACGAAGACGTGCGCGGCCGCGGTTCGCTCGCCCGCGAGTACACGGTGACCTACCGTGCCACGCTCGAAGCCAACGAACGGATCGTCGCCGGGGCGGCGTGGGACGACACGCCCGCGCCCGGCGGGGAAGTGTCGATCGAGGAGAGCCTCCGCGACCGCTTCGGCATCGACATCGGCGACACGATCCGCTTCGACGTGCTCGGCCGCGTCGTGTCGGCCACAGTGACCACGGTGCGCCACGTCGACTGGAGCGACAGCCGCGCCGGCGGGTTCATGTTCGTCTTCCGGCCGGGCCTGCTCGACACGGCGCCGCACGGGCACATCGCCTTCGTGCGCGGACCGGCGGCCGCGGCTGATCGGGCGCGGCTGCTCAGCACGCTCGCCCGCGACTATCCCAACGTGTCGGTCATCGACGGGCGCGAGATGCTCGCCGCGATCACCACCGTGGTGGACAACGTGACCCTCGCGGTCACCGTCGTCGGCTCGCTCGTCGTCGTGAGCGGGCTGCTCATCCTGGTCGGGGCGGTGGCGATGACGAAGTTCCGCCGCGTCTACGAGGCCGCCATCCTGAAGACGCTCGGGGCGACGCGCCAGGTCATCGCGACCATGCTGCTGCTCGAGTATGGCGTCCTCGGCGCGCTTGCCGGCATCCTCGGCGCCGCCGGCGCGGCCGGGCTGACGTGGGCACTCAGCCGCTTCGCCTTCGACATGACCTACCGGGCCCCGACGGCGCTGCTGCTGCTGGGGGTGGCCGTGTGCGGCGTGACCGTCTCTGCCGTGGGCGTCATGTCGAGCTGGGACGTGCTGCAGCGCCGGCCGCTCTCGACATTGCGCGGCCGCTAGCGGGCCCAGGGTGGCCGGATCGGCCGCGAGGCCGCGTGTTATCATCGGGTGTTGGCCGGGCAGACGGCCCGGGCGCCGTGGAGCACCCCTCATGAACGTGGCCGTGTACAAGGACCTCCTGTTGCGGAAGCGGGCCGAACTGGCCTCGTCGGCCGGCGTCAAGCCCATCCAGCACTCGATGGAGCACAACAACGGCCGCCAGGGGGACATGGCGGATCAGGCGAGCGGCAACAACGAGGTGCACATCGCCCTCAAGCTCAAGCAGACCGACGCGAAGATCCTGCAGGCCATCGACGAGGCGCTCGTGCGGATCGACAAAGGCGCCTACGGCGTGTGCCGCGACTGCGGCGAGCCGATTGCCGAGGCGCGGTTGAACGCGATTCCCTGGACGCGCGTGTGCATCACGTGCAAGGAGAAGCAGAAGGCGTGACTCCGACCGACCTGGCCCCGTTGCTCCGCGAGTTCTATTCCGAGCGCCTGGCGCTCCTGCAGCGCCATGTGACCTCGGCGCGCGGCGTCAGCAATTACGACGTGAACAACGCGTATCAGTACGTGATCGCGCGTGAGGAGACCCACGTGTACTGGGTGCACGTCGCCATCCTCGATGTGGGCGCCACGGTGCCGGCGGCGCCCGGTGACGCCGGCGCGCCCTCGGGCAGCGAACGCGACCTCGCCACGGCCGATGCCGCGGCGAACAAGGCGTTCGTCGCGAAGTGGACGCCGAAGGTGGCCGAGGTGACGCACGCGCGGCACCGCAAGATGCTGCAGGTCGTGCTCGGCGAGATGCAGGAACACCAGCGCCTCTTCCAGCAGGCGGGTGAAGGCCGCACCGACATCATCGGCGTGCCCGTCGCCGGCACCGAGCGCCACGGCGTCGTGCTCGGCACCCGCTGGGTGGAGTGAACCGGCGCCGCCCGGCGACGCCGTCCGTGCGCGTCGCCGTGGCGCTTGGCAGCAATCTCGGCGACCGGGCCGCGCATCTCGGCTGGGCCCTCGCCGCGATCGCCGATCTCGTCACGGACCTGCGGTGCTCACCGTTCGAAGACACCGCCCCGCACGACGTCCCGGACGTCCAGCCCGACTATCTGAACGCCGTCGCCATCGGCCGCACCACGCTCGCCCCGCGCGCGCTGCTCGACGCGCTGCTGCGGATCGAAGCCGCACGCGGACGCACACGGCCTGGCGTACGCGCGGCGCGCACGCTGGATCTCGATCTCATCCTGTATGGGAGTCAGGTGATCGACGAGCCCGGGATGCAGGTGCCGCATCCGCGGTTTCGCGAGCGTGATTTCGTGCTCGGGCCGCTGGCCCGGCTCGCGCCCCGCTGGCGCGATCCGGTCAGCGGAAAGACGCTCGCGGCGCTCCGGCATTCACGCCGGCTGCCCGGGAGAGGGTAGGCAGCCGGCGGAACGGGTGGCCGCGCGGACTAGTGTCCGGCGGGAGCGTCGTGCGCCTGGCCGCGCTTGAAGATTGCGCCCAGGCCTTCTTCGAAGAGCGTGTACATCGCCGGCACGAACACCAGCGTGATGAGCGTGGAGGTGAGCAGGCCGCCGATGACCACGCGGGCGAGCGGCGCCTGCAGCTCGGCGCCTTCGCCGATCCCGAGGGCCATCGGCACGAGACCGAGTGCCGTGCAGATGCTGGTCATCAGAATCGGCCGCAGGCGGTGGTGGCCGGCCTGTTCGATGGCCTGACGCAGCGGCAGCTTGTCGCGGCGGCGCAGCGTGTTGGCGTAGTCGACGAGCAGAATGGCGTTGCTCACGACGATGCCGGCCAGCATGATGACCCCGATGTAGGCCTGCATGCTGAAGGGCGTGTTCGTCAGCAGCAGCGCGCCGACGACGCCGATGGCGGCGAGCGGGATCGAGAACATGATGATGAACGGATCGCGCAGCGACTCGTACTGCGACGCCATCACCGTGTAGACGAGCACGATGGCCAGGATGAGGACGAGCTGCAGCTCGCGGAACGAGCGGGCCTGGTCCTCGACCTCCTGTCCGAAGCTGACCTCGAAGTCCTTCGGGATGTTCAGCTCCGGCAGGCGCGCCTGCACGTTGGTGACCGCCTCGCTGAGCGTCACTTCCACTTCCGAGTTGACGCGGGTGATGCGCTCCTGGTTCTTGCGGTCGATCTGCGTGGGGCCGGTGTCGCGGTTGACCACCATCACGTTCTTGGCCGGCAGCACGCGGCCGCTCGGGGTGCTGAGCAGCACGTCGCCGACCGAGGAGATCTCGTCGCGGTCCGACTCGCGCAGCCGCACCACGATCGGGTACTCGTTGCCTGCCTCGCGGAACATCGCCGCCTGCGTGCCGGCAACGTTCGTGCGGATGGTGTTGGCCACGCCGGTCACGGTCATGCCGAGCACCGCCGCCTTGTCGCGGTCGACGTTGACGGCGAGTTCCGGCCGGCCTTCGTCACGGCCGAGACGCGCATCGGCGATGCCCTGCGTGGTGTCGAGGAGCGACTTCAGATCCTGCGCGACCGCCTTGGCCTGATCCAGATCGTGGCCGCGGATTTCGACCGAGAGACGGCTGCCGTCGCCGCCACCGCCGCCGCGCATCATCATCATCTGACCGCCCGAGGCGCGGGTGCGGATGATGACGCCGGGAAGGCCCGACAGCTGCCGCCGCAGATCCATGGCGATCTGGTCGCTGGCGCGCGCGCGCTGATCCTTCGGCGTGAGGCGCACGGTGATGTTGCCGCGGTTGGTCGAGCTGCTGCCGAAGCCGCCCATGCCGCCGCCGCCGGCCTGGGTGATGAGCATCACCGCTTCGGGGGTGCTCTGGCGAATCGTCTCCTCGAGGCGGACGAGGACCTCTTCGGTGGTCTCGATGCGGGTGCCGACGGCGAGTTCGGCATCCACCGTCACTTCACCTTCGTCGGTCGTGGGCTGCAGTTCGAAGCCGACGCGGCCCAGCAGCACGATGGCGGCGACGAACATGACGAGGCCGACGGCGAACACCGTCGGCCGGTGCTGCAGCGACGCGTGGAGGGCGCGCGCGTAGGCGGCGTCGAGCCCGGCCAGGGCGCGTTCGCTCCAGCGGAAGAGCACGCCGAGCAGCCCCGTGCGGCTCTCGGCCGGCGGCGCCAGACGGAGCAGCCGCGAGCACAGCACGGGCACGATGGTGACGGCGACGAAGAGCGACATCGCCAGCGAGAAGGAGACCACCGCCGCGAGCTGGCCGAACATGATGCTCGAGACGCCCGTCAGGAAGAGCATCGGCACGAAGACGGCGATGTGCGTCAGCGTCGAGGCGAGGATGGCGCTCCAGACTTCCTCGGCGCCCTCGATGGCCGCCGTCATGCCGTCCTTGCCCATCTCGAGATGGCGGTAGGTGTTCTCGAGCACGACGATGGCGGCATCGACGATCATGCCGATGCCGAGCGCCAGGCCGCCGAACGTGAGCGTGTTGAGGGTATAGCCGCCGAAGTAGAGCAGGGCGAACGTGCCGACGACCGAAATCGGAATCGACGTGCAGATGATGATCGTCGAGCGGATGTCCCGCAGGAACGCGAAGATGACGAGGATGACGAGCAGGCTGCCGACGAGCGCGTGTTCCTGCACGCTGCCGATCGAGCGCTGGATGTAGATCGACTGGTCGTCGAGCACCTGCAGGGTGACGCCGGGGATCTCGCGGTTGATGCGCTCGATTTCGGCGCGCACGCCCTCGGCGATCTGCACCGTATTGGTGCCCGACTGCTTGGTGACACGCATGCGGATGCCGGGATTGCCGTTGATGCGCGTGAAGCTGCGGCGATCTTCGGTGGTGTCGCGGACCTCGGCGATATCGCGCAGATAGACCGGCACGCCGTCCTTGGTCATCACGACCAGGTTGCGGATTTCATCGATGTTCGTGAACTGCCCCGGACTGCGGAGCAGGAACATGCGGTCGGCTTCGAAGACCTCGCCGAGCGGGATGTTCTGGTTCTCCGTGCGCAGGATGTTGACGACACGGTCGACCGGCAGGTTGAGCGCCGTGATCTTCTCGCGCGAGAGGTCGACGCGGATCTGCCGGCGCAGGCCGCCGTCGACGCTCACCGCGGCGACACCGGCGACGCGCTCGAGTCGCGGCGAGAGATCGTTCTGCGCCATCTCGCGCAGCGTGACCGGGTCGAAGTTGCCTTCGACGCCGACGCCCATGATCGGGAACGACGTCGAGTCGAACTTGAAGATGGTGGGCGGGTCGGCGTCCTCGGGCAGACGGCCGCGCACGCGGTCGATGCGCGAGCGCACTTCATCGGCGGCTTCGTTGAGATCCGTGCCCCACGTGAAGTTGAGGCGCACGGTGCTGTTGCCCTCGGACGACGTGGAGTTGACCTGGTCGAGGCCGGCCACGGCGCTCACGGCCTGCTCGATGGGGCGCGTGATGAGCTCCTCCATCTCGAGCGGGCCGACGCCCTGATACGACACGCGGACCGTGATCGACGGGAAGCTCACGTCGGGCATCAGGTCCACGGGCAGGCGGGTCAGCGAGATGGCGCCCAGCAGCACCACGACGAAGCTCAACATGAACATCGTCACGGGCCGTTCGATGGCGAGTCTCGGAATACTCATCGGTCCTCCAGGTGGTGCAAAACGTCGGAACTACTGCGCGGGACGGGCGCCAGGACGGCCGCGGGGACGGCCGCCCTCGGCCGCGGGGCCGCCCTCGGTCCGCGGCGTCGGT
>JALHON010000286.1:4367-5585 GCA_022842985.1 Acidobacteriota bacterium | reverse complement strand
CAAATGACACAGGCCCCGCCTCGGCGGGGCCTGTGTCTTCGGTCGGGCGGACTTGAGCCCGAGCGGGCGTCAGTGCATGTGCTGGCCGCCGTTCATTGCGATGTTCGCGCCGGTCATGAAGCCGGCCTCGTCCGAGCAGACGAACGCCACCAGCGCGGCCACTTCCTCCGGTTTGCCCAGGCGGCCGACCGGGATCAGCGGCAGGATCTTTCCTTCAAGCACCTCCTTGGGGACCGCGAGCACCATCTTCGTGCCGATGTAGCCGGGCGAGATCGTGTTGACGGTCACGCCCTTGCGCGCCACTTCCTGCGCGAGAGCCATCGTGAACCCGTGCATCCCCGCCTTGGCGGCGGAGTAGTTGGCCTGTCCGAACTGCCCTTTCTGGCCGTTGATCGACGAGATGTTGACGACTCGGCCCCAGCCGCGCTCGGCCATGCCGTCGACGACGGCCTTGCTCATGTTGAACACGCTGTCGAGGTTGGTGCGCAGCACCGCGTCCCAGTCGGGCTTGCCCATCTTGCGGAAGGTCGCGTCGCGCGTGATGCCGGCGTTGTTCACGAGCACGTCGACCGGGCCGATCTCCGCCTGGATCTTCGCCACGCCCTTCTGGCAGGACTCGAAGTCGGCGACGTCGATCGGCACCGCGGTGAAGGCGTAGCCCTTCGACTTCATCTCCGAGAGCCAGGCATCGGCCTTCGTGTTGCCCGGCGAACACGTGACGACCACCCGGAACCCGCTGTCGTGCAGGCGCATGCTGATGGCTTCGCCGATGCCTCCCATCCCCCCGGTGACCATAGCGACTCGTTGCGTCATCTTCTCTCTCCAGTGTGTCCAGGTCGGTTTCCGTGATGCTGCGGCCCCTTCCCCGCGGCCGGATGGCACTCGATCCAGCGCGCCCTGCTGCCCGAACTATTCTGCCATCTCGCGACGGCGCGAATGCAGGCGCGGATCAACATTCCTCGCGCACGTAGCTCCCGGGTGCGGGCTCGATCGGACGGTGGACGGCATTGCCGAGGCTGACGGGTGCCGCGATGCGGGGCCCCGAATGGCGGACAATCCAGCGCGTCCAGTGGTTCCACCAGCTCCCGGCGTGTTCGGTCGAGGCCGCGAGCCACGCGTCGTGCGAAGCGTCGGGCGGAGGACCCGTGCGGTAGCTGCGGCGGTTGGCGTGGGCCGGGTTCACCACGCCGGCGATGTGTCCGCTTGCACCGAGCACGA
>JALHON010000286.1:0-4357 GCA_022842985.1 Acidobacteriota bacterium | reverse complement strand
AACTCTACGTCCCGCCCGAGCAGTCGCGCGCCCGCGTAGGCACTGGTCCACGGCACGATGTGATCCTCGCTTGTGGCGAGGACGTAAGTCGGCCGTTCGATGCGGGCGAGGTCCACCGGGACGCCGCACATCCGCAACCGATCGCGCTCGCGCAATGCATTTTCCAGGTACATGTTGCGCACGTAGTATGCATACATCGTGCCTGCAAGGTTCGCGCTGTCGCTGTTCCAGTGCAGCAGGTCGAACGGCTCCGGCGTGCGTCCCTTCAGGTAATTGTGGACGACGTAGTTCCAGACGAGGTCGTTCGCGCGCAGGCTCGCGAACGTGCTTGCGAGCCGGCTGCCGGGGAAGACGCCGCCGTCGCGGAAATCCTCCTCCACCTGTCGGACGTAGGGCTCGTCGACGAAGACGCCGATCTCGCCCGGATCGGTGAAGTCGAGCAGCGTGGCGAGCAGCGTGAGGGTTGCCGCAGGCCGGCGCCTCTTGCGGCGCAGCACGGCGAGCGCGCTCGCAAGCATCGTGCCGCCCACGCAGAATCCGAGCGCGTGCACCTTCGGCGCACCCGTCACCGCGCGGGCCACGTCGATGGCCTGGATCACGCCGTGCTGCAGATAGGCGTCCCAGGTGGTGCGGCCGAGCTCGGGGCCGATGTTGCGCCACGAGATCATGAAGACCGTGAGCCCTTGTTCGACGGCGTGGCGCACGAAGGAGTTGTGCGGCTGCAGGTCGAGTACGTAGTAGCGGTTGATGCAGGGCGGCACCATCACCAGGGGAACGGCGTGCACCGTCGGTGTCGCGGGCGCGTACTGGATGACCTGCGCGAGCTCGTTCTGGAACACGACGGCGCCCGGGGTCACGGCGAGGTTGCGGCCGACCGTGAACGCGGATTCGTCCGTCATGGAGATCCGCCCCTTCGCCAGATCGGCCTGCAGGTTCTCCAGCCCGCGGACAAGGCTCGCGCCGCGGGTCGCGAAGGCGAGCCGAAGAGCCTCAGGATTGCTTGCCGCCCAGTTGCTGGGGGCCATGGCGTCGATGTACTGGCGGATGAAGAAGCGCAGTCTGCGGCGGGTCGGCTCGTCGACCTTCGCCGTGTCGACGAAGCGCTCCAGCCAGCGGCTGTTGCAGAGGTAGACGTCGCGCAGCCAGGCGAACCAGGGCAGCTCGGCCCATTCGCGGGCCGCGAAGCGGCGGTCGCGCGGGGCGACCGCCGGCTGCGCCGCGTCCGGCGGTGCGTCCCCCGGGGCTCCGAAGTGGCGCATCCACAACTCGAACTGCTCGCGGTAGTGTGCCTGCTGCAGTGCCTCGAAGCCGGAGGAATCGGCGAGGGCGCCGGCGATCACCGACTTGACGAGCTCGCCCGCGGGGATACGGGCGGAGGCGCCCTGCTGCAGCAAGGAGGCCAGCAGCCGTTGCTGGGCCTGGGTGAGCGCGGCGAACGCCTCTCGTGTTCGGTCGTCCGGCGCGGCAGGCATCGGCGGGCTCGTTCGGGGGGCGATCGATTCTGCGAAGCGCCCGCTACCCTGTCAAGGCGATGCCGGACCGCCGCGGCGTGCCGCCTGGAGGGCGCCGCCTCAGTGCTCGAAGAGCAGGTGCGTCGCCCAGATGCACGCGATGCCGAGCCCGATGAGCATCACCTGCGCGGCCGAGTGCCGGGGCTCGGGGCGCTTGTGCAGGCCCGGGATGAGATCGGCCACCGCGACGTAGAGCATGCTCGCCGCGGCCAGCGCGATGAGCGGAGGGATCCATTCCTCCAGCTCGTTGAGCGCGAAGTAGCCGAGCAGTCCGCCGATGACCATCGCGACGCTCGACAGGACGTTGATCAGGAACGCCATGCGGCGCTCGTAGCCGGAGTGCAGCAGTATGAGGAAGTCGCCGACCTCCTGCGGCACCTCGTGGGCGATGATCGCGGCCGCGGTGACGATCCCGACCTGGGTGTCGGCGATGAAGGCGGCCGCGATCAGGACGCCGTCGATGAAGTTGTGCACCGTGTCGCCGATCATGATCATCATGCCGCTGCGGCCGTGGTCGTGGCCGCCGGCGGCCGTGCCCGCGGCGTGCGGGTCGTGCGCCTCGCACCGCTCCTCGTGGCAGTGACGCCAGAGCACGAGCTTTTCGAGAACGAAGAACAGCAGCAGCCCGCCGAGCAGCATGGCGGCCACCTTCTCGATGCTGTCCGCTTGCCCGAAGGCATGCGGGAGGATCTCCAGGAACACGGCGCCGAGCAGTGCGCCGACCGCGAAGCTGATGAGCATCGGTACGCGCGCGGGGTTCATGCGCAGCGTGAAGAGCGCGGCGACGGCGACGGACAGCACGCCGCCGGCGATGGTCGCCGCGATGATCCAGCCGAGGGTGGTCAAGTCGGATTCCGTTCTTTCGAGGTTGCGGGCCCGCCGGAGGCCCTGCGGCCCGACGAGGGGCTGCGCGAAGCGGCTGGGCACGACCGTGAGGGATGGGCCGCGGCTGGTGGGGCTCGACGCAACCCTATTGCACTAGCTGAGCATTATACGGGAGGTGTCGACCCCTCCGGGGCGGACCTCGCGGAAGTGCCCGCGGTCAGGGTGCGGGTCCGGGGTGCAGCCAGACGAGGGCAGCCATCCGGCCGGTTACGCGGTCGCGCCGGTAGCTGTAGAAGCGGTCTGCGCTGCCGACGGTGCACAGCCCGCCTCCGTACACGGAGCGGACACCAGCGCGCGCGAGGCGTTGCCGACCGAGCAGGAACAGATCGGCGAGCCATTTGCCCGGGCGCAGCGGGGCGAAGGCGGAACGCGCCGCCGGATCGACCGCGACGAAGGCCGCGAGGACGTCGTCGCCCACCTCGAACGCGGACGGCCCGATGGCGGGGCCGAGGAACGCGATGAGGTCGGCGGGATCGCACCCCATCGCTGCGACGGTGTTCTCGACCACCCCCTGGGAAAGGCCGCGCCAGCCGGCATGGGCGGCGCCCACGGCGGTTCCGGCACGATCGCACAGCAGCACCGGCATGCAGTCCGCGATCTTGACGGCGCATACGACGCCGGCCTTGCGGGTCACGGAGGCGTCCGCTTCGGGGAGGCCGGTCACCTCGTCGGCGATCAGGACCCGCGGCCCGTGCACCTGGCGCAGCCACGACGGCCGCGCGCCGAGCGCGGCGGCGAAGCGGGCACGGTTCTCGACCACGGTCTCGGCGTCGTCGCCGACCGCCGCGCCGAGGTTCAGGCTGGCGTAGAGGCCCTCGCTGACGCCGCCCTCGCGCAGGCTCATGGCGGCGCCGACGCCAGGGGGCGCCGCCCCCGCCCAGACCGGACGCAGCAGCGGCAGGCTCATCGTCGAAGCTCCGCGCTTTGCCAGGCCGTGCGAGCCGCCTTCGGAACGACCGTGCGGCGGCTCATTCGAAGTCCGGGCATTGTTCGGGCCGCGTGCGCTCGAAGGCCTCGAGCCGCATGCAGGCGTCGAACACCCGCATCACGTTCGGCACGTGGGTGACCCGGCACTCGAAACGCTGCGCATTGAAGATCTGCGGTACCAGCACGCAGTCGGCCAGCGTGGGGGTTCCACCGTGGCAATAGGTGGCCGGCGCGGCGGCCAGCTGCCGCTCCACCACCTCCAGGCCGGTCTCGACCCAGTGGCGGTACCAGCGGTCCTTGTCTTCGTCGGCGACCTTCATCTCGCGCTTCAGGTAGCGCAGCACACGCAGGTTGTTCAGCGGGTGGATCTCGCAGGCGATGTCCAGCGCCAGTGCACGCACACGCGCCCGTTCGGCGGGCGTGGCCGGCAGCAGCGGCGGCTGCGGATGGGTCTCGTCGAGGTACTCGATGATGGCCAGCGACTGCGTCAGCGTGTGCTCGCCGTCGCGCAGCACCGGCACCAAGCGCGCCGCCGACACCGCGGCGTAGGACTCGCCCTGCTGCGCGTTCTTCGCCAGGTGCACGGCCTGGTAGTCGTAGTCCAGGCCCTTCAGCGCCAGTGCGATGCGCACGCGGTAGGACGCCGACGAGCGGAAGTAGTTGTACAGCTCCATCTCGCGGCTCCGGGCCCTACTCGACGGCGACCTTCAGCGTGCCCAGGCCGGCAATGGCGCCTTCCATCAGGTCGCCGCGCACCACGGCGCCCACGCCCGAGGGTGTGCCGGTGAAGATCAGGTCGCCGGGCTGCAGCGTCCACGCGGCGCTGAGCTGTTCGATCGTCTCGTTGACACTCCAGATGAGGTCGCGCAGGTCGCCCTGCTGCTTCACCTGGCCATTGACGGCCAGCGTGATGGCGCCCTGCAGCAGCTCGCCGGTCTGCGCGCTGGGCACCAGCGTGCCGATGGGCGCACTCTGCTCGAAGGCCTTGCCGATGCACCAGGGGCGGCCCTGCTTCTTCATCTCGTTCTGCAGGT
>JALHON010000285.1 GCA_022842985.1 Acidobacteriota bacterium | reverse complement strand
CCGTTGCGCCGGCGGCACCGGCGGCGGCGCCGGTCGCGCAGGGCGCCGCACCGGCCCCCGCGCCGGTCCCGCAGAATGCCGGGGGGGAACCGCAGCGTCCGCGTTTCACCGGACATCCGGTGTCGCTCGACTTCCAGGGGGCCGATCTGCGCGCCGTCCTTCGCACGTTCTCGGAGATCAGCGGCCTCAACGTCATCATCGACCCCAGCATCAACGGCAGCGTTGACGTGTCGTTGCGCGATGTGCCCTGGGACCAGGCGCTCGACATCATCCTGAAGTCCAACAAGCTCGGCTACTTCGTCGACGGCACGATCGTGCGCATTGCGCCGTTGTCCGTCCTGGCGGACGAAGAGACACAGCGCCGGAAGCTCACCGACGAACAGGCGCTGGCCGGTGAGCTGCGTGTCCTGACCCGTCCGCTGAGTTACGCCAAGGCCGCGGATCTGGTCGCGATCCTGACCCGCAGCGCGCTCTCGTCGCGTGGCGAGGTGCAGGTGGACCCGCGCACCAACACTGTGATCATCCGCGACCTGCCGGCGCGTCTGACGGCCGCCGACGCCCTGCTGACGGCGCTCGACCTGCCGCAGCCGCAGGTGGAGATCGAAGCCCGCATCGTGCAGACGACGCGCGACTTCGCCCGCAACATCGGCGTGCAGTGGGGCGTCAATGGCCGCGTGTCCCCGGAGCTCGGCAACACGGCGCCGCTGGCCTTTCCGAACAACGGCAGCATCACCGGCCGCACGGCGGCGGGCCCGCAGGGGCCGGATGGCGCCCCGAACGGCGTGAACCTGGGCGTCGCCAATGCGACGAGTGCGCTCGGTCTCGCGCTCGGGTCGATCAACGGCGCCGTCAACCTCGACGTCGCGCTGAGCGCGCTCGAGCGCTCGGGCCAGGGCCGGCTGCTCTCCACGCCGCGCGTGTCCACGCAGAACAACGTGGAGGCCGAGATCACGCAGGGTGTGCAGATTCCCATCCAGACGGTGGCGAACAACACCGTCACGGTGCAGTTCAAGGACGCGGCGCTGACCCTCAAGGTGACGCCGCAGATTACCGCCTCGAACACGGTCATCATGCGCGTCAATCTCGAGAACGCGGCGCCCGACTACAGCCGCGCCATCAACGACATTCCGCCCATCGACACGCAACGCGCCGTCACGACGGTCCTCGTGGCCGACGGCGAGACGACGGTCATCGGTGGCATCTATCTGAGCCGTGAACAATCGGTGCAGGGCCGCACGCCGCTGCTGTCGCGCGTGCCGCTGCTCGGGTGGCTGTTCAAGCGCGACGAAATGAGCGATGAGAGCCGCGAACTGCTCATCTTCATCACGCCGCGCATCACCAAGGGCTGAGCCGCCAGGCGACTTCTACGAGGACATCATGCGAGTCTCGACTCTGAATCACCGGATCCTTCCGCTGCTGCTGGCAGCCGCGGCTCTCGTCACGACGGCGTGCGGGGAGGTGGCCCGCACCGGACGGTCACCGGCCTATCTGCAGATCGCCAGGCTGGAGGCCGCCAGTGGCGCTACGCCCGAGGAATTCGGGGGCACGCTCAACTCCGACGTGGTGACGCTCGTCGAGGTGCGGCAGGGCGACCAGACGGTCTTGACGCCCACGACGTTCAACGATCTGGGCCGGGCGGAATTCCGGGTTGGCTTGAAGGACCCCGGGACGGTGGCCACTCCGACGGTCCCGTCGCCGCTCAACGCCGTGACCATCACACGCTACCGCGTCGTCTACAGGCGTTCCGACGGACGGAACACGCAGGGCGTCGACGTGCCCTATGCGTTCGACGGCGCCATGACCATCACCGCGCCGGCCACCGGCACCGCGACCGGCATCTTCGACATCGTCAGGAACGCCGCGAAGAGCGAAGCGCCGCTTCGCGCGCTGTCCAACTCCGGCGGCGCCCAGATCATCAGCACGATTGCCGATGTGACGTTCTGGGGTAAAGACCAGGCCGGAAACGACGTGACCGTGACGGGCAGCATCTCGATCACGTTCGCGAACTTTGGCGATCCCCAGTAGCTTGGAAAGGACACGCGCCGTGACGTTCCCTATGTCTCGCACCCTCTCGACGCTGGTCGCGCTCGCCACGACCGTTGCGTTCGCCGGTTGCACCGTGAAGAAGACCGAGGCGCCCGCACTGTCCGGCCCGTCGGAGCTCGCACTCTCGCTCCAGACGACCGCCGTGCCCGACATTCTCGGTCAGGATGGCCTCTCCACCTCGCAGGTGCAGATCGTGGCCCGTGGCCCCGACGGCCGTCCGGCGCGCGCCGTTGCGATGCGCGTCGAGATCTTCGCGGGTGGCGTGCTGGCCGACTACGGGCGCCTGTCTGCGCGCACTGTCGTCACGGGAGATGACGGCATCGCCCGGCTGGTCTACACGGCGCCGCCGCCGCTGTCCGAGCCCGTGGACAACTTCACGGTCGTCCAGCTGCTCATCACGCCGATCAGCGGCGACTTCGGCAACGCCAATGCCCGCAGCGTCGACATTCGTCTCGTCCCCCCGTCGTCGGTGCCGACGATCATCCCGCCCAACGGCGCCCCGGTTGCGTCGTTCGTCGTGACGCCGACGCCGGTGACCACGTTCAGGCCGGTAAGGTTCGACGCCTCGGCAACGCGTGACGAAGGCGTGCCGTGCGGCGTCCGCTGCACCTACGCCTGGGACTTCGGCGATGGCTCGTCAGGCACCGGCATGGTGGCCACTCATGAGTACCGCACGGCCAATTCCTTCGCGGTCCGCCTGACGGTGACCGACGACCGCGGCACGTCGGCGACAACGGCCCAGACCATCACGGTCGCCGCCACCCCGGGTCCGAAGGCGGAATTCACCTTCTCACCGGCAGCGCCGCGCTTCGGGCAGCAGGTGTTCTTCAACGCCGCGGCATCCACGGCCGCGCCGGGGCACCGCATCGTGTCCTATGACTGGGACTTCGGCACCGGACGCAACGGCAACGGGCTCACGGTGGCAAAGCGCTACGACATCGATCTCATTCCACCTGGCGCGGTGACCGGTGACAGTGCGGTGTTCAATGTCACGCTGACCGTGACCGATGACACCTTCGCGCCCACGGGCGTGGGCGTAATCACCAAGCCCGTCACGCTGCTGGTTCCTTAGGCGTCACGTGTCACCGTCCCGTATCGATGAGCTCCGGCGCCGGGTCCAGAACGACCCGGCGTCGATCGCCTTCGCGCAGCTCGCGGAGGAGTACCGCCGCTCCGGCCAGACGGACGAGGCCGTCCGCATCTGCCGCGAGGGGCTGGTCCGCCACCCCGGCTATCTGTCGGCACGGGTGACGCTCGGGCGCGCCCTGCTCGACCTCGGTCAGTTGTCAGAGGCGCGCGGTGAGTTCGAGTTCGTCGTTGCCGAAGCACCGGAGAACCTCGCCGCGGTGCGTGGCCTGGCGGAGATCTATCACCGCGACGGCCAGAGCGTCGAAGCGCTGGCCTATTACCAGCGGGCGCTGGCGCTCGCACGGCACGACCCGGAGATCGAAGAGATCGTCCAGCAGCTGTCGCGCCAGATCGGCGTTGCGCAGTCAGGACCGCCAGGCGGGCTGTCGTTCGAAGAGGCGCATCAGGAACTGCTGACGGCGGCCGAACGCGTGCCGCTCGCGCCCCAGAGTGCCGTGCCGGCGCCGGTTCGCAATGCGTCCGAAGGCTCCACGGCGCCGTTCGACTTCGACCGTCTGGTCGCGGCGCTCGGCTCGCCGGCCGCCCCGCCGCAACTCGAAGCGGCGGTAGCCGGACGGGCGGCGCCGGCCATCGAGCTTCCCGACGTGGTCGATCTCGGGCCGAATCCGTTTGCCGCACTCGAAGCCGAGCTGCGGGCGCACGACACGGCGCCGCTCGTGACGCCAGAGGTGGCCCCGGCAGACGAGGCGCCGTCACCGATCGATGCGCTGCTCGCCGCGCCGGCCGTGGCGGCGGACAACGGCGATGTGGCCGACGCGCTGGCGGCGGCAGGGGCCGCGTTTGCGGCCGCGCAGGAGCCCGCGCCCGTGGCGCCCGTCGTCGTGACCGCGGTCGACTCCCTCGGCCTGTCTGACGTGGCGAATGCGCCCGCGGTGGCGGTCGTGTCGAACGACGGCGGCCTCGCCGATGTCGTCTTCGAGCCCGGCACACCGGCTGAGGCGGCTGGCACCGCGCGACCGCCGGCCCCCGACGCGCCACCCGCGAAGGCCGCAAGCGAAGACGTGCTCGGCGACCTCGAGAACTGGCTGAACTCCCTGCACGACAAGTCCGCCGAATAGCCGGCGTACGCGCCGGCTCTTCCTCTATTCTTCTGTGCGTTGATGCCGCCACCTTCGGACGCCCTTGCCGCACGCCTTGCCGCTGCACGGAATGGCACGGGGCCCGCTGGCCTGGATGGGCTGCTCGTCACGAACCCGGTCAATCTGCGCTATCTGACGGGGGTCGCGGCCTCAGCCGGCATGGCGGTGGTTACGGCCGACCGGGTCGTCGTGGTCGCCGATCAGCGCTATCTCCGTCAGTTCGAAGACGCGGCGCGTGACCTTCCCGCGGTCAGCGTGAGCGCGGTGCCGGTCGGGCAGAGCTACGAGGGCGCCGTGGCGGCGCTCGTGGCCACACTGGGCCTTCGGCACCTCGGGATCGAGGCCGATCACCTGACCGTGGCCCGCCTTGCGGCCCTCCGTCGCGACCCCGCGCTCGCCGCGTGCGAACTGGGCGAAACCAGCGGATTCATCGAACGATTCCGCGCGATCAAGGACCGCTGGGAGCTCGGCCGGCTGCGCGAGGCCGGCGGACGGCTGGCAGAAGTGGCCGCGTGTATACTCCCAGAGGTGTCCGAGGGTCGAACCGAGCGCGAGGTCTCCTGGAAGGTCGAGCTGGCGCTCCATAGCGCCGGATTCGAACGTCCTGCCTTCGAGACCATCGTCGCGTCGGGCCCGAATGGCGCCCGCCCCCATCACCGCGCCTCCGACCGCCGCATCGCGGCAGGGGAGCTCGTGGTGGTCGACTTCGGCGGGGTGCTCGACGGCTACGCCGTCGACATGACCCGCACGGTCGCCGTCGGCCGCGTGCCGGCGGCCGAACGCTCCTGGCTCGGCGCCGTTGCCGAGGCCCAGCAGGCGGCGATTGACGCCGCCGCTCCCGGCGTCCTGCCGTCGGCCATCGACGGCGCTGCCCGCGCCGCGCTGGCACGGCATGGACTGGCCGACGCCTTCGTCCACGGCACCGGGCACGGCCTGGGGCTGGACGTGCACGAACGGCCCATGATTGGCCCGCGCGGCGACCACGATGGTCCGATCGCCGCCGGGATGGTCTTCACCGTCGAACCCGGCGTGTACGTGGCCGGCCGGGGCGGTGTCCGCATCGAAGACGACGTCGTCGTCACAACCTCCGGCGTCGAGCGCCTCACGGGCGCGCCGCCGGATGCCGAGGCCCATGAACTCTGACGCCATCAAGGAACTGCTCGACCTCGTCCAGGCCCACGACCTCGCGGAATTCGAACTCGAGGACGGCGGCTTCAAGCTGCGCGTGAAGCGCGGCGGTCCGCACATCGTCACGCACGTCATGCCGGCTCAGGCGCCGGTCGCGGCCGCGCCCGTGGCCGCCGCCCCGGCCGCCCC
>JALHON010000284.1 GCA_022842985.1 Acidobacteriota bacterium | reverse complement strand
GAGGCGAGTCGCTGGGCGACGCGCGACGGCGTGAACCTGCTCGACACCACCACCGAACTGCGCGACGGTCGCCCAGAGAGCGCGGGCGGCGGCGGGGGAACTGGCACCGGTGGCGCAGCCCGTCCGTCGGGCAGCGGCGGTGCGAGCGGCGGTGGCGGCAGCACCTCGGCCGCGCCCGCCGGTGGCGCGGCGTCGATCGACCTCGAGAAGGCCACGCTGCCGAAGGACGAGCCGCCGATTGCGACCTCGGGCGCGCTGATGCGCGCGACCGTCGATACCGAGCACTGGCTCGCCGCGGGGAGCGACGACGTGCTGCACGTGATGGTCGAAGGCTCGCGGGTCTTCTCGCCCATCACCCTCGACAAGGGCCGCAACGTGGCGACCTATGCCACCGGCGAACAGGCCGTCGCGGCGGGACTGATGTGGCCGGAAGCGCGCACGCTGCTGGGCAACAAGGCCGCCATCATCGCGCAGCCGCGCGGGCGCGGCCACGTGATCGCGTTCATGGAGGACCCGAACTTCCGTGCCTTCACGGAAGGCACCGCGCTGCTGTTCATCAACGCCGTCCTGCTGGGCCCGGCGCACTGACGGGACGGCCTGACGGGGACGGCCGGCTCGGAGAGCCGGCCCTACCCACTGAGCCGGCCCTACCCACTGAGCCGGCCTTGCCCGCCGCTGCTCGGGACGAGCGCCTTCGTGTAGACGAGGGCGCTCGCCGGGCCGCCCTCCTGCCCGTGCGGCGCGTAGATGGCGCGTTCGCCGGCGAACGTGAAGCCACACGCCTCGTAGAAGCGCAGCGCCGGCAGGTTGCCGGGCATCACGGCGACGTCCAGGTGCCACGCGCCAGATCCGCTCGCTTCCTCGGCGGCGTGTGCCACCAGTGCACGCCCCACGCCCCGCCGCTGCGCCGCGGGGGCCACGTACAGCGCGAACAGCTCGCAGGCCTCGTGTCGCTGGGCACTGCGTCCCGTGCCAGCCACGCCGACCACGGCGGCGGCGTCGGTCGCCACGACGAAGCCGAACCAGCCTGGACTAACCGGGATCTCGCGACGCACGCGGTCGGCCCCGTAGAAGTGCGCGATGACGCGCGCGAGGTAGTCGGGCGTGACGAGCGGCGCGTAGGCAAGGCGCGCCGCGCGGCTGCACAGGTCGGCGATGGCCTCCGCATCGTCGGCACGCGCCCGGCGGAGGGCGAGGGTCATCCGACCAGCGTCATGAAGCCGCAGCTGGCTGCGGGGGCCGGCGCCGACCCGGTGGTGATGGCCTGCAGCAGGACCTCGGCGATGAAGGCGTAGCCCTGATCGTTGGGGTGGAAGCCGTCGGCGGAGTAGATCGACGGCTGGTACGAGCGCGCGTCGCACATCAGGTCGACGACAGGCACGCGACCGGCCAGGGGATTGATGGCCTCGCGCGTCAGTCGGACGGCGACGTCCTGCACGATCCGCCGCTCGGCGAGCGGGCGTCCCGCCACGTAGGGCAGCGCGCCGAAGTTCGGCGTGTTGAGCACCACGATGAAGGCGCCTGGCGCGCGGGCGCGAATGGCGTCGATCAGGAGGCCGTAGTCGCGCGCGAAGCCCTGGACCTGCTGGGTGAGCCAGGCCGACGGATCGGCACCGCCTCGGCCGGCGCCGATCGCGAGCGCGAGCGTGTTGGTGTCGTTGCCACCGGCGAAGATCGTCACCAGCGTCGTGCTCGGGGGCACGAAGGGCGCGAGCTGGGTGAGGAAGTTGCCGGGGATGGATCGGCCGAGTTCGTCGCCCAGCCGGTCGATGTCCGGGCTCAGCACCCCGCCGGGAAGCGCCAGGTTCACCAGCGACACCGTGCGCGTCTCGGCGAGGCGTCGCTGCACGAGCCCGACGTAGCTCGTGCTCTGACTGCAGCTGTTGGCCAGCGGCAGGCACGGCACGCTGGCCCCGACGCCCGCCGCGTCGCTGGCGCCGATGGGCGTGTAGGCCACTGCCGTGGTGCCGGTCGGGGGCGTGGGCGACGTGGGCGTCGTGCCGCCCCCGCTGCTGCTGCCCGAGCAGGCCGCGAGGCCGATGGCCATCACCAGCGCCAGGCCGGGGTGCAGGCGTGCGCCGACCCGGCTGCTATGATTCGCCCACCCGCTCACCTTCATGTTCATGCGCATGCCACAGTCCCGATCCCGCCTCTCGTGCGCGCCTGGTCGTCGCGCGTCGATCGCTCTCTGTCGTGTCGTCACCGCGGCGCTCTGCGCCGTCGTGGCGCCCGAGGCGCATGGCCAGGCCGTGACGGCGCCACCGGCCACCACGGCCACGTCGTCCCGAGTGACCTCGCCGAAGGAACAGTTCGGCTTCGCCATCGGCGACGACTATCAGCTCGCCACGTACGAGCAGCTCACCGCCTACTGGCGCCGCCTCGACGAGCAGTCGGACCGGATGTCCGTCGTGGACATCGGCAAGACTGCCGAGGGCCGCTCGCAGTGGATGGCGATCATCACCTCCCCGGAGAACCATCGCAAGCTGGAGCGGCTGAAGACCATCGCCCGCCGGCTCGCCCTGGCCGAGGACGTGACCACCGAGGCCGAGGCGCGCGCGCTGGCGGCCGAGGGCACGGCCGTCGTGTGGATCGATGGCGGCCTGCACGCCAACGAGACGCTCGGGGCGCAGCAACTGATCGAGACGGTCTACCAGCTCGTGAGCAGCACCGACCAGGAGGTGACGCGCATCCTGGACAACGTGGTCGTCCTCGCCGTGCACGCCAATCCCGACGGGCACGACCTGGTGGCCAACTGGTACCTGCGCGAGCGCGATCCGCTCGAGCGCTCGCTCGACGACCTGCCGCGGCTCTACCAGAAGTACGCCGGCCACGACAACAACCGCGACTCGTACATGGCGGCCCTCGCCGAGACCGCCAACATGAACCGCGTGCTGTATCGCGAGTGGTTCCCGCAGATCATGTACAACCATCACCAGACCGGCCCCATCGGCACGGTGATGTTCGCCCCGCCGTTCCGCGACCCCTTCAACTACGTCTACGACCCACTGATCCCGACCAGCCTCGATCTCGTCGGCGCCGCGATGCACACGCGCTTCGTCGCCGAAGGCAAGCCGGGCGTGACGATGCGCCGCGGCGCGAACTACTCGACCTGGTGGAATGGCGGCCTGCGGACGACGGTGTACTTCCACAACATGATCGGGCTGCTGACCGAGACGATCGGCAATCCGACCCCGATCGAGATTCCGTTCCGGCCCGAGCGCCAGCTGCCGAGCAACGACCTGCCGTTCCCCATCGAGCCCCAGACCTGGCACATGCGCCAGAGCATCGAGTACTCGCTCACCGCCAATCGGGCCGTGCTCGATCTCGCCGCGCGCTACCGCGAGCAGTTCCTCTTCAACATCTGGCGCATGGGGCGCAACGCCATCGATCGCGGCGGGCGTGACTCCTGGACGATGTATCCCCGGCGTCTGCAGAAGCTGCAGGCCGCGCAGGGCGGCGCCGAGACGCCGCGAGGGCCGAGAGGCCTCGCCGGCAACGCCCCGCGCGCGCTGTTCGACACGGTCCTGCGCGATCCCGCCCTGCGCGATCCGCGAGGGTACGTGCTCTCGGCAGACCAGCCGGATTTCCCGACGGCGATCGTCTTCGTCAACGCCCTGATTCGCGCCGGCGTCACGGTGCATCGCGCCACCGCGCCGTTCGCCGTCCAGGGCCGCACCTACCCGGCCGGATCCCTCGTCGTCAAGACGGCGCAGGCGTTTCGTCCGCACGTGCTCGACATGTTCGAGCCGCAGGATCACCCCGACGACTTCCAGTACCCCGGCGGGCCGCCCATCCCGCCCTACGACAGCGCAGGCTGGACGCTCGCGTTCCAGATGGGCGTGCAGGCCGACCGCGTGCTCGAGGGGTTCGACGGCCCGTTCGCGCGCGTCGCCGATGAACTCGCGATTCCGGCCGGCCGTGTCTCGGGCGCGCCGACGGCGCGCGCGTATGTCTTCGCGCACCAGACCAATCAGGCGTTCCGCGCCATCAATCGCCTGCTGAAGGCGGGCGATCGCGTCGAGTGGCTGCCCGATGGCCGCTTCCGGGTCACCGCCGCCGCCGCGACGCGCGCACGACTCACCGAGATCGCGACAGCGACGGGCGTCTCGTTCGAGGCCGAGAGCGGCCCCGCGGCCACGGCCGGGCAGGTCCTGCGTCCGATGCGTCTGGCCCTGTGGGACCGCTACGGCGGGTCGATGCCCTCGGGCTGGCTCCGGCTGGTGCTGGAGCAATTCGAGTTCCCGTACGAGGTCGTGTATCCCCCGCAGCTCGATGCCGGGGCGCTGTCGGGACGGTTCGACGTGCTGATCCTGCCCGACGGTGCCATTCCCGAGTCGGGTGGCGGTGGGTTCGGTGCGCGTGCCCCCCGGTCGGCCAACATCCCCGAGGAGTTCCGCGCCCGCATCGGGGCCTACTCGAGCGCCACGACGCTGCCCCAGTTGCGGACGTTCCTGGAGGGCGGGGGCACGGTGCTGACGATCGGCGGCTCGACCTCGCTCGCGCAGCACCTCGGCCTGCCGGTCGGCAACAAGCTGGCCGACGCCGCCGGTGCACCGCTGCCGACCGACCAGTACTACGTGCCCGGCTCGATCCTGCGCGTCAAGGTCGACACGGCCCATCCGCTCGCGCACGGCCTGCGTGCCGACACCGACGTGTACTTCGACAACAGCCCGGTCTTCACGTTGCCGTCCGACGCGCAGGCCCGAGGCCTGACGGCCATCGCCTGGTTCGACGGGCCCACACCGCTGCGCAGCGGCTGGGCCTGGGGGCAGGCGAGGCTCGACGGGGGCGTCGCCATCGCCGAGGCCCGCGTCGGCAGCGGCCGGCTCGTGCTGTTCGGGCCGGAGATCACCTTCCGCGCCCAGCCCCACGGCACGTTCAAGTTCCTGTTCAACGGCATCATGCGCGGCGCGGCCCGCTGACCCTGCGGCGCATTACGGGACGCGCAGCGTCTCCAGCATGGCGTCCAGCGCGGCGCGGTCGTACCACGTGCCGTTGACGACCACGCCGGCGCGGTCGAGGGTGCGGGCAATGTCCTGCAGGGGGTTGGCATTCAGCACGAGGAGGTTCGCCTTCATGCCGGTTGCCACCGTCCCTTCGTCCTTCGCCGTGCCGAAGTAGGTGGCGACATGGCGCGTCCCCGAGACCAGCGCCTCGTAGGGCGTCAGGCCGGCCTTGACCACCGCGGCGAGTTCCTGATGGGTGGCGATGCCAGGAACGTTCAGGATCTGCGGCGAGTCTGCGCCGAGCAGGATGCCGACGCCGGCGTCCTGCATCTGGCGCAGCAGCCTGGCCCGGAACGCCATCAGGCGTGAGCGCTGCTGCGGCGTCGGATACTGCGGGCCGTTGCGGAAGCCACGCAAGCCGCCTTCCCATTGCGTGCGCATGTCCGGCGTGACGTACGCGAGCTCGGGGCGCCTCATCATGGCCTCGATCGGCTCACTCGCCAGGAAGTGGTACATCAACGTCTCGGTCGGCACCACCCACACGCCTGCGGCCTTCGTCTTCTGCACCAGCGGCGCGATCTTGCCGTCATCGAGGTCCTGCGCGATGAGCGTGCCGAAGAAGCCGCTGCCGTTGGCGCCGACCGTGGCGCCGTCACGCAGCGCGGCCTCGGC
>JALHON010000283.1 GCA_022842985.1 Acidobacteriota bacterium | reverse complement strand
CCGGCGCGTGGGCGTGGCCCGCGTCGGCGCGGCCGCCGGCACCGTGGGCGACGCCGACGGCGCCCTGCATGCCGGCGCCGAACATCTCGCGCGCCTGCGCTTCGGATGCCACGCGACCCGCCTGTGCCTGCGCCACCATCTCGCGCATGAGGGCGACGCGTTCGTCGCCGTCCTGCGTCTTGATGCGCGCCTGTTCGATGAGCACGTTGGCGACGGCGGGTGAGAAGCCGGCGGTGAGGGCCATCACCTGTTCCGGCGAGAGGCCTTTCAGGGTCTGCAGCTGCGCCATGCGGGTCTCGGCCTCGAGCCGCGCCATCTCGACGGCGCGTTCGTGCGCGGCCTTCTCGGCCTTGAGCCTGACCTCCTGCTTCGCCGCGTCGACTTCCGCTTCGATGATGCCGAGGCTGTGGATCGCCTTGGCCTGATCGGCCCGCGCCCGCGCCGCGATGTCGAGTTCGGAGTACTGGTCGGCGGCACGGTCTTCGCGGGCCGTCTTGTTGTTGAGCGTCTGGATCGCGCGCTCTACCTCGGCGATCTCGGCGCGGATCTTCGTGGTGACGAGCGTGTGCCGCTGCTCGCGGACGGCCAGGTCCATCTCGACGTCGCGGCGCTGGCCGCCGAGCGTCGCAAGGTCGATGGCGTGCCGGCCCTCGGCGATCTCGCCCTCGCGGCCGACGCCGCGCTGATCGCCGCGCAGCCGCGCCGTCTTGATGGCCTGGTCCTCGACTTCGAGCTGGGCATTCAGCGCGTCGAGCCGCTGCTCGCGGTTGAGCCTGAGTTCGTGCTGCAGCGCCTTCAGCTGCTGATCGCGGATGCCCGACTCGCGCGCGTCCACGAAGCTCAGCTCCTCGCTGAGCACCAGCCGGCGCAGTTCGCCGTCGCTCGACGCCTTCACCTTCTCGATGTCGAGGTCGGTCCTCAGTGTGAGCACCGTGGACTCGGCCTCACGGGCGATCGAGCGGTTCAGGATCGCGTGTTCGCGCTCGAGCGTCTGCTGTTCGCGGGTCTGCCGGCGTTCGAGGACCTTGGCCTTTTCTTCCTCGTTGGCCGCCCACACGCCCGTAACAGCGCGCACCAGCAGGCCGAGGTCGGCGGCCAGACGCTCCACCTCCAGCATCGCGTCTGCCTGCACTTTGTCCTGCAGGCCGACGTTGCCACGCAGCTCCAGCGCGTCGACGCGCCGCGCGGCGGCATGCAGCACGCGTTCCCCGAGATGCTGCCCGAGCCGCCCGGCCAGGCTGCCTTTCGTGACCTGCCCGCGGTCCTTCATCAGGCCGAGGACGTTGGCGCCGCGTACCGGGTTGACCTGCAGCTCGATTGTGACTTCGCAGACCACCGGCACGTGGTCGCGCGTCACCGTCTCGATGGGCACGACGAGCGGAAACGGCTTCAGGTCGGCGATGAGCAGCCGCATGGCGTGCTGGCCGCCCACGGCGTCCTTGACCGATTGCCATACGCCGCCCACGGCGAAGTGGCCGCCGGGGGCCGCGTAGGCCACCTGGCCGTCCCGGATGAGCAGCGCCAGCAGGTCGGGGCCCACCGCGAGCCGCTGTTCGAGCAGCCCCTTGAACGTGTCGATGGCGATGTACTCGGCGAGCAGCGCGTCGTCGGAGAGGGTGAGGGTCGTGGTGGCCATGGCGGGTCAGCGTGAGGGGAGGTGCTTCTTCGAGGTCTGGACGAAGACGACGACCTGCGCGCCGATGACGGCGATGGCAAGGGCGGCGCCGGCTTTGTGGTCCGCGAGGGTCTGGACGAACTGGTCCCAGCTGCCCACCTGCTGCACGCCGGCTTCGAGCGCCTGCACCCGTGTGACGGTGCCGACGATGGCGGCGGCCAGGGTGAGCACCGCGGCGCTCAGAGCCGCCAGCCGCGACCACAGCGTCATCGATTCCACGACCGTGGCCGGGGCCGCGGCGGCTTCGCGGTCGGTCAGCGTCTTGTCGTAGGCGCGTCCCCGCGCGATGGCGCCGTCACGGGCGCGTGTGTTGACATCCAGGAAGTCGGGCCGCACCACCGCGCCCCCGGCGCGGTCGGCGCGGGTGAGGTTGTAGGTGCGGCGGTGCAGCAGGCCGACGACCGATCCGATCACCCACAGCAGGGTGCAGAGGCCAAGGGTCCAGGCCAGGCCGTTCAGCCACGCGTCCAGGGTCTCTCGTTGTATCTCGATCACGGGGGCCGCTCCTCGCGCGGCCCGTCGTCGGGGACGTCCGCGCACCCCTACATGCGCAGGGTCGCGGCGGAGTGGGCCACGGGCCCGGCCGGGGCCTGGAACCGCCCTGGTGACTTGCCCGGGCGCGCGCCGATCCCGTAATGTCGAGACCATCCATGGCCGACGTGTCCACGAAGGAAACCCTTGGCTTCCAGGCCGAGGTCTCGCAGCTCCTGCAGCTGATGATTCACTCCTTGTACGGGAACAAGGAGATCTTCCTGCGCGAACTGGTCTCGAATGCCTCCGATGCCGCCGACAAGCTGCGTTTCGAGGCGATGACCGATCCGGCGCTGTTCGAGGACGACCCCGAGCCCCGGATCCGTCTCGGCTACGACCGCGCCGCCCGCACCATCACCGTGTCCGACAACGGCATCGGCATGTCGCGGCAGGACGTCGTGGACCACATCGGCACGATCGCCAAGTCGGGCACGCGGGAGTTCCTCGCCCGGCTGACCGCGGACCACGCCCGCGACGCACAGCTCATCGGGCAGTTCGGGGTGGGCTTCTATGCCGCCTTCATCGTGGCCGAACGGGTGACGCTCGTCACCCGTCGTGCCGGCCTCACGGCGGACCACGGCGTGCGGTGGGAGAGTCAGGGCGAAGGCAGCTACACGGTGGAGACCGTGGTGAAGCCGGCGCGTGGCACCGACGTCATCCTGCATCTGCGGGCCGGGGAAGACGAACTGCTGTCGGGCTTCCGGCTGCGCGACATCCTGCGGAAGTACTCGGACCACATCAGTGTCCCCGTCCTGATGCGGAAGGAGCAGTGGGATGCCGCGGCCCAGGCGCAGGTCGTCACCGAGGACGAGGAGCAGGTCAACCGCGCCTCGGCGCTCTGGGCCCGGCCGAAGAGCGAGATCAGCGAGGCGCAGTACCACGAACTCTACAAACACATCGCGCACGACCCCGAGCCGCCGCTGGCCTACACCCACGCCCGGGTCGAGGGCCGGCAGGAGTTCACGCTGCTGCTGTACGTGCCGGCGCGGGCGCCGTTCGACCTCTGGGACCGCGAGCAGCGCCGCGGCGTGAAGCTGTACGTGCGTCGCGTGTTCATCATGGACGACGCCGAGCAGCTGATGCCGGCCTGGCTGCGCTTCGTGCGGGGCGTGGTCGACTCGAGCGACCTGCCCCTGAACGTGTCGCGCGAGATCCTGCAGCAGTCGAAGGACGTGCAGGCGATCCGCGCCGCGGCCGTGAAGCGCGTGCTGTCGCTGCTCGAGGAGCTCGTCGAGAAGGACGCCGCGAAATACCAGACCTTCTGGACCACCTTCGGCCGCGTGCTGAAGGAGGGCGTGCCCGACGACCCCGCGCACCGTGAGCGCCTGGCGGCGCTGCTGCGCTTCTCGTCCACGCACAACGCCGACGACGCGCAGACGGTGTCGCTTGCCGACTACGTGAGCCGCATGAAGGACGGCCAGCAGGCCATCTACTACATCACCGCCGACGGCCACGCCGCCGCCCGCCACAGCCCGCACCTCGAGATCTTCCGGAAGCTCGGCGTCGAGGTGCTGCTGCTGCACGAGCGCATCGACGAGTGGGTGGCGTCGTCGCTGCACGAATTCAACGGCACGCGCCTGCAGTCGGCGGCGGCGAAGGATCTCGATCTGAGCGCGATCGGCGGCGAGGCCCCGGCGCCGGAGGAGCGCGCCGCCGCGGGTGAACACGCGCCGCTGCTCGAGCGCATGCAGGCGGCGCTGCAGGACCGCGCCAGCGCGGTGCGCGTGACGCATCGGCTCACCGATTCACCGGCCTGTCTCGTCAGCGGCGACGACGGGCTCAGCACCCATCTCGAGCGGATGCTCAAGGCGGCCGGGCAGCAGGTGCCCGGGGGGAAGCCGATTCTCGAAATCAACGCCACCCATCCCATCGTGCGGCGGCTGGCCGACGAAGCCGACCCGGCGCGGTTCCACGACTGGAGCCAGATCCTGTTCGACCAGGCCACGCTGGCCGAAGGCGGTCAGATCGAGGCGCCGGCCGCGTTCGTGACGCGCCTGAACCGGCTGATGCTGACGCTGGCGGGTGCGCCGCCGTCCGCGCCGGACGAGTCCGGGCACTGACGGCGGTGGCCGCGGTCTGCCCCGGCCCTTCGGCGTGGCGCTGCCGTGGCTCAGCGGCTGGCGTCGACCGGCGTCCGCTGCTCGACGGCGCGTGACTGCTCGACGGCCGACTCGTAGCCGAAGACCACGTGGTAGTTGGCGAGCCAGAAGAAGCGGTTCAGGGCGCGCAGGATTTCGAGCTCCCCGTAGATGTCGAGGGCGTTACGCGCATCGTTCTCGTCACGGGCCGCCGCGGCCAGCTTCTCTTCGAGCAGCTGGATCTTGCGCACGACTTCCGCCAGCGAGAACCCTTCGGCGTGCCGCCGCCGGCCCAGCTCCTCGAAGCGCGCCGCGATCTCGCTGTGGTTGCCGGCCGAGAGCCACTGGCCCAGATTCCGCACGAGGTCCTCGGCGCGCCGGCGAAGCTCGTGTGTGCTCAGTGCCTGATACGAGGCGAGGCGGTGATCGCGCTGGGTCTCGTCGATGACCGACGCCACGATCTGTTCCCACTTGGACTCGATGCGGCTGATGATCGTCGCAGACAGCATGGGGCGTCCTTTCCGGCTGCCGGCCGAGGGCAGCGATTGGCCTGGTCATGACGGCGGGTGGCGCGTCGCGCCGTGCCCGCCGCCGGGAGAAGCGTCACCGTGGCTGGTGTACAGCGTGCAGATAGGCCATGGCCGCACGTGACGCATACGATTCCATCAGTCGGTCGTCGGCAGACTCGCCGTCGGCGTCGAGCAGCACCAGCGCGCCGACCTGCATCGTGGGCGAGGCGACCGGCACCAGATACAGCTCGTGTGCCGGCGGCGTGATGCCGACCACGGCGCTCATGGCGTGCAGCTGCTCCGGAGCGAGCCGCGTCACGTGCCGCGGCACGAACTCGATCGGCGCGCGCCGGCCTTCGGTACCGGCGAAATCCCCGAACGCGGCGGCAATTACCGGTCCGGCGGGCGTGACCACCACGAAGGCCCCGGCCGGGTAGCTGCCGACGCGCCTGGCCCCGCTCAGCAGCAGGTGCGCCACCTTCTCGGCGCCGTCACCCGCGAAGGCCGCCTGGCTCACGAGCACGGCCTGCTCCATGAGCAGGGCGTAGCGGCGCAACGGCACGATGGCGGCCATGATCTCCTGGCGCCGCTGCGACGGCAGGTCGTGCAGCATGTCGTCGAGGCTGCGCAGAAACGGGTCGATGGTCATGGCGTCAATCCCGCAGCTGCGCCGCTTCGGCATCGACGATGGCGGCCCGGCTGGCGATGCCGGCGGCCTTGTCGCGCAGCCGCCGCCGGTGGGCCGGCGCGGTGTCGACCTCCGCGAGGATGCGCGCCTTGCTCTCGATGAGCGCCTGCATGACACCAGCGGCGGCGCGGGCCCGGTCGAGTGCGGCCGCCCGC
>JALHON010000282.1 GCA_022842985.1 Acidobacteriota bacterium | reverse complement strand
CGAGCCAGGCGTCGATGTCGCGGCGGCGGAACCGCCACTGCCGGCCCACCCGTACCGCCGGCAGCTTCCCCGCATCGATGAGGCGGTAGACGGTGCGCAGGTTCACCTGCAGATAGGCGAGCACTTCCTCGGTTGTCAGGAAGGCTTCGTGTTCGGGAGAGGGCGTGGCCACCAGCCCTCGATTGTAGCCCGTCAGCCGGGGAAGTCGTGCTGGCGGAGGACTTTGCGGGCGCGCGCCGCGACCCCGCCGGCTGGGTACAATCGACGGAACGGTCACGGGCGACCGCGGCACGGCCAAACCCGGCGCGCCGCCGTCAAAGGAAGTGTTGGGGCTCGACATCGTGGAGCCGTCGGCGGCCGCCGAACGGACTCGAAGGGAAGGGGCGACGTTCACCGTGCAGGCACTGACGATCACCGACGAAGAACTCGTCGCGCGGTCGATGGACGGCGACGTCGAGAGTTTCAACCAGCTCATCAAGCGCTGGGAACGCCCGATCTACGCCCTCGCGTACCGCACGCTCGGTCGTGAGGAGGACGCGCGCGACGTCTGCCAGGAGACGTTCCTCCGCGCCTACCGCGCCATCAACGGCTTCAAGGGCCAGGCGAAGTTCTCGTCATGGCTCTACCGGATTGCCCTCAACCTCTGCCGCGACTGGATGCGCAAGCAGCGCCGCCAGCCCGTCGTGCAGATGCCCGAGGACGTCGACATCACCGAACTCGCGTCCGAGCAGGGCCCGGTCGAATCGATCGAGACGCTCGTCGCGCGCAAGGAACTGGGCCGCGCCGTGGCCATCGCCATGGCCGCGCTGCCCGAGGAACAGCGCACCGCGATCGTCCTGAAGGAGTACCACGGCCTGACCTTCCAGGAGATCGCGGACATGCAGGGATGCCCGCTCAGCACGGTCAAGACGCGCCTGTATCAGGGGCTGAGCGTCGTGCGGCGGCAGTTGGAGCAGGGCGGCATGTCGGTGGCCGACATCCGCGGGGACGCATCATGAGCACGCATTTCCACTGCGACGACACCGAGACCCTCGTCGCCTACCTCTACGACGACATCGATCCGGTGATGCGCGACGCCGTCGCGCGACACCTCACGGGCTGCGCCCGCTGCCGCGACGAAGTCGCCGCCCTCGGCGGCGTGCGGCAGGTGCTCTCCGAATGGACGCCGCCCTCGCCGGCTCTCCGCTTCACCGTCGTGCCGGAATCGGCCGTGTCGAACGTGATCCGGCCGCCGGCCAGCGCCTGGCAGACCGTGCCGCGCTGGGCGCAGGCCATCGCCGCGATGCTCGCCCTGGCGGTCGGCGCGTCGGTGGCCAACGTGCAGGTGCGGCACGATGCCGGCGGGTGGACGGTCTCGACCGGCTGGATGACACCCGCGCCCGGCGCCACCGCCGCCGCGGCGCCCGGCGCGGAAGCCGCGTGGCGTCCGGCCCTCGCCTCGCTCGAAGAATCCCTGCGCCGTGAGTTCGCCGCGCGTCCGGCCCTCGTGGCGCCGGTGCCGGAGGCCACGGCTGCCGCGCCCGCCGCGGCGTCAGACTCTGCAGAGACGCTCGCGCGTGTGCGGGCGCTCATCGACGCCAGCGAGAAGCGCCAGCAGCAGGAACTCGCGCTGCGCCTCACGCAGTTCGTGCGCGACGTCGAACTGCAGCGCCGCGCCGACCTCGTGAAGATCAACCAGGGGCTCGGACAGCTCGAAGGGCGCACCGGCGCCGAGGTCGAGCGTCAGCGCGAGGCCATCAACTACCTGATTCGCGCCGGGCTCCGCCCGCAGCAGTGAAGGGGCCCGTTACCGCCATGCAGAGGATCGCCATGACCCGCACGTCGTCACTCATCGGGGCCGCCGCCCTGGCGGCCATCGCCTCCACGGCCGCGGCCCAGCCGGCGGCGCCGCCCACCAGGCACGACCAGCTGCGGCACCAGATCTACCTGATGGAAGGCATGCTCGCGCGCGCCGTCACGTCGGGGGCGGCGCGGCTCAACTCGCAGTTCCGCGCCGTGATGCCCGACATGGTGGTCGTGGCCGGCGACTCGAACGCCCGCGGCTTCCATCTCGACGGCTACGGCGTGTTCTTCGACGTCGAAGTGCCGGTGCTGCGCCAGAGCATGATGTGGAGCCTGCGTACGATGCTCGACCAGGACCAGCAGGGCGCCACCGAGGCGCTCGCCTCGCTGCGGGCGATTGTCGCCTCGACGACCGGGCCCGACCGCGCCGTGGCCGAAGCGGCGCTGCGGCGCCTCGAGGTGCAGTTGCGGCCGTTCGGTCTGGGACGCCCGGGTGTCGCCGGCCCGGGGGAGCCGCAGGGGATGCAGGCCGCCAGCCGCACGGCCAGCGCCGCCACGGTAACCGAACCCGCCGCCCGTCCGAAGGTGAACGCGCAGCTGCTCGAAGACCCGAACAAGGCCTACACGGAAGCGGTCGTGCAGGCGCTCATCGAGGCGATGGTCGACAACGCCCTGCCGATGGTGTCGTTCCTCGAGCCCGAGGCGTACCTCACGGTGGCCGCCCGCGACAACGAGCGTCGCGACCTGCTGGCGCCGCCCAACCCCTACGAACAGGTCTCCACCTTCACGCTGCGGATCAAGGCGGCGGACCTGGCGGCCTACCGCGGCGGCCGGATCGACCGCGAAGAAGCGAAGAAGCGCGTCCAGATCCAGGAGTTCTAGGCCGGCCCGCGGGGAGCTTTTCGTCTCGCGCGGTGTCTCATAGGGTTATTCTTCCGCCATGCGTCCCATCGTCGTCGCGCTCGTCCTGGCCGTCACGGCCGCCGGTTGCAACCAGGTGGTGCCGATCCACGTGCTCGAGCCGGTCGAGGTGACCACCGGCTGGCACGACCAGGGCATCCTCGAGGACGGCAAGAACAAGATCGTCCCCAGCGTGCAGATGAAGCTGCGCAACAAGTCCGACCAGCCGATCGACGGCGTGCAGATCAACGCCATCTTCCGCCGCGTGGGCGAGCAGGAGATGTGGGGCGAACACTACGGGTGGGCGGTGCGCAAGGAGGCGCTGGCGCCCGGCGCCACCACCGGCGTGATGGTGATGCGCTCGGCGCTCGGCTACACCGGAGAACAACCGCGCATCCAGATCATGCAGCACAAGGATTTCATCGACGCCAAGGTCGAGATCTACCTGAAGAAGGGCTCGCAGACCTGGGCGAAGCTGGGCGAATTTCCGATCGAACGGCAGCTCCTGACGCAGTAGCCGCCCTATAATCTCGGGCATGTCGCAGGCTTCCGCGAACTCGCCCACGCTCGAACGCCGTCTCGGCAGCCTCGACGCTGCGGCCATCGTCGTCTCCAACGTCATCGGCGGCGGCATCCTCTTCACCCCGCCGCAGGTCGCGGCGACGGTGCCGCATCCGATCCTGTTCCTCGCCACGTGGCTGGCCGCCGGTGTGCTCGCCTTTGCCGGCGCCATGGCCTACGCGGAACTCGCCGCGCTGCGTCCGCGGGCGGGCGGCGAGTACGTCTACCTGGATGCCGGCTTCGGCCGCATCGCCGCCTTCCTCACCGGCTGGACGTCGTTCGTGGCCGGTTTCTCAGGGGCAATCGCCGCCAGCGCCGTCGTGCTGGCGTTCTACCTCGGGCGCTTCCTGCCGATTGCCGGCAGCGACCAGGTGCTGCTGTCGCTGCCCCTCGGCTTCATCACCCTCGCGGTGTCGCCGCAGACCATCACCGCCCTCACCGCCATCTGGCTGATGTCGTGGATTCACCTGCGCGGCGTCGGCCCCGGCCGCCTCGTGGGCAATGTGCTTGCGAGCCTCAAGGTGACGGCGCTCGTGCTCTTCATCGTGTTCGGCTTCGCCTTCGGCACGGGGTCGTTCGCGAACCTCACGACGGCTGCCGCGGAACCCACCACCGGCGCCTGGCTCTTCGCGCTCGTGCCGGTGCTCTTCACCTACGCCGGCTGGAACGCCGCTTCCTACGTGGCCGAGGAAGTGCGCGACCCGGGACGCAACGTGCCGCGGGCGCTCGCGCTCGGCACGGTCGCCGTGGTGGTGCTCTACCTGTTCCTGAACGCGCTCTACCTCTACGTGCTGCCGGTCAGTGAACTCGCGGCCGTGCGCGGCAGCGTGCTCGACGTGATTGCCGACCGCCTGCTCGGCCAGCGCGCCGGCGACGTGATGGGCGTCGTCTCGATCGTGAGCCTGCTGGCGAGCATCTCGGCGATGGTCTTCGCCGGGCCGCGCGTGTACTACGCCATGGCGCGCGACGGCGTGTTCTTCCCGGCGGCGGCCACCGTGCACCCGGTCTACCGCACGCCGGCCACGTCGATCATCGCGCAGGCCGTGTGGAGCTCGCTGCTCGTGCTCACCGGCTCGGCCAACGATCTCACGACCTACACCGGCTTCTCGATCACGCTCTTCAATGGCGTGGCCGTGGCCGCGCTCTTCGTGCTGCGGTGGCGCGAGCCGAACGCGCCGCGTCCGTATTCGACGTGGGGCTATCCCGTGGTGCCGGGCCTCTTCGTGGCCGTGTGCGCGGTCATCGTCGCCAACGCGCTCTGGACCGACCTCGGCGTGCCGCTCCTCGGCGGCACGTCGGTCGGGCCGTCAGCTGCCGGCCTGCTCATCATCGCGCTCGGCCTGCCGCTCTACGCGTGGTTCACGCGGCGGGCATCGGCGTGAGGCCGAACGCGGCACCAGGGCTGCCGATCCCGCAACCGCCCAGGTAGCCCGTCCGCCGGCTGAACGTCCCGCAACCTGAGCGGGAAAGCGGCTGCGCGGTGTCGGTCTCGGTCCACGGCCGGCGAGTCATCCGACGCGTCTTACTCCGCGGGAGGAATGTGCATGTCTCGTATTGGCCTGGCCATTGTTGGTGCGTTGGCGTTGGTTGCGGCGACCGTGACCACCGTCCCGACGCTGCGCGCGCAGCTGCGGTCGGCTCCGCCACCGCAGGCGAAGATCCTCTCGGGGAGTGACATCGGCTTCCGGGTCGAGGGCGTGGATCCCCGGACGGGCGGCCCGACTGGAACGTGGATGCTGCGCGTCAACGGCGAGTGGGTCGAGATCGGGTCGATGCCGACCGTGAAGCGACTCAAGTAGCGTACGCACACCGGCCGGCGAAGGGTCGCCGGCCGGTGCCGTGTACTTCAGATGCGAGTCGCGCGGTTCAGGGAATCGCCTGCATCTCGCCGCGGTAGGTGATCGTGCGCCCTGGCTGCACCATCACGTCGAAGCTGAGCGTTTCGAACCCGGGCTTCTTGATTTCGACGCGGTAGCCGCCGTCCTCGAGGCGGAGCTGCTGCCAGATGCCGTCGAAGTCGTCGACGATGCCGGCGTAGTAGCCGTCCACATAGACCTCGGCGTCACGCGCGTTCACGCGGAGCCGCACGCCGCCGGTGCCCCAGCCGCCGTTCCACCCGCCTCCCCATGGGCCACCCCAGCCACCGCCCCAGCCACCACCCCAGGCGTTGCCGTAGCCAGCCCAGTTATTGCCGTAGAAGCCGTTCCACGCGCCCCAGGCACCGAAGCCACCAACGCCCGGGCCCCAGCCATACCAGCTCCACGGATCGTAGAAGTAGTAGTCCAGCCCGCCGGGGCCGGCATAGTAGCGGCGCCCGACGTTGTTGCCCCAGTTGGCGTTCGGCGGACGCGGTGCCCGGCTGCGCGGCACGGCCTGCGCGACCTGGCCGCCGCGGTTGTCGATATCGG
>JALHON010000281.1:2107-5661 GCA_022842985.1 Acidobacteriota bacterium | reverse complement strand
CCTGGGCCGCGCGGGCGGCGGCCACGAGATCGTCGCCGCGCTCCGGGCCGAGCACCAGATCCACGCCCTCGGCACGCAGCAGCGCTTCATTCAGCGGCGCGTAGAGGCCGAACGCGCAGAGCCGCACATCCGGCAGGCGGGCCCGCAGCGTGCGCAGCACCGGCAGCGCGAGACGCGTGGCGGTGTGCATCGGCAGCGACACGGCCACGAAGGTCACGCCGTCGAGCGCGCCGGCGGGCAGCCGGTCCACCGCGAGATCGCAGACGCGGACCACGAGCCCGGCCCGGCGCAGCGATGCCGCCGCGGTGGCGAGCGCCAGCGGCTGCCGGCCGAGATCGTAGGTCGAGAGCAGCAGGATCAGCGGGCGGATCCCTCGTCGGGCGACTCGGTCATGCGCCGGAGCGGCCCGACGAACACGAGCAGCACGAGACCGGCCACGATGGCGAAGCCGCCGACGGCGCCGAAGAGCGTCGGCAGCGCCATCGACTCGTAGAAGCCGGCGGCACGGCCGCCGATGAAGTTGCCGACCGACGTGCCGAGGAACCACACGCCCATGACCATGCCGGCAATGCGGGCCGGCGCGAGGCGGGTCATCGCGCTCAGACCCACGGGGCTGATCGTCAGTTCGCCGATCGTATGGAGCAGATACGTGGCGATGAGCCAGAGCGGGCTGGCCTTGGCGCCGGTGGCCGCGGCGCTCGCCGGGATGACGAGGATGAGGAAGCCGAGGCCGACGGCGATGAGCCCGTAGACGAACTTGCCGGGGCTGGTGGGTTCCTGCCCCTTCTTCGCCAATGCCACCCAGGCCCACGCAAAGACCGGCGCCAGCGTGAAGATGAAGAACGAATTGACGCTCTGGAACCAGCTGCTCGGGAACGACAGGCCGAAGATGCGGGTGTCGGTGTTGCGGTCGGCGAAGAGGTTGAGCGTCGAACCCGCCTGCTCGAAGACCGACCAGAAGAGCGCCGACGCGAGGAAGAGCACGGCCACGACGATGAGCCGCTTGCGCTCGGCGCGCGTGTAGTCGCCGCTCGTGAGCAGCCAGCCGAAGAAGACCACCGTCGAAAGCAGCAGGAGCACCCCGGCCGCGTTGGCGACGCCCACCGCGGTCACCGGCAACGTGCCCGTGTAGCCGCCGATGCCGATGACCGCCATCACCGCGAAGAAGATTCCGCCCCACAGGACCGCGCGCGATCGCAGCTGGCTCGCCGCTGCTGGCGAGTCCGCCGGCACGGGCAGCAGCCCCTTGTCACCCAGATGGCGGCTGCCGAGCAGGTACTGCACGACACCAATCGTCATACCCACGCCGGCCGCGCCGAAGCCGGCATGCCAGCTCACGCGCTGCCCCAGATACCCGCAGACGAGCGGCGCCAGGAACGCGCCGAGGTTGATCCCCATGTAGAAGATCGAGAAGCCGGCGTCGCGGCGGTTGTCTTCGGCCGAGTAGAGCTGCCCGACGATGACGCTGACGTTGCCCTTGAGCAGCCCCGTGCCGATGACGATGAGCACGAGCCCGAGATAGAAGGCGACCATCGACGGGATGGCCATGCTGAAGTGTCCGCTCGCGATGATGATGCCGCCGTAGAGCACGGCCTTGCGCTGGCCGATGAGCCGGTCGGCGATCCAGCCGCCCGGCAGCGCCGCCATGTAGACCATCGACGTGTAGAGGCCGTAGACGGCGCCTCCCTGCGCGGCATCGAAGCCGAGTCCGCCGGCGGCGAGTGGCGCCGTCATGTAGAGCAGCAGCAGCGCCCGCATGCCGTAGTAGCTGAAGCGCTCCCACATCTCCGTGAAGAAGAGCGTGGAAAGTCCGGAGGGATGCCCGAAGAACTTCGTGTCCGACGATGCCGGGTTGGCCATAGGCAGGGCGTATTGTATCCTCCGCAGCAGCCCGCCCCTCATGCCGCTCGACGAGTACCGACGGAAGCGCGACTTCACGAAAAGCCCGGAGCCGGCCGGCAATCCCGCCGCCGCGCCGCGCGGCGAGGCGCGGTACTTCTGCGTCCAGAAACACCTCGCGAGCCACCTCCACTACGACCTGCGCCTCGAACACGGAGGCGTGCTGCTCTCCTGGGCGGTGCCGAAGGGCCCGTCGCTTGACTGGAACGACAAGCGCCTGGCGATGCAGGTCGAGGACCATCCGCTGGAATACGGCTCGTTCGAAGGGGTGATCCCGGAGGGCTACGGGGCCGGCGTGGTCATGTTGTGGGACTACGGCACGTGGACGCCCGAGTCGCCCGACGTCGATGCCGCGCTGCGCAAGGGCGACTTCAAGTTCACGCTCGACGGCTTCAAGCTCAAGGGCTCGTGGGCGCTCATCCGCACGAAGGGCTACGGCGACAGCGGCAAGCCGAGCTGGCTGCTCATCAAGCACAAGGACCACTGGTCGGGTCCGCTCGACATCACCGAGTTCGCGCCGCTCAGCGTGAAGACGCCGGGCGCCGATCTGGCCGACATCCTCGCCACCGACACGCCCGATCTGTGGACGCGCAATCCGCCGGCGAAGACCGGTGACACCGGCAAGCTGTTCCAGCGCATCATCGCCACGGCGCGGGCCCTGAAAGCCACGCCCCACGCCGACCCGCCCGCCGCGCCCGCGAAGCGCCGCCGCCCCCGAGGAGCCACCCGATGACCGATTCCGCCTCCCGCCGCACCTTCATCGCCGCCACCGGCATGGCCGCCGCGCACGTCTGGGTGCCGGGCACGGTTCGCGGCTACTCCGCCGCCGAGATGCGCGCGATGGAGGCGACGATCGGCGTCTCGAAGTGGGAACTCGACACGCCGGCGCTCTGCGTGGACCTCGACGCGCTCGAATCGAACATCACGACGATGCAGTCGCGGCTCGCGGCCAAAGGGCTCGGCGCCCGGCCGCACGCCAAGACCCACAAGAGCGCCGACATCGCCCGCAAGCAGCTCGCCGCCGGGGCGCTCGGCATCTGCACGTCGAAGGTCAGCGAAGCCGAAGCGCTCATGGCGGCCGGCATCGACCGGATCTGCATGACGACGACCAATCCGTCGCCGTCGAAGATCCGCCGCGCGATGGCGCTGCGCGCGAAGTCCGCGCAGTTCATCCAGGCGGTGGACGAGGAGACGAACGCGCGCGACCTCTCCGACGCGGCGAAGGCCGCGGGTCTCACGGCCGATGTCGTCATCGACGTCGCCGTCGGCACCCGCAGCGGCATTCCGGCCGGCGCGGGCGCCATCGCGCTTGCCGAGCTCGTGAGCCGGCTGCCGAACCTGCGCCTGCGCGGGATGCTCTCCTACGACGGCGGCGCGCAGCACCTCACCGGCTTCGCCACGCGGCGCGCGACGGCGCTGGCGAATCTCGAGGCCAACGTGCGCGTCTACGAGGCGCTCAGGACGAAGGGCCTGTCGACGGAGATCTTCAGCGGCGGCGGCACCGGCACCTACAACATCCAGCACGAAGTGCCGGGCTTCACCGACGTGCAGGTCGGCAGCTATCTGTTCATGGACATGCAGTACCTGGCCATCGGCAATGCCGCCGGCAGTCCGGTGTACGACGACTTCGCGCGCTCGCTCACGGTGCTCGCGAC
>JALHON010000281.1:0-2097 GCA_022842985.1 Acidobacteriota bacterium | reverse complement strand
CAACAACCGCTTCCCCGGCCGGCTCACGACCGACGCCGGCGCCAAGGCGCTCACGCTCAACGTGCCGCGCGCCGGGGTCGTCGGCGAGCCGGGCATGGACTACAACGCCGGCTCCGACGAGTTCGGCGTCATCACGTTCTCGGAGGCCCGCCGGTCGTACGCGATCGGCGACAAACTCGAGCTGGTGGTGCCGCACTGCGATCCGGTCGTGAACCTGTACGACCAGATGTACGGCATCCGCAAGGACCGGGTGGAAGTGGTCTGGCCGATCACCGCGCGCGGCAAGTCGCAGTAGCCGCGGCTCAGCCGGGGTCGAGGGCGCGCGCCGTGAGCACGCTCCACACCGCGTGCGACAGCCGGCGGCGATCGTGGCGCGCGATTTCCTTCGTCCAGAGCGGCGCCTCGACGAGCGTCGTGTGCGCCGGCAGCGTGCCGAGCGCGAGCGGCTGCTTGTGCTCGCGGGCGTAGCTGGCGAGCAGCGCCGGCGGCATCTTCGCGGTGTTGAAGACGAGCAGGTCCACCGGCCGGCCGATCGTCTTCTCCACCCAGCGCACGGCGTCGCCGGCCGTGAAGTCCTGCATGCCGAGGCCTTCGGTGAGCAGGTTGCTGACGAAGACGACCGGGCCCGGCATCTCGGCGAGCGATTCGCGCACGCCTTCGACGAGCAGCGTGGGCATGAGGCTGGTGAAGAAGCTGCCCGGGCCGATGATGACGGCGTCGAAGCGGCGCACGGCCTCGCCGACGGCCGGATGAATCGGCGCGGCCGGCTCGAGCCAGATCTCCTCGATCCTGTGGCCCGCCGCCTGCCAGGCGTCCACTTCCACTTCGCCGCTGCTCACGTGCCCGTCGGCGTGGCGCGCGGTGAGCGCCGAGCGCGCGACGCTCACCGGCCACACGCGCCCCTGACAGCCGAGCAGCGCGCGCAGCCCGTCCACGGCGGCCAGGAAATCGCCGCTGTAGGTCTCCATCATCGAGAGCAGCAGATTGCCGCCGGTGTGGCCGCCGAGCTTCTTGTGCTCGAAGAGCATGGGCAGCCGCGACAGCAGCACGCGGCGGGCCTCGCCTTCGTTGCGGGCGAGCGCCAGCGCGCAGCGCAGCACGTCGCCGGGCGGCAGCACGCCGAGCTCGTCGCGCAGCTGGCCGGAACTGCCGCCGCTGTCGAAGGTGGTGACGACGGCGTTCAGCCGCAGCCACGGATTCCGTTTCAGACCGCCGAGCAGGCTGGGCAGGCCCGTGCCGCCCCCGAAGCACCCGATGTTCAGCTGACGCAGTCGCATGCGGGCTCCATTCTATCCGGCAGCCCGTCCGTGCGCCCGCGGGCAACCGTGTAGACTGGCCGTATGGCGACTTCGTCCGGCGCGTCCGCGGTGGTGGTGCTCGACGACCTGAAGACGATCTTCGGCCCGCGGCTCGAAGCCTTCGTCACCTACGCGCCGACGGTCTCCCCCGCGCCCAGTCTCGCGCTCGTGACATCACTCGATCTGGCGGATCTCGGCGCCTGCGCGGCCCGCGTGCGGCGCTGGCAGGCCAGTGGCGCCGCCACCCCGGTGGTGCTCACGCGCCGCGAGTTCGCCCGCTCGCTCGACGCCTTCCCCGTCGAGTTCGGCGAGATCATCACGCACCATCAGACGCTGCACGGCGACGACCCCTTCGCGGGGATGACGGTGGCGCCGCGCGATCTCCGGCGCGCCTGCGAGTCGCAGATCCGCAGCCTGCTGCTGCACATCCGCGAAGACTACATGGAGGCCGCGGGCAGTCACCACGCCGTTGCCGCCGTGGTGCTCGACTCGGCTGCCGAGTTCCGGGCCCTCCTGAGCCTGGTGGCGCGGCTGGCCGGCGAGACCGGCGATCAGCGCGCGCTGGCGCAGTGGGCGTCGGACCGTCTCGGCCTCGACGGCAAGGTCGTGTCGGACGTGCTCCACATCGCGAACGAACTCGAGCGGAGCGGCATCGACGCGGCGCGGCTCTTTCCGCAGTACCTCGCTGTCACCGAGCAGCTCGCGCGGCACATCGACGAATGGCCCGACCAGTAGCCCGCCCGCTCGCCGCCGTGCGCCGCCTGGCGCGCCTGGCTGCCGCCGTGCTCGTGGCGGCCGC
>JALHON010000280.1 GCA_022842985.1 Acidobacteriota bacterium | reverse complement strand
GGCGCCTACACGCCGCTCCACCTGGCGAGCCAGCGCGGACATGCCGGCGCCGTCGCGGCGCTGCTCGCGGCCGGCGCGAAGGCGCAGCCGTTCACCGCCACCGGCGTGCAGGCGCTGCACCTGGCCGCGCAGGCGGGCAATGCGGAGGCCGTGAAGGCGCTGCTCGATCACGGCGCCGACATCGACGTGCAGGACAAGACGCACGGCCGCACGGCGCTCGTGTTCGCCGTGTCGAAGGACCGGCGCGACGTCGTTGCGCTGCTCGCCGCGCGCGGCGCCAAGCTCGCGCTCACGACCACGGTCATCGACTACCGCGAACGCGCCTCGGCCGATCGGGCGGCGCGGGAGGCGCGTGACCGCGTCGTCTCGGCCACCACCGGCCGCAAGGTCGACTCGAGCTTCGATCCCGATCCGCCGCCGCCCGGCACCGTGAACGTCGGCGGTGTGCAGAACGGCCGCGGGGCTCCGCCCGCCGCGGCCGCCGGCAGCGGCGCGCCGCGCCGTCCGCCGTCGGACATCGAGCAGATCGGCCGCCAGGGCGGCTTCACCGCGCTCCACTACGCCGCGCGCGATGGGTACGCCGCCGCGGCCGTGGCGCTCGTGGAGGCCGGCCTCGACGTCAACGTGCCCTCCGCCGGCGATCACTCCACGCCGATGACCGTGGCCCTCATCAACGGCCAGTACGATCTGGCGCTCACGCTGCTCAAGCGCGGCGCCGATCCGAACCGGGCCAACGACGACGGCGTCACGCCGCTCTTCGCCACGCTCAACAACGAATGGGCGCTGCGCACCTGGTATCCGCAGCCCACCGCCGGCGGGCAGCAGCGCGCCTCGTATCTCGAGGTGCTCGAGACGCTGCTCAAGGCGGGCGCCGATCCCAATCGCCGCACCACGTCGCACATCTGGTACGCCGCCTACAACACCGGCCGCATGGGCGTCGACTTCGCCGGCGCCACGCCGTTCTGGCGCGCCGCCTACGCGCTCGACGTCGAGGCGATGCGGCTGCTGAAGCGTTACGGCGCCGACCCGGATATCCCGAGCATGACCTACGGCGCCACGCGCCGGCCGAACGATCCGTCCGGCCTCGAGAACGTGCCGCAGGGCGGCCCGCACGTGCCGGCCTTCCACGCCGCGAGCGGCGTCGGCTATGGCACGTCGCGTGTGGCGCAGCAGCACCGGCACGTGCCCGACGGCTGGCTGCCGGCGGCGAAGTACTTCGTCGAGGAACTCGGCGTGAACGTGAACATCCGCGATGCCGACGGTTTCACCGCGCTCCACCACGCGGCGGCGCGTGGCGACAACGAGGCGGTGAAGTACCTCGTCAGCAAGGGGGCCGATGTGCGCGCGGTGAACCGCGTCGGGCAGACCACGGCCGACATGGCCAACAGCCCGGAACAGCGCACGCAGCCGTTCCCCGAGACGCTGGCGCTGCTCGAGTCGCTCGGCGCCACCAACAACCACAACTGCCGCGCGTGCAAGTAGCGCCGGCCCAGGGAGCCCGTTCGCGTATGGTGTCGATGGTGTCGTTTCGTGTGCTGACCGCGGCCGTGCTGGCCGCGGCGATGGCCGGCCCGGTGGCCGCGCAGAGTGTCGTGGGCAAGGGCCGCACCGGTCCGGCGCCGGACCCGGTGGTGCTCGACAATACCGGGCTCTTCCAGGAGAAGTTCGTGAGCGTCGGCGACGACCTCTTCATCGGCGGGCAGCCCACCGAGAAGGCGCTGCGCGAGCTCAAGGCGAAGGGCGTCACCACGGTGGTGAACCTGCGCATGCCGCAGGAGATGGCGCAGATCGGCTTCGACGAAGCGGCGCTGCTCAAGGAACTGGGCATCACCTACGTGCACATCCCGATGCGCGGCTCGGCGGAGAACCCGTACGGCCCGGCGCAGCTCGACACCTTCGCCAGCACGCTCGCCGGCGCGCAGGGCAAGGTGCTGCTGCACTGCACGGTGGCGTGGCGCGCCAGCCATCTCTGGGGCGCGTATCTCATCCGCGATCGCAAGATGCCGGTCGAGACCGTGCTGGCGCAGACGCGCAAGATCAACCTGCGCGACGACGCGCCCTTCGGCACGCAGCAGCCGATCGAAGGCTTCCTCGCGAAGCCGGTGCCGGGGCTCCTGCCGCCGAAGCCGCGGCCGCAGCCCTGAGCGGGCCGCGTCACGAGCCGCACCAAAACGAAAACGGCCGCCGGAATCCGGCGGCCGTTTCCACGTACGCGCCCCGGGCGGGGCGGTGCGTTACTTGCGCTTCTTGTAGGTCACGTGCGTGACGCCCGTGATCTTGCCGTCCTTGTCGAGGCGGATGTACTCGTTGTTGATCGTCATGTTGTCTTCCGACAGCGTGTTGATCACCACCTGGTAGACGGCGCCGTTCCGCTTGTTGAGGATGCGGATGCTCTTGGCGCTGCCGTTGATGAGCTCGACGGCGGTTTCGGAGCCGGGCTGGCCGGACACGGGGCGGAACACGCCGTCGAAGAACGTCACGTAGCCCCAGGTGGCCTCGGGCTTGCTCGGGTTGGTGACGGTGAGCTTGCTGCCGCCCTTCTCGTGGGCCTCGTAGGTCATCACGTTGTTCGGGTCGGTGGTGTTGTCCCACACCCCGAAGCGCAACTCGGCCTGAGCGTAGCTCGGCGTGGCGGAGAAGAGCGCGATGGTGGCAACGGCGGAGCAGACGAGCAGATTCAGGTGTCGCATCGATTCAATCCTCTTTCGGGGCAGAGGCCCCGTACATCACCGCGTCAGCATACTCAATGCGGCGCCCCGGCGACTACTTGCGCCGGGCCGTGGCCTCATAGCGGGCCCGGGTCTCCGCATTCGGGGGATACAGCCCGGGTAGCGGCACGCCGGCCCGGATCTCGCCCATGATCCACTCTTCCAGGTGCTCCTGGTCGGCCGCCTGGGCGGCGATCTCGTCCACGAGCGCCGCGGGAATCACGACGGCGCCGTCGCCGTCGGCCACGATGACGTCGTCGGGAAACACGGCGACCCCGCCGCAGCCCACCGGCTTCTGCCAGTCCACGAAGGTCAGCCCGGCCACCGATGGCGGCGCGGCGGCGCCAGCGGCCCACACCGGCAGGCCCGTGGCCACCACACCGGCGCGGTCGCGCACGACGCCGTCGCTCACGAGGCCGGCCACGCCGCGCTGCACCATGCGGCCGCAGAGGATGTCGCCCCAGAAGCCGGCATCGCGCACGCCGTTGGCGTCGACGACCGCCACGCAGCCGGCCGGCATGTCTTCAATCGCGGCGCGTGTCGAGATGGGGGAACTCCACGAGGCCGGCGTGGCGAGGTCTTCCCGCGCCGGCACGAAGCGCACGGTGAAGGCGCGGCCGACGATACGCGGCTGGCCGTCCACGAGCGGAAACGCGCCTCGGATCCAGACGTTGCGCAGGCCCTTCTTCAGCAGCAGCGTGGTCAGCGTGGCCGTGGTGACGCCGGCCAGCGTGGCGAACGTCGGCGTGTCGGGTGATGCGGACATCGGGGTTCCTTGTCAGCCGTGCTTGATGGCGATCGTCTTGAGCACCGTGAAGCCGAGCAGCGCTTCGAAGCCCTTCTCGCGGCCGTGTCCGCTCGCCTTCACGCCGCCGAAGGGCAGTTCCACGCCGCCGCCGGCGCCGTAGTTGTTGATGAACACCTGGCCGCAGCGCAGCGCGCGTGCCACGCGCAGCTGCCGCGCGCCGTCGCGCGTCCAGACGCCGGCCACGAGCCCGTAGTCGGTGCCGTTGGCGAGCCGGATCGCCTCGGCTTCGTCGTCGAAGGGCATCGCCGCCAGCACCGGGCCGAAGATCTCGCGCTGCGCGAGCGCGCTCGTATGCGGCACGTCGCGGAAGAGCACCGCCGCCTGGTAGTAACCGGCGCTCGCCGCGTCGGGATGCAGCGAGCCGCGCGCCATCACCGGAATCTGCTCCGCTTCGGCGGCGTCGATGAAGCCCTTCACGAGGCCGAACTGCTTCTCGTTCACGAGCGGCCCCATCTCGAGTTCGAGCGCGGGCGGGCCGGCTCGCAGCGCGCGGAAGCGCTCCGCCAGCCGTTCGAGCACCGTTTCGTAGATGCCGCGCTGCACGAGCACACGGCTGCCGGCGGAACACGTCTGCCCGGCATTCTGGATGATCGCGTTCACGATGACCGGCAGCGCCTGATCGAGATCGGCGTCGTCGAAGACGAGCTGCGGCGACTTGCCGCCGAGTTCGAGCGTGACCGGGCAGTGGCGCTTCGCCGCGGCTTCGGCCACGAGGCGTCCGGTGACCGTGGAGCCGGTGAACGAGATGTGGTCGATGCCCGGATGCGCGGTGAGCGCCGCGCCGGCCTCGTGACCGTAGCCGGTCACGACGTTGAGCGCCCCGGCGGGGAAGCCGATCTCGGCGGCCAGTTCCGCCAGCCGCAGGATCGACAAGCTCGCGTCTTCCGCCGGCTTCACGACGCAGGCGTTGCCGGCGGCGAGCGAGGCGCCCACGGTGCGCCCGAAGATCTGCATCGGGTAGTTCCACGGCACGATGTGGCCGGTGACGCCGTGCGGTTCGCGGATCGTGAGCACCGTGTAGCCGTGTTCGTAGGGCAGCGTGTCGCCGTGCAGCTTGTCGGCGGCGCCGCCGTAGTACTCGAAATACCGGGCGAGGGCCGTCGCATCGACGCGCGCGGTCTTCATCGACTTGCCGGTGTCACGCGCTTCGAGCTGCGCGAATTCCTCGTTGCGGTCGGTGACGGCGGCGGCGAGCCGAATCATCAGACGGCCGCGCTGCGCGGCCGAGAGGCGGCCCCAGGGGCCATCGAAGGTCTCGCCCACGGCGGCGCGCGCCGCGTCCACGGCCTGGGCGATGTCGGCCGCCGTGCCGCGCCGCAGGCTGCCGAAGATCGCGCCCGTCGAGGGATCCACGACCGGAATCGTGTCGGCGCCGCTGCCGGCGTGCCAGGTGTTGGCGATGAAGTGCTGCATCTGCATGCCGGATATTCTTGCTCAAGCGCGCCCGGGGCCGTGAACAGCGGGCGCCGCCGGGTGGCCACCCGGCGCGTTGCGCGGGGTGATCGGGGCGCGTGCTACATTGGGACCTATCCAGCAAGGGGATGCCGGCCTCGATGGGGCGCGGGGGACCGCGCGGCGACCGTCTCGCCGCGTGCAGAGGGAGATGAACACATGACGCGTGTAATGCAGTCGGGAATGATGGCGCTGGGCGTGGCCCTCGTGGCGGGCGCGGCGACGCTGGCCGCGCAGGCGCCGGTCAAGGTCGACATGAAGGACGCCCAGGGACAGTCGATCGGCACGGCGACGCTCTCGTCGTCGATGGGCGCGGTGCACATCCAGCTCGATCTCAAGGGGCTGAAGCCCGGCCCGCACGGCCTCCACGTGCACGCGGTGGGCAAGTGTGAAGGCCCCGGCTTCACGACGGCCGGCGGCCACCTGAACCCGGCCGGCAAGAAGCACGGCCTGCTGAGCCCCGACGGCCCGCACGCCGGCGACATGGACAACTTCACCGTGGCGGCCGACGGCACGGCCAAGGGCATGGTCATGGCCAAGGGCCTGGCGTTCGGCAGCGAGCCGAACTCGGTGTTCGCCAATGGCGCGACCGCGCTCGTCGTGCACGCCGGTCCCGGCGATGGACACGAGCGTCGGATGCTCGCGAACGACCTCGTCCGGAATCCGGACAACGTTCTCCTGGAGCTCCAGCTCGACGAGGTCGCGGAACGCGA
>JALHON010000279.1 GCA_022842985.1 Acidobacteriota bacterium | reverse complement strand
TGCCGGAGCTGGCGCGGCGCGTGGGCGCGCTGCTGGCGGAGGTGCTGCTCGTGGTGGATCGTCTGGTGGCGGCGGCGACCGCGGTCCGCGGCGGCGACTGGGTGGTGGCGGCGGACGCGCTGGCGCGGCCGATCGCGACGATGCTGGCCGGCCTCGCCGAGTTCCACCGGGCGCAGCCGCTCGCCCCGGGACTGGGCCTCGAAGACGCGCGCGGCCGCTGGTTCCGTCTGGTGCCACCGCCGGTCGTTGACGTCGTCGTGGCGTCGCTCGTCGCGGGCGGGCGCATCGTGGCCACCGATACGCTGGCGCTGACCTCCCACCGGGTGTCGCTCTCGGCCGAGGACCAGGCGACGCACGCCTGGCTCGACCAGCGCTTCCGGGAGGCGGGTCTCGCGCCTCCTGATGTCGGGGCGCTGCCGGGCGAAGCGCGCCGCCCGGCCGCGGTGGTCGACACGCTGCTGCAGCTCCTGCTGAAGGCGAAGACGCTCGTGCGCGTCGACACCCTCGTGTTCCACGCGGACGTGCTCGAGGCGCTGAAGGCGGAAATTCGGGCGCGGAAGGCGGCCGCGCCCGACGGGCGGGCGACGGTGGACGTGAAGACCTTCAAGGACACCTACAACGTCACGCGCAAATACGCGATTCCGTTGCTGGAGTATCTGGATAGAGAGCGGGTGACACGCCGCATGGGCGACGCGCGCATCGTGCTGTGACGCCGCCGGAGGGCGGCGCCGGCGGGAGCCTTACTTGGGGCTTTCGTCCTTCATGCCGGACTTGAAGTTCTTGATCCCGGCGCCGATGCCACGGCCGAGCTCCGGCAGGCGGTTGGCGCCGAAGATCAGAATGACGATCGCCAGGATGATGAGCATCTCCGGCAGACCGAGGGGCCCGATGAGAGCAAGTGCGTGCGTGGCCATGCCCCCGATTCTAGCACCGGTCGCCGGCGGACGCGGGGGATGCGCCCGCGAGGCGCCGGTCGGCGTCCAAAGGGGAAAGGACGCCGAGCGGATCGCGGCGCGCGTCGATTGCCCTTGTCTCCGGCGAGAAGCGTCGGTCAGAATTGGGGCACGCGCCGCCCGTCCCCTTCGCTGACCGCGCATGTCCGAACCACAGAGCACGGCCGACACCGCTAACCGGGGGTCCGCCCGCCCGACGCACATCCTGCTCGATCGACCGCACGATGTGTCGTTCGACTTCGAGCAGCAGCGCATGGGGGGCGCCTTCGGCGTCTCCGTGGCCTCGCACGTCGCCATGGTCGTCCTCGTCTTCCTGGCCGTGCGCTACATGCCGCGGCCGCAGGTGGCCGAGTTCATCCCCGAGCGTCTGCCCGACGACATCGTCTGGATTGCCGAGGAAGGCCCCGGCGGCGGTGGTGGTGGCGGCGGCGACAACACGCCCGAGCCGCCCAAGGTGGTCGAGCTGCCCGGCAAGGACAAGGTCAGCGTGCCGGTGGCGGTCGAGCCGGAACCCGTCAAGGAAGAACCGAAGCCGGAAGAGCCGCCCCAGGAGACGTTGATTCCCGCGGTGCAGACCGCGGCCGCGCCCACCGAAACGCCGGGGGCGATCGCGGCCGAGTCGCCGGGGGCGACGTCGGCCGGCAGCGGATCGGGCGGCGGCGGTGGCACGGGCACCGGCGGCGGCTCCGGCTCCGGCGACGGCGCCGGGCTCGGGCCGGTGAACACGCGCGGCGTGGGCGGCGGGGAATACGACATCGGCAACGGCGTGACCTCGCCGCGGCTGCTGAAGGAAATCAAGCCGGTCTATACGGCCGAGGCGATGCGCGCCAAGGTGCAGGGCGTGGTACAGCTGCGCGCGGTGGTGATGCCCGACGGGTCGGTGGGCCGCGTCGAAGTGCTGCGGTCGCTCGACTCGGTGTTCGGCCTGGATCAGGAAGCCATCAAGGCGGCGCGGCAGTGGCGCTTCGCGCCGGGCATGCGCCTCGGAGAGCCGGTCGCCGTGCGCGTCGTGCTCGAGCTGTCGTTCACCCTGCGGTGACGCGGAGAGATGTCGTGACGCAATCGGTGCAGTGGCTGGCCTTCGTCCTCCTCGGCGGGGGCGTCCTTGGCGCGGCAGCCTGCGAGGCCACGGGCCGCGCGGCGCCGGCGCCAGCTGCCTCGCCCGCGGCGACGGCGGCGGTGGAGCAGCGCGTCACGACCGAGCGGCTCCGCGTCCAGGTGGTCGCAACCTACCCGCACGATCCGAATGCCTTCACCCAGGGACTGGTGCTGGCCGGAGGGCGGCTCTTCGAGAGCACCGGCCTCGAAGGCCGATCGAGCCTGCGCGAAGTGGAAGTGACGACCGGCCGTGTGCTGCGGCGGCTCGACGTGCCGGCGCCGGTCTTCGCCGAGGGACTCGCGCTCGTCGGCACGCGCCTCTTCCAGATCACCTGGAAGCACGAGACCGTCTACACCTACGACCGCGACACGTTCAAGAAGGGGCCGACGTTCCCCTACAGCGGCGAAGGCTGGGGCCTCTGTCACAACGGCCAGGAACTCGTGATGAGCGACGGCAGCGCCCGGCTCACGTTCCGCGGGCCCGAGACCTTCCGCGCGATGCGCGAGGTGGTCGTGCGCGAGAGCGGCCAGCCGGTCGATCAGCTGAACGAACTCGAGTGCGTCGGGCCGCACGTCTACGCCAATGTGTGGATGACCGATCGCATCGTGCGCATCGACCCGAAGACCGGCGCGGTCACCGCGACCATCGATGCCTCGAACCTGCTGCCGGCCGCGGAACGTTACGGCACCGACGTGCTCAACGGCATCGCCCACGACCCATCGAACGACACCTTCCTCATCACCGGCAAGCTCTGGCCGAAACTGTTCCGCGTGCGCTTCGTGCGCTGACACGCATGACCGCGCGCGGTGGTCACGGAGATCACATGCGCCTCACACACTGCCTGCTGCTCGCGGTGCTCGCAATGATGGCGCGCCCCGCGGCCGCGCAGGCGCCGTTTCCGGCGCCGGTCGAGCGCGATTTCGTTGCCCGTGAGGTGCGGTTCGAGAGCGGGGAGGTCGCCGCCGAGATCCGCCTGCACTACCGCACGATCGGCCAGCCGCGGAAGGACGCCGACGGCGTCGTGCGCAACGCGGTGCTCATCCTGCACGGCACGGGCGGCAGCGGGGCCGGATTCGTGGCCCCCGGCTATGCGGGGATGCTCTTCGGCGCCGGCCAGATCCTCGACGCCGCAAGGTACTACATCATCCTGCCCGACAACGTCGGCCACGGTCAGTCGAGCAAGCCGAGTGACGGTTTACGCATGCGCTTCCCGCGCTACCGCTACACCGACATGGTGCGCCTCCAGCACCGGCTCGTCACCGAGGGCCTCGGCCTGACGCAGCTCAGGCTCGTCATGGGCACGTCGATGGGCGCGATGCACGCCTGGATGTGGGGGTATCTCTATCCGTCGTTCGCTGACGGGCTCGTCCCGCTCGCGAGCAACCCGGTCGAAATCGCCGGCCGCAACCGCGTGTGGCGCAAGCTGCTGGTGGATGCGATCGTCAACGATCCGACCTGGAAGGGCGGGGACTACACCGAACCGCCGAAGGGGATGGCCAACGCGCTCGGCTTCCTCCTCATCGCGACGAGCACGCCGCGCCTGTGGCAGAAGGAGTTCGGAACCGCCGAGGCGGCCGATCGCTGGCTCGCCGACCAGCTCGCGGCGCGCGCCAGGACGACCGACGCGAACGACACGATTTATCACTTCCGCGCGTCGGAAGACTACGACCCGTCGCCGCACCTGGCGCGAATCACGGCGCCGCTGCTCGCCATCAACTCCGCCGACGACTTCGTGAACCCGCCGGAACTGCCGATGATGCAGGCGCTCATCGGCAAGGTGGCGAAGGGGAAGTTCGTGCTGATTCCCGCAAGCGACGACACACGCGGCCACGGCACGCACTCTCGGCCGCAGGTGTTCGGTCCGTACCTCGCCGAGTTCCTCCGTTCGCTCGAGAAGAACTGACGTCGCGGTTCACTGGGCCAGCGACCGGCCCAGAGCCCGCGGCGGACTTAGGGGGCAGGGGCGGGCAAAGAAAAAGGCCCGGCGGATGGTCCGCCGGGCCGTGCGACAACCGAACGAGCGATGGCGAAGCTGAGGGCCGATGCTCTTGTCGAGTCCCAGCCCCCAGTCCCCAGTCCCTCGTTAGTACATTCCGCCCATGCCGCCGCCACCGGGCATCGCCGGGGCTTCCTTCTTCTCCTCGGGGATTTCCGAGACGAGCGCTTCGGTCGTCAGCAGCAGGCTGGCGATCGACGAGGCGTTCTGGAGGGCATTGCGGACGACCTTCGCCGGGTCGATGACGCCGGCCTTGACGAGGTCCTCGTAGACGTCGGTGGCCGCGTTGAAGCCCTCGTCGCCCTTGCCTTCCTTCACCTTGGCCACGACGATCGAACCTTCGTGACCGGCGTTGGTGGCAATCCAGCGGCAGGGTTCTTCGATGGCGCGCTTGATGATCGCGACACCGACCGCCTGGTCACCTTCGACCTTGAGACCCTCGAGCGCCTTGCTGGCGCGGATGAGGGCCACGCCGCCGCCGGGCACGATGCCCTCTTCGACGGCCGCCTTGGTGGCGTGCATCGCGTCTTCGACGCGCGCCTTCTTTTCCTTCATCTCGGTCTCGGTGGCCGCGCCCACCTTGATGACCGCGACGCCGCCGACGAGCTTCGCCAGGCGTTCCTGGAGCTTCTCGCGGTCGTAGTCCGACGTGGTCTCCTCGACCTGCGCGCGGATCTGCTTCAAGCGGCCTTCTATGGACTTGGCTTCACCGGCGCCCTCGACGATCGTCGTGTTGTCCTTGTCGATCGTGACCTTCTTGGCCTTGCCGAGGTCCTCGAGCTTGATGTTCTCGAGCTTCACGCCGAGGTCTTCCGTGATGGCCTTGCCACCCGTCAGCACCGCGATGTCCTCGAGCATGGCCTTGCGGCGGTCGCCGAAGCCGGGCGCCTTGACGGCGGCGGCATGCAGCGTGCCACGCAGCTTGTTGACCACGAGGGTGGCGAGCGCCTCACCTTCGATGTCCTCCGCGATGATGAGCAGCGGGCGGCCGAGGCGCGCCACCTGCTCCAGCACGGGGAGGAGGTCCTTCATCGAGCTGATCTTCTTCTCGTGGATCAGGATGACGGGGTTCTCGAGCACGACTTCCATGCGCTCCGGATCCGTCACGAAGTAGGGCGAGAGGTAGCCGCGGTCGAACTGCATGCCCTCGACCACGTCGAGCGTCGTCTCGAGCGTCTTGGCCTCTTCAACGGTGATGACGCCGTCCTTGCCGACCTTCTCCATCGCTTCCGCGATGATGGTGCCGATGGTCGTGTCGCTGTTGGCCGAGATCATCCCGACCTGCGCGATCATGTTGCCCTTGACGGGCTTCGCCATCTTCTTGATCTCGGCCGTCATGGCCTCGACCGCCTTCTCGATGCCGCGCTTGAGCTCCATCGGGTTGGCGCCGGCCACGACGTTGCGGGCGCCTTCGCGATAGATCGCCTGGGCCAGCACGGTGGCCGTGGTCGTGCCGTCACCGGCCGTGTCCGACGTCTTGCTCGCGACTTCGCGGACCATCTGGGCGCCCATGTTCTCGAGCGGGTCCTTCAGGTCGATTTCCTTCGCCACCGTCACGCCGTCCTTGGTGATGGTGGGGGAGCCGAACTTCTTGTCGAGAACGACGTTGCGGCCCTTGGGGCCGAGGGTCACCTTGACCGCATCGGCCAGCTGGTTCACGCCGCGGA
>JALHON010000278.1 GCA_022842985.1 Acidobacteriota bacterium | reverse complement strand
GACCTCACTGCCGCCGGCCAGCGCCCGGACCATCCACCAGCACCTCCCGCACGCGGCCGCGCGCCGCCCCGCCGCTAGTCCGCCCGCTTCGTGTCGACCCACGAGCCGCGCCGGTCGCGGTGTGGGTCCCGGCGCCATCCGGTCGATGGCCGAGGCTTCTGTCAGGGAAGGCCCCGCGCATGCACCACCCGCCGTCGCTGTTCGGTTATCCGAAAGACGACGCCGTCGCCGGCGTTGTCGTCTTCCTCGTCGCTCTGCCGCTCTGCCTCGGGATCGCCGTCGCCTGCGGCGTGCCTCCCGTGTCCGGACTCATCGCCGGCATCGTGGGTGGCACGGTCGTGCCGTTCATCAGCCGGTCGCCGCTCTCGGTCACGGGCCCGGCCGCCGGCCTGACGTCGATCGTGCTGGCCGAAGTCACCCATCTCGGCGGCATTCCGCCCTTCCTCGCCGCCGTGATGGTGGCCGGGGGTGTGCAGGTGCTCCTCGGCGTGCTGCGCACCGGCCGCTACGCCGCCCTGGTGCCCTCGGCGGTCATCAAGGGCATGCTCGCCGCCATCGGCATCACGATCATCTGGAAGCAGCTGCCGGTGGCCGTCGGCGTCACCGGCGGCCTCACCGACATGCTGGCGGGACTCCACACGGGCGCGGCCATCATCGCGGCGGTGTCGCTCGCCATCCTCTACGGCTGGAAGCACACACCGCTGGCGACGTTCAGGCTGATCTCACCGGCCCTCATCGCGGTCGTGCTGGCCAGCGTGCTGGCGCGGGTGCTCGAAGGATCCGGCATTGGCCTCCTGCCGGGCCAGTACGTGGACGTGCCGCTCGGCGGCGTCGGCGCGCTGTGGTCGGCGCTGCCGCGGCCGGACATGGCGGCCTTCCTGAATCCCGCCGTGTGGGTGACCGGCGTGACCATCGCGATCGTGGCGAGTATCGAGACGCTCCTGTCCCTGCAGGCCGTCGATCGTCTCGACCCGCTCAAGCGCCACAGTCCGCCCGACCGGGAGCTGCTGGCCCAGGGCGCCGCCAATGTCGCCAGCGGCCTGCTCGGCGGCCTGCCCGTCACCGCCGTCATCGTTCGCAGCGGCGCCAACGTGGCGGCTGGCGGCCGCGAACGCCTGTCGTCCCTCGTGCACGGTGTGCTGCTGCTGCTCGCCGTGCTCTTCTTCGGCGCGCTCCTCAACCGGATTCCCCTTGCCTGTCTCGCCGCGGTGCTCATCCAGGTGGGCCTCAACCTCTGCAAGCCGGCCCTCTTCTCGACGCAGGCGAAGCTCGGCGTCACGCAGCTCCTGCCCTTCGCGCTCACGATCGCCGCGGTGCTCGCCCTCGACCTGCTCAAGGGCGTCATCGTCGGCATCATCATGGGCATCCTCTTCGTGCTCTACGAGAACGCCCGCCGCGCCGTCGTCGCCGAGAAGGACACGGCGGGTGTGTGGCGCATGCGCTTCCGCCGCGACGGCACCTTCGTCTCGAAGCCCGGCATCATGGCCGTGCTCGATGACGTGGAAGACGGCGAGGAAGTGGTCATCGACGGCACCGGCGAATACATCGACCATGACGTCAAGGAGGTGCTGGCCACCTTCGCCGCCGATGCCGTCCACCGGAAGATCAAGGTGACGCTCGTCGGCATCGACATGACGCACGCGCAGGCGGGCGGCGGGCACTAGGCGCCGGCGCAGGGCGCCAGACCCCACCCCGCGTGCGCGGGCTCCAGCCGTGGCGCACCGCCCGCCGCCACATGTCTCGCGTTGTCACGCGCCTGCGACCGTTCGCCGCAGGGCCGCTGGCAGAAGCTCGCTTGGCCTGCTGAGCTGCCGTGCGCTACAGTCTTACCGCCCATGTCCTGTACGCATCACCTCAATGCCATGATTCCCGGTCGCCGGTGGTTCGCCGCCGTCGTCACCGCGCTCGTCCTGCCTGCCACGGCCGCCGCGCAGTCCGCACCGCCGACGCCGCCGACGGTGAAGGCCGGAAAGCTCGCCGACGGCCAGGCGGCGCCTGTCATCGACGGCAAGGTGGACGACGCCGCGTGGCTGGCCATCGAGCCGCACACGACCTTCACGCAACAGGACCCGAACCTCGGCGCCCCGGCCACCGAACGCACGGAAGTGCGGCTGCTCTTCAGCAAGACACACGTCTACGCCAGCTTCGTGTGTTTCGACCAGGACCCGTCGAAGATCATCATGTCGCAGGCGCGGCGCGATGCCTCGCTCGCCGAGACCGACTCGATCATCGCCATCTTCGACACCTTCAACGACAACCAGAACGCGTTCGTGTTCGGCACGAACCCGCTCGGCATCGAGTACGACGGTCAGGTGGCGCGTGAAGGCCAGGCCGGCGGCATCACCTTCGGCGGCGGCGCCGCCGGCACGCAGCGCGGCGGCATCAGCGCCTTCAACCCGAACTGGGACGGCGACTGGGTGGTGCGCGCCTCGGTGACCGAACGCGGCTGGGAAGCCGAGATGGCCATTCCGCTCAAGACGCTGCGGTATGCCACCGGCGAGAACCAGACATGGGGCTTCAACGTGCTCCGCAACATCCGCCACAAGAACGAACAGGTCTATCTGGCGGAGATTCCCCGCGGCTTCGACATCTACCGCATCTCACTCGCCGCCAAGGTGCCCGGCCTCACGCTGGCCAACCGCCGCGACATCAAGGTCATCCCCTACGCGCTCGGCTCGACCAACCGGGACTTCACGCGCGCCACCGACCAGACCGACAACAAGGGCGAACTCGGCATCGATCTCAAGTGGGGCGTGCGTCCGAACCTCACGCTCGATGTCACCGCCAACACCGACTTCGCGCAGGTGGAAGCCGACGAAGAGCAGGTCAACCTCACGCGCTTCGATCTCTTCTTCCCCGAGAAGCGCCCGTTCTTCCTCGAAAACGCCACCACGTTCCAGTTCGGCCAGCCGCAGGCGGTGGACCTCTTCTTCTCGCGCCGCATCGGTCTGTCGGGCGCGGCCGGCACGCTGCTGCCGATCGACATCCTGGCCGGCACGCGCCTGAGCGGCAAGGTGGCCGGCTCGTGGAACATCGGCCTGCTGAACATCCAGACCAATGACGCCACCGACCAGAACGGCCGCCTGCTGTCGCTCGACACGAACTTCACCGCCATGCGCGCCCAGCGCGAAGTCGGCCGGTCGAGCTACGGGGCGATCTTCGTCGGCAAGTACGTGACCTCCGACCCGTCGGGCACCACGTTCAACAAGTGGAACCGCGCCTACGGCGTCGATGCCAACTGGCAGGTCTCGGAAGGTCAGCGCATCTCGACCTACCTCGCGCGCACCGATACCCCCGAGACACCGCAGAACGTCAACGGGCCGCGCGGCAGCGACTGGTCGAGCCGCGCCTTCTACGACTTCCGCAACCGCCTCTGGCAGGTGGGCGCCGGCGTCACCCACGTCGGCCGGAATTTCAACCCGGAAGTCGGCTTCCTGCCGCGCCGCAACTTCATCCGCCCGGAAATGCGGATCTTCTTCCAGCCGCAGCCGAAGCGACCGAAGTGGATTCGCCGCGTGGCCCCGCACATCTCGGCCAACGCCTTCTACGATGCCGAAGAAGTCAGGCCCGGCGCCGGACGCCGCCTGCAGACGGCCTTCTCGCACGTCCACCTCTTCGAGATCCAGCCGATGCGGGGCGGCCGCTTCGGCTGGTTCTTCGACGTGAACAAGGACAATCCGCTGGCGCCGTTCCAGGTCTACAACCGCGACGGCAAGCGCGTGGTGATCCCGGTCGGGGAGTACACCTGGACGCAGCACGCCTTCGAGTACTTCCACGACCCGAGCGCCGCCGTCACCGGCACGTTCCGCTACCGCGTCGGTAGTACTACAACGGCGACTTCAACGCCGTCGAAGTCACGAGCGACTTCCGCTTCACCGCGCGCGTCACCGCCAGCATCGGCTGGACGCGCCAGGACATCTCGCTGCCCGGCCCGGGGCGGTCGTTCGTCGCCAACCTCGTGCCGATCAAGACGACCATCGCCTTCACCAACCTGGCCAGCCTGTCGCTGCTCGCGCAGTACAACGGCCAGACCGGTCAGTATTCCGCCAACGCCCGTCTGGCGCTGCTCAACCGGTCGGGCACCGGGCTCTTCATCGTCTACAACGATCGCCGCGACGTGCTCGACTCGACGTCGTACGACACGGTGGGCCGCTCGCTCGTCGTCAAGTACACGCGCCTCTTCGACTTCTAGGCCGGGGCGCGCCGTCCCGGCACGGCGTCCGCGGCCGGCCTGACGCGCCGCGGGCCTATCGCGCCGCCGGGCGGCAGACGAAGCTGGCCGCGTCGTCGATGCTGCCGCTGCCGCTGTAGACCGCGGTACTCGGGTGCGGGCAGAGCGGACGGCTGCGCACGGTCCTGCCCTGCTCGACGCGCGATGCCACCACGTGACGCGGCGCCTCGCCCTGCTCCACCCAGCGTTCGAGCACGGTGAGCATGTCGAACTGATCGACGCCGGGGCCGCCGGCGCAGTGGTGCATGCCGGGCACGAAGTAGGTGCGGGTGAAGGCGTCGGCTGCCGTCTGGCCGCCGACCACGCGCGTCATGCGCTCGATGTAGTCGAGCGTGCCGAGGGCGCTGATGCCGGGGTCGGCCCAGCCGTGATACACGATGAGCTTGCCGCCGGCCTTCCGGAACGGCCGCAGGTCGGGGTCCATCGGGCTCAGGATCTGTTCCATCGTCTTCAGCCGCGGCAGGTCCTGCGGGAAGCGGAAGGTGCGCCACGAGAAGCCGGGCGCGTCATCCTCGAGGGCGAGGAAGCGGAAGTTCGCATCGGCCAGACCGAAGCCTGACGGCACGCGCGCCCCGGTGAACGCGAGCGAGCCATCCGCCTGCACCACCGGCGGCTCGTTGCCCGTGATCCAGCCGCGCCAGCCGGTGGGGCCACCCTCGTGGCCCTTCGGGAACGGCGGCGCGTAGTACTGCCCTGACGCGTCCTTCACGCCCGCGTAGATCGTCTTGACCGACGTGACCTGCGCCGGCGTGAGGCACGACGCACTGTCGGCGCCTGTGCACACGAGCGATGCCGGATCGAAGTCGCAGCCACGCGGATCCGAGATGAGCCCGTCCGTCAGGCCGTCCTTCGCGTCGCACGCCGTGAGTGTGGCCCGCGACAACAACTCGATCTTCTCGACCGGCAGGTAGTGCTCGGGTTTTGCGAGCAGCTGCTGGAAGAACACCGCGCGGCCCACCTGCATCGGCGTGCCGGTGGCCGGATCGCCGGCAATGACGCCGTCGAAGTCGGCGGGATACCGCTGCACTTCCATCATCGCCTGCCGCCCGCCGTTCGAGCAGCCGTTGAAGTAGGCGTGCGCGGGCAGCCGCCCGTAGAACGACGCGGTGAGCGCCTTGGCCGCCACCGCCGTGACGTGCGTGCCGCGGTGGCCGTAGTCGATCTCCTTGGCGCGGTTCGCCCCCCACGTGGGATCGCTCGCCTCATGGCCGGTGTCCGTCGAGGCCGAGGCATACCCGCGCGCCAGCCCCTTCGTGAGCGGGCCGATCGTACCGCCGAGGCCGCCCACCCCCTCGAAGTAGAACTTGCCGTTCCAGTCGGCCGGCAGCCCGAGGCGGAAGTTGACGGTGTTGCCGGGCGATGCCGCATGGCCGTCCACGCGGCAGTGCGCGGGCTGACCGGCCGCGGCCGCCACGAACGCCGCCGCGGTGATCGTCGTGCCGGCCGGCGCCGCCTGCTGCAGCGCGCCGACGTCACAGGCCACGCGGGCAGATCGGAAGAGC
>JALHON010000277.1 GCA_022842985.1 Acidobacteriota bacterium | reverse complement strand
GCCGCGACAGACGCGCCCGCGGCGCCCACGGAGGCGCAGGCGAATCGCCGGCGCGTACTCCAGGAACTGGCGGAGGCGAAGCTGCTTCGCGCCGTCTACAGCGAACGCCAGCTCGAAGCGGTACTCACCGACGCCTGGTTCAACCACTTCAACGTGTTCGCCGGCAAGGGGCCGACGCGCGGCTACGTCACGGCCTACGAACGCGACGCCATCCGGCCGCATGTACTCGGCCGCTTCCGCGACCTGCTCGGCGCCACCGCGCGCCATCCGGCGATGCTCTTCTATCTCGATAACTGGGAGAACATCGATCCCGCGGCCGGGGAACGCCTCAGCCGCCGGGCCGCCCGGCCGCCGCGCGGGCTGAACGAGAACTACGCGCGCGAACTGCTCGAGCTGCATACGCTCGGCGTCGACGGCGGCTACACGCAGGCGGACGTCGTGGCCGTGGCACGCGCCTTCACGGGCTGGACGATGCGGCCACGCGACGGCTCCGGCTTCCGCTTCGTGCCGGCACTGCACGACCGCGGCGCCAAGACGCTGCTCGGGCAGACGCTGCCGGCCGGCCGCGGCATCGAAGACGGCGAGGCGGTGCTCGATCTGCTGGCCGCGCATCCCGCGACCGCCCGCCGCGTCGCGCGGATGCTCGTGGTCCGCTTCGTGAGCGACACGCCGCCCGAGGCGCTCGTCGCGCGGGCCGCGGCGCGGTTCCTCGCCACCTCGGGCGACCTGCGCGAGGTCGTGCGCGTCATCGTGACGTCGCCGGAGTTCTTCGCGAGCGACACCATCGGCGCCAAGCTCAAGACGCCGCTGGAATTCGTGGCGAGCGCGCTGCGCGCGAGCGGCGCCGACGTGCGCGCGGCCGGTCCGCTCACGCGCATCCTGCGCGATCTCGGCATGCCGCCCTACTTCTGCCAGCCGCCCACCGGCTACGACGACACCGCGGCGGCCTGGGCCGCCTCGGGCGCGCTCGTGAGCCGCGTGAATTTCGCCGTGGACCTCGCCGCCGGGCGCGTGCCCGGGCTGCGGCTGCCGCCGGCCTTCACCCCCGACACCGCCACCACGATCGGCGCGCCGGCCTTTCAGCACCGCTAGGAGTCTGTGATGACCAGCCGTCGCGTCTTCCTGAAGTCGGGCGGCGCCGCCCTCGTCACGCTTGGCTTCGCGCCGTCGTTCCTCGCCCGCACGGTCGAGGCCGCCGGCACGCGGAAGAAGCTGCTCATCGCGATCTTCCAGCGCGGCGCGGTGGATGGCCTGAACATGGTCGTTCCGTACGGCGAGGCCGGCTACTACGCGGCCCGCCCCACGATCGCCATCGCGCGGCCGGGACGCGACGACGGCGCCCTCGACCTCGACGGCTTCTTCGGCCTGCATCCGCGGATGGCGCCGCTCGCGCCGTGGTGGACGACCGGCCAGCTCGCCGTGGTGCACGCCTCGGGCTCGCCCGACACGACACGCTCGCACTTCGACGCGCAGGACTACATGGAATCGGCGACGCCGGGCGTGAAGAGCACGCGGGACGGCTGGCTGAACCGCTTTCTGCAGACGCGCGAGGCGGGACATCCGCTGCAGGCGGTGAGTCTGACGACCGGGATGCCGCGCACGCTGCAGGGCCACGCGCCGGCGCTCGCCGTGCGCCGTCTCGACGAGTTCGCCATGCGCGCGGAGGGCCCGGCCGCCGCGGCCGTCGAAGCCGCCTACGCGTCCACTCCCGACCAGACGCTGCAGGCCACGGCCGCCGAAGCGTTCGCGGCCATGCGCCACCTCGCGGCGTCGGCGCGCGCGCCCTACGTGCCGGCGGCCGGCGTCACCTACCCGCGCTCGCCCTTCGGTGCCGCCCTCCAGGAGATCGCGCGGCTCGCCAAGGCCGACGTCGGCCTCGAGATCGCGTTCGCCGAGAGCACGCAGTGGGACCACCACGCGAACGAAGGCGGCGCCACCGGCCAGATGGCGGCGCGCCTCGACGACTTCTCGCGCGGGCTCGCGGCGTTCGCGCGCGATCTGGGCGATCGGCTCGCCGACACGGTCATCGTCACGATGTCGGAGTTCGGCCGCGCCGTCGCGCAGAACGGCAGCGGCGGCACCGACCACGGCCACGGCAACGCGATGCTGCTGCTCGGCGGCGCGGTGAAAGGTGGCCGCGTCTACGGCCGCTGGCCGGGCCTGGCCCCCGAGGCGCGCCACGAGGGTCGCGACCTGGCGGTCACGACCGACTTCCGGGACGTGTTCGCCGAGATCGTCGTGCGCCACCTCGGCGCTGATGCCGCCACGGCGGGCCGCGTGTTCCCCGGCTACGCCGTGAACGCCGCGGCCTTTCGCGGCGTGCTCTGACCGGGCCCCGCCGGCCCGTGTTGGTGGTAGGCTGCGCGGCATGGTGCGCGCACGCCTTGCCTGCTGTCTCGTCGCGATTGGTGCCGGTCTCACGCTGGGGCTCTCGGCGGCGCCGGCGCCGCAGACGCCAGCCGCGCCCGCGGCCGGACGCGCCGGCGACGACACGGCGATTCGTCCGTTCCGCATCCAGGTACCCGACGCGGTGCTCGCGGACCTGAAGGCGCGCCTGAAGAACCCGCGCATCCCCGCGCCGCTCGATGGACCGGGGTGGGCGCTCGGCACCGACACCGCCTACCTGCGCGAGCTCGTGACCTACTGGCGCGACCGCTTCGACTGGCGCGCCGCCGAACGCCGCCTGAACGCGATGGAGCAGTTCACGACCACGATCGACGGGCGCCGCCTGCACTTCGTCCATCGCAAAGCGAAACAGCCAGGCGCGTTTCCGCTGCTCGTCACGCACGGCTGGCCCGGCTCGATCGCGGAGTTCACGAAGATCATCGGTCCGCTCACCGACCCGGTGGCGCACGGCGGCGAGGCGCGTGATGCCTTCGACGTCGTGATGCCCTCGATCCCCGGCTTCGGCTACTCGGAGGCGCCCACGGCGCCCGGCTACGATCCGGCACGCATCGCCACCATCGAAGCGGCGCTCATGGCCCGCCTCGGCTACACGCGTTACGGCGTGCAGGGCGGCGACTGGGGCTCCATCATCAGCACGCAGGTGGCGGCACGCGACACCGCGCACGTGGCCGGTCTGCACCTCAACATGTGCTTCGGCGGGGCGCCCGCCGGCGCCGACCCTGACGCCGGCCTGACCGACGCGGAGAAGGCGCGGCTGAAGGTGCGGCAGACCTTCCAGAACGAAGAAACCGGGTATCAGCAGATCCAGGGCACGAAGCCGCAGACGATCGGCATCGCGCTCAACGACTCGCCGGTGGCGCTCGCCGCCTGGATCGTCGAGAAGTTCCGCACGTGGTGCGACTGCGACGGCAACCCCGAGACGATCTTCACGAAGGACGAGCTGCTCACGAACATCACGCTCTACTGGGTGACGGAAACGGCGGCATCGTCGGCCCGCATCTACTACGAGAGCCGGCATCCGACGACGCCGCCCGTGCCGGGGAAGATTGCCGCACCGATGGGCTGCGCCGACTTTCCGCGCGAAATCATCTGGTCGCCGCGGCGCTGGCTCGAGCCGCGCTACAACATCACGCGGTGGACGACGATGCCGCGCGGCGGCCACTTCGCCGCCATGGAGCAGCCGCAGCTGCTCGTGGACGACGTGCGCGCGTTCTTCCGCACCGTGCGCTGACGCCGCGGCCCAGACGTCCAAGACGCGGCCATGACCTTCCCGCTTCGAATCCTGTGTGGCGCCCGAGAGCTGGGGGCCGCGATAGCCGCGCTGGCCCTGGCCTGCGGCCCCCTGGCGCACGACGCCAGCTCTTCCGCCACTCAGCCGCCCCCTGTCTCTATGACCGATGCCATCAAAGCGGAGCTGGCGCCGAACGGCCGCCTGCGCGCCGCCCTCAACTACAGCAACTTCCTGCTCGTCTCATCGCGCGCCCCCGAGCACACCGGCGTGGCGCCGGATCTCGCGCGCGAGCTCGCGCGGCGGGCGGGCGCCACGGTCGAGTTCGTCGGCTACGAGAACGCCGGCCTCGCCGCGGACGCCGCCGAGGCGCGCGCGTGGGACGTGGCCTTCATCGGCGCCGAACCGGCGCGGGCCAACGTCATCACCTTCTCGCCCGCCTACGTCGAGATCGAGGCCACGTATCTCGTGCCCGAGCACTCGACGATCGGCACGATCGCCGACGTGGACCACGAGAGCGTGCGGATCGTCTCGACGGCGCGCGCCGCCTACACGCTGTACCTCCAGCGCACGCTGCGGCGGGCGCAGATCGTGGAGGCCGACGGCATCGCCGGCGCCGCCGCGCTCTTCGCGCAGGGGGGCTACGACGCGCTCGCCGGGCTCACGCCCCGTCTGCGCGACGACGTCCGCGCCATCCCCGGCACGCGCCTCCTGCCCGGACGCTTCACCGCCGTGCAGCAGTCGATCGGCGTGCGGAAGGAGCGCGCGGCGGCCGCCGCCTACCTCGCCGCCTTCACGCGCGAGATCCGCACCTCGGGCCTGCTGGCGCGACTCATCGCCACGCACAAGGCCGACGGCCTGACGATCGCCCGCTGACGCGCGGGGTTTTCCCACCGCCCGGCCGGAGGATCCGGCGTGTCACCAGCCCCCGGACGCGCAATCCCCGGCAAATCGCCTCCGCGGACACCGCCAGGCACAAGGCACCCGCTTTGCATTGTCAGGGAATGGTGTGGCTGTGCCGCGCGCGAATCATCGCGCGGGCGTTGATTGTTTCGGGGCCTGCTCCGGCCCCTGCGAGGCGAGTGATGACCACAGTGACGGTGACCAACAAGCTGGAAGCGCCCGTCGATCAGGTATTCGCGGCCTTCACCGATATCGAGCACAACGCGGGACGCGTCTCGGGCATCAAGAACGTCGAAGTGCTGAGCACCGGCGAGTTCCGCCTGGGCACGCGGTGGCGCGAAACGCGCGAGATCATGGGCCGGCTCGACGATGCGGAGATGGAAGTCACGGCCTTCGAGAAGGGCCGGCACTACACCATCACCCACTACAAGGCCGGCGCGAAGATCGACACGGTGTTCACGTTCGCGCCCGACGGCGACGGCACGCAGGTGAGCATCACCTTCGCGCTCGAGAACCAGGGCCTGCCGCCCGGCCTGCTCTCGCCGGTCAGCTGGGCCATTGCCGGCAAGGTCAAGGAGGCCCTGTCGAAGGACCTCAGCGACATGAAGAAGTCGGTCGAGAAATAGCGCGGTCAGCGCGACGCGGCGGCGGGGTCCGGCGACGGCGGCGCGGTCAGGATCTCGGCCGAGAACGTCACGTCGATCGTATAGCTGGCGCCGTCGATGCTCTTGAGCGGCACCGGCGAGTGCACGCGGCCCTCGATCTTGTCGGGTGTGTTGACGGTGAAGGTGGCCATCAGGCCGCCTTCCGTGTCGTTGATGTACTGCGTCATGGTCTTCGAGTAGGTGGCGTTCATCGTCACGGTGCCGTCCGCCGCCACCCACAGGAGCAGGTAGTCGTGGTCGCGCAGCGCCGCGAGGTTGATCGCGGCCAGATGCGGATCGCGTTCCCCGCGCAGGCGCGACACGTCGATGGCCGCGTCGGTCAGCAGCACTTCGACGCGCGGCGCGGCGTCGCGAGCGTCACGCACCACGTAAGCCACAGCACGCTTGGGCAGGATCGCGCCGGTCTTCGACCGCACGCTGCCGGAGGCAGGGCCGGCCATGGCTGAGCCGCCGGACAGACACAGCACGAACGCCACCACGGACCACACTGACCTCATCGGACTCTCCGGAACGCCGGCCGCGGCCGGCAGTGAGCGCG
>JALHON010000276.1 GCA_022842985.1 Acidobacteriota bacterium | reverse complement strand
GCGCGCCAGCCGTGGCGAGCGCGCGGCCGATGGCCGCCGCCACGGCCGCGACATCCGGCATGTTGGGCGCCGAGAGGGCGCCGGTAATCGCCCCGGACGGCAGCGGCTCGACGCCGTGCGAGGCAATCGCGGCAGTGGCGCCGCGGCGCTCGACGCGCACGACGGCCACACGCTCGGGCGCCAGATCCACCGCCACCGTGGGCGGGGCTTGCTGCAGGAACGCCGGGAGACTCATTCGACGAAGGTCACCTTGTTGATCTCACGCAGCGTCGTGAGGCCGAGCATCACGCGTTCGACGGCCGATTCGCGCAGGAAGCGCATGCCCTGTTCCTTGGCGGCGCGCTTGATTTCCGAGATCGGGCGCCGTTCCAGGATGAGTTCGCGCACGTGGTCGGTCAGGTCGAGCAGTTCGCAGATCGCCATGCGGCCCTTGAAGCCGGTGCCGCCGCAGTCGACGCAGCCGGCGCCTTCGGCGAACATGTGCGTGTCGGCCAGGCCCGGGTCCATCACCGACTCGACGAGCTGCTCGCGCGACAGCCGCACCGGCTGCTTGCACTTCTCGCAGATCTTGCGCACGAGCCGCTGCGCCATCACGCAGTTGAGGGCGGAGATGAACTGATACGGCTCGACGCCCATGTTCAGGAAGCGGCCGAGCACGTCGAAGACGTTGTTGGCGTGGACGGTCGTGAAGACGAGATGCCCGGTGAGCGCCGACTGGATGGCGATCTGCGCCGTTTCCGAGTCGCGGATTTCGCCGACCATGATCTTGTCGGGGTCGTGGCGCAGGATCGAACGCAGTCCGCGCGCGAAGGTCAGCCCCTTCTTCTCGTTGATCGGAATCTGCGTGATGCCGCGCAGCTGGTACTCGACCGGGTCTTCGATGGTGATGATCTTGTCTTCGACCGAGCGGATTTCGGCCAGCGCGCCGTAGAGCGTGGTGGTCTTGCCGGAGCCGGTCGGTCCGGTCACGAGCACCATGCCGTAGGGCTCGCGGATGTACTTGCGGAAGCGCCGCAGCTCGAGCTCGGGAAAGCCGAGGATGTCGAGCTTCAGCTCGGTGAACTGCTCGCTGATCGACTGCTTGTCGAGAATACGGATGACCGAGTCTTCACCGTGCGCGCTCGGCATGATCGAGACGCGGAAGTCGATCGTCTTGCCGCGCACGCGCAGCCGGAAGCGGCCGTCCTGCGGCACGCGCTTCTCGGCGATGTCGAGTTCGGCCATGACCTTGATGCGCGAGATGATCGCGCTGTGGCTGGCCTTGGCGATCGGCCGGCTGGCCGGCTGCAGCACGCCGTCGATGCGGTACTTGACGACGACGGCATCGTCCTGCGTCTCGATGTGGATGTCGCTGGCCCGCCGCTGGATGGCCGTGAACACCATCGCGTCGACCATGCGGATGATCGGGCTGTGATCGCTCGTCAGGCGCTCGACGGTGAGATCTTCGCTCGAGTCCTCGTCCTTGAGGACCTGGATGAAGTCCTCGGTCGCATCGTCGAGCACGCGCTGCGAGCTCTCGCTCTTCTTGAGGATGCCTTCGATGGCCGAACGCGCGCCCACCATCACCCGCACCGGCGTGCCGAGGAGCACCGCCAGTTCGTCGATCATCTGGAGGTCGGTCGGGTCGGACACCACGACGATGAGGGCGCGGCCGTCGCGCTTGTACGGGACGAAGCCGTAGCGGAGCATCAGCTCGGCCGGGATGCCGCGGAACAGCTCCTGGTCGATCCGGAAGAGCCCCATGTCGAGGAACTCGAGCCGGTAGCGGGCGGCGAGCCGGCGCGCGTCCGCTTCTTCGGCCGCGCGGGCGTCAGCCGGCGCCACGGGCACGAACTCGTGCGTGACGTCGGTGTCGAACGCGTCGTCGGGCTGGGCAATGGCCATCGGGTGCGGAATCCTAACGACCGACCACGGTCGACAACTGGAAGAGCGGCATGTAGAGCGCCAGCACCACGCCGGCGATGACGACGCCCATGAAGACGAGCATGACGGGCTCGACGAGCGTGACGAAGCGGCTCACTTCGGTTTCGACATCTTCGTCGTAGAAGTCCGCGAGCGACGTCAGCATCTCCTGGAGGGCGCCGGTCGACTCGCCGACTTCGATCATCTTGATGGCCACGTCCGGCATCACCCGGCGCTCGAGCAGCGTCTGGGCGAAGCCGCGCCCCTCGCGCACACGTTCGGCGACGATCCGCAACTCGTCGCCGAGATACCGGTTGCCGGTGGACGTCGCCGCCGTGTCGAGCGCGTTCACGAGCGGAATGCCGCCGCCGACGAGCGCGGCGAGCGTGCGGGCGATCTGCGACGTGGCGAACTTGTGCGCGATGGCGCCGACGACCGGCAGCCCCAGGAGCAGGCGGTCGAACCGCGCCCGCTGCCCGGGGCGCTTCACCCAGGTGGCGAAGAAGGCGCCGCCGCCGATGAGCAGGGCGGTGAGCACGAGGAGGTTGGCGCGCACCACGTCCGACACCGCGACGATGATGCGCGTGACGAGCGGCAGCTCCTGGTCGAAGCTCTCGTAGAAGCCCGAGAAGGCCGGCACCACCTTCACCACGATGATGGCGACGAGCACCACCGCGAGCACGGTGAGGATGGCCGGGTAGAGCATCGCCGAGAAGGTCTTCTTGCGGACGGTGTCGATGACCTTCGAGTAGGTGACGAAGCGCCGCAGCACCGTGTCGAGCGACCCGCTGCGCTCGCCGGCGACGAGCGATGCGGTATAGACGCCGGGAAAGAGATCCGCATGCGCCAGGAAGGCGTCCGACAGTGCCGTGCCGCCGCGCACCTTCTCGTGCACATCGTCGAGCACGGCCTTGAACACGGGGTTCGTCAGGCGCTGGCGCAGGATGTCGAGCGACTGCACGAGCGGCATGCCGGCCTTGAGCAGCGTCGCCAGTTCCTGGTTGAAGATGAGGAACTCGTCGCGGCGGATCTTCCGCCGGCCCATCGAGAAGCCCTGGACGCCGCCGCGCGGCGCCAGGGCGAGCACGTGCAGCCCCTTGTCTTCCAGCTCGCGGCGCAGGTGGGCCTCACTCGGGGCGACATACACGCCCTCGATGACCTGCCCTGCCGCGGTGCCGAGCCTGCAGCGAAACTCCATGATCTGGTGGCGTTACGACCCCTGCGGCTGCACGAAGGCGTGGAACACGCGGGCGCCGAGCTCCCGTGGATCATTGGACGCCGCGCCGGGTTCGAGGGCCGGGACGAACGTCTGATCGACGACGAGCCTGAGTTCCACCATGTCGCCGGTGCCGAGCGCCGCGGCCGGCAGGGCAATCTTGTGCACCGGGCCCTCGGCGACGAGCTTCACGGTCTGGAGCACCTGGTCGCCGAGCCGGATTTCGACCTGGGTCGCGGCCGTTGCCGCCTTGCCCGGATTGTCGGCCTGGAAGTAGAGCGTCGAGTCGCGCCGGGGATTGCGGAACGCGAGCGTCGCTTCCTTCTTCGTCCACTGCCACTCCACCATGGAGTTATCGGCCGCGGCTTCGACGGCGTGCCAGCCGTCCTTGAAGATCAGGAAGACGTTCTCGGTCTGCGGCAGGAGTTCGAACTGCGCCACCGTGTAGGCGCGGCCGCCGGCATCGGTGCCCGAGAGTTTCATGCGCTCGCCCGACGCCGCGTCGTAGAGGCCGGCGACGATCCGGGCCGGCCCGACATACGGATACACCGGCGCGAACACCGTGCGCGTGTATTCAATCGTCTGGCCGGGTTTCCACCCCGTGGTCGGGGTGGGCGGCTCGTGATCGTCGGTCCACATCTGCTCGCCATCGGCGTCGAGGAAGTGGACGAATACCTTGCGATTGCCGATCGAACCGGCATCCGGCGCAACCGTGAACTTGTAGGTAACCTCGACGGGGCTGCCGAGGGCGATGCGCGACCGGCTGAGCTGGACGCCGAGAGTGCCCTGGGCGGGCGCGGTGTCTTCCTGGCCGCCGCAACCGGCGGCCGCGAGGCCCAGCGCGAGAACGAGCGCGAGGGCCGGGCGGGTGGACTTGAAGTTGTACATAGCCTTGTGAAGCAACATGATAGCGCCTCCGGCGGGTCGGCGCCACCGCGCCGCCCGGGGAGTGTGGTACAGTTCCGCGCCGTACGGCTCCCGCCGTTTTCGCACATGGATACACAAGGCGCTCTGGGCATGGTCGAGACGCGTGGCTTCATCGGTTCGGTGGAAGCCGCCGACGCCATGGTGAAGGCCGCCAATGTCGTGCTGGTGGGCACCGAGTACATCGGCGCCGCCTACGTCACGGTGCTGGTGCGGGGCGACGTGGGCGCCGTGAAGGCCGCGACCGATGCCGGCGCCGCGGCGGCCCGCCGCGTGGGTGAACTGGTGTCGGTGCACGTCATCCCCCGGCCCCACGCCGACGTCGAGAAGATCCTCCCGAAGGGATAGCCCGCCGTGGCGAGCTCCGCGTCCGGCGCATCGGCGCCCGCTGCCCCCCAGAGCCTGACCGACCGCGACCTGGCGTCGGCCGCCGAGGCGGTGGCCCTTGCGCGCAGGGCCCGCGCCGCCCAACGCCTGCTCGCCGAGTTCACGCAGGCGCAGATCGACACCATCGTCGCTCGTATGGCCGCGGTGGCCGAGGCGCACGCCGAGCCGCTCGCCCGCCTCGCCGTCGAGGAAACCGGCTACGGTGTGGTCGCCGACAAGATCGCCAAGAACCTGTTTGCCGCCCGCGACGTGCACGCCTTCATCCGGCCGATGCGGACGGTCGGTGTCGTCGCCCGGCACGACGACAGGAAGATCGTCGAGATCGCCGAGCCGTTCGGCGTCGTGGCCGCCATCGTGCCGTCGACCAACCCGACCTCGACGGCCATCTACAAGCTTCTCATCAGCATCAAGGCCCGTTGCGGCGTGGTGCTGAGCCCGCATCCGTCGGCCGCCCGCTGCATCACGCGCACGGCCACCCTGCTCAACGACGCCGCCAGGGAGGCCGGCCTGCCCGAGGGCGCGATCGGCTGGCTCACGACGGTGACGCTGCACGGCACGCGCGAGCTGATGCGGGCGCGAGACATCGCCGTGATTCTCGCCACCGGCGGCCTCGGCCTCGTGCGGGCGGCCTATTCGGCCGGGAAGCCGGCCTACGGCGTGGGGCCGGGCAACGCGCCCTGTTACGTCGAGTCGTCGGCCGACGTCGCCAAGGCCGCCGACGACATCCTCGCCGGCAAGTCGTTCGACAACGGCGTGCTCTGCTCGTCGCCGAACTCGATCGTGGTCGACCGCGCCGTGGCGCCCGCCCTGCGCGCCGCGCTCATCGCCGGCGGCGGCTGCTTCCTCGACGCGGCGGCGGCCGCGAGGCTCCAGACCGCGCTCATCACGCCCGAACGGCTGCCGAACCCGGCGCTCGTCGGCAAGTCCGCCGTGCACATCGCCGGGGCGATCGGGCTCACGGTGCCCGCCGGCACCCGCGCGCTCATCGTGCCGCTTGCGGGCGTGGGCCGCGACCATCCGCTCTCGATCGAGAAGCTCTGCCCGGTGCTCTCCTACTACGAGGTGGACGACTGGCGCGAAGGCTGCGAGCGGGCCCGGCAGATCCTCCAGTACGGCGGGATGGGCCACACGATGTCCATTCACTCGCGCAACGAGGCGGTCATTCTCGAGTTCGGGCTCCACAAGCCGGCCTTCCGGATCGTGGTCAACACGCCGACGACACACGGCTCGATCGGGCTCACGACGGGCCTCGACCCGGCGATGACGCTCGGCTGCGGCGGCTACGGCGGCAACATCACGTCCGACAACATCTCGCCGCGCCACCTGCTGAACATCAAGCGCCTGGCCTGGGAAGTGCGCCCGCGGGGCGCGAGCCGGGCGACGCCAGCCGCCTCGACCGCGGCGTCGGCGCCGGGACCGGCGCCCGCCGCGACA
>JALHON010000275.1 GCA_022842985.1 Acidobacteriota bacterium | reverse complement strand
GCGACAACGAGCGCGCGCCGCTCCTGCCGCTCACGCCGAAGCCGCTCGCGCAGGAATAAGCCCCTGATCGCGCCGCGCGCTTCTTTCAGCCTGCCGCTTGCGGGCCGAGGGCCGCTCGTCCTTGGTCCCCGCACGCTCGTCATGGGCGTGCTCAACGTCACGCCCGACTCGTTTTCCGACGGCGGCAGGGCCCTCGACCCCGACCACGCGCTCGATCTCGCCCTGGCCATGGAGGCCGGCGGCGCCGATCTCATCGACATCGGCGCCGAGTCCTCACGCCCGGGCGCCGCGCCCCTCAGCGGCCGCGACGAGCGCCGGCGGCTGCTGCCGGTGATGCGCAAGCTGCACCGGCTGCGGATTCCCCTGTCGATCGACACGACGAAGGCCGAGGTGGCCCGTTTCGGCCTCGACGAAGGGGCGGTCATCGTGAACGACGTGAGCGGCCTGCAGTACGAGCCGGCGCTCGGCGATCTGGTGGCCGTGCGCGGCGCGCCGCTCGTGCTGATGCACATGCGGGGGCGGCCCGCCGACATGTACGCCCACGCGCAGTACGGCGACGTGCCCACCGATGTCGCCCGCGACCTCACGCGGGCCATCGAACGGGCCGTCAGCCGCGGCGTGGCCTGGGACCGCCTGATTCTCGACCCCGGTCTCGGCTTCGCCAAGCGGGCGGGCGACAGCGCGGCGGCGCTCGCCGGTCTCTCCGCGCTTGCCGCGCTCGGCCGTCCCCTGCTCGTCGGGCCGTCCCGCAAGTCGTTCCTGACCGCGGCGATCGGCGACGTGGCCGCGCCAGACCGCGACTGGGCCACGGCCGCCGCTGTCACCGCGGCGGTGCTCGGCGGCAGCCACATCGTGCGGGTGCACGCGGTGCCGCAGATGGTGCAGGTGGCGCGTGTCGCGGATATGATCCGGGGGCACGGCAACGGAACCAGTCAGGGCCGCGCGGCGGCAGCGCCGTAGGCCGACGGCGATTCGAGCGCGCGCCCGCCCTCCAGGCAGCCTCAGGGGCGGCCTGCGCGTGTCGCAGGCCGAGACCCGGGACCCGAGCCCCGAGATCCGCCATTCATGCCCTGGCTCGACGCCCTTCTCGACCGTCCGCCGCTCACGTGGTGGGACCTCCTCGACATCACCATCGTCTCGGTGGTGGTCTACGAGGTGCTGAAGCTCATCCGGGGCACGCGCGCCTCGCAGATGGCGGTCGCACTCGGCGCTATTGTCGGCCTCTTCTATCTCTCCCGGGCCCTCGAACTCGAAACCGTCAACTGGCTGATCCGCAACATGGTCGGCTACGTCGTGTTCGCGGCCATCGTGCTGCTGCAGACGGATATCCGCCGCGCGCTCGTGCACTTCGGTCGGGCGCCCTTCTTCAAGTACCTGCGCCGCGTCGAGGCCGACGAGGACTCGATCGAGGAGCTGGTCGTGGCGCTCGAGACCCTGGCGGCGAAACACATCGGCGCCCTGGTCATCGTCGAACGCGGCATCGGGCTGCGCAACCACATCGAAAGCGGCATCCCGCTCGACGCGAAGCTCACCTACGACCTCATCGTCAGCATCTTCCAGCCCACCTCGCCGCTCCATGACGGCGCCGTCGTCGTGCAGGGCGATCGCATCGCCGCCGCGGCCTGTTTCCTGCCGCTCAGCGTGAATCCGAAGCTCGCCCGCGAACTCGGGTCGCGCCACCGCGCCGCGCTCGGCGTGACCGAGGAGAACGACGCCGTCGCGCTCGTCGTCTCCGAGGAATCCGGCACCGTCTCGCTCGTGCTCGACGGCAAGATCGAACGCGGGCTCACGCCCGACAAACTGCGCTGGCGCCTGCGCGCCCTCATCAAGCGGACGCAGGCCCGCCCGGAGCGCCGCATCGCCGCGGCGACGATGGACTGATGGCGCGCCTCAGGATTCGTCACGTCGGGTTGAAGCTGCTGTCCCTTGCGGTCGCCACGCTGCTGTGGATGGTGGTGACCGGTGATCCGGTGGTCGAACGCACCATGCGCGTCGGGCTCGAACTGCAGCGCGCGCCGGCCGGTCTCGAACTCGTCGGGGCCGTGCCCGATTCGGTGGCCGTGCGCGTGCGCGGGCCCGCCAGCCGGCTCTCCGGGCTGGCGCCGGCGGATGTCTCCGCCGTCGTCGATCTCGACGGCGTGAAGGCCGGCCGCCGCCTGTTCCCGCTGACGCCCTCGCAGGTCACGACGCCGTTCGGCGTCGAGGTCATGCAGGTGACGCCGCCAGCCCTGCCTCTCACCTTCGAGCCCACCGCGTCGGCCGTGGTGCCGGTGCGGCCGCGCGTCGAGGGCACGCCGGTGCCTGGGCACAGCGTGACCAACGTGTCGGTCACGCCGTCGCAGGTGCGTGTCGAAGGACCCGAGAGCGCGGTGCGCGGTCTGACCGAGATCTTCACGGAAGTGGTCTCGATTGAACGTGCCACGAGCCTCGTGCGCGAGGCCGTGACCATCGACACCAGTGAATCGGAACTCCGCCTGGCCGGCGGCGCCACGGCGGTGGTGACGATCACGATTGCAGCCGATACAACCGAGCGGACCCTGACGGAGGTGCCGATCCTGCTGCGTGGCCGGGCAGGGGGGCAGCTCACGCCGGCAGTGGCGTCGGTCACCATTCAGGGCGCCGGCGAGATCGTGCGGGAACTGACGGCACGGGACATCACGCTCTTCGTCGATGCCCAGCGCGACGCCCCGGGGCGCGACCTCGTCGTGCAGGCCGAGTCGTCGCCGCGGTACGTCGTGCGGTCGATCGTGCCGCCCACGGTGAAGTACGGCCAGCCGGCAGGACGCCGGTGAGCGCGAGCCAGGAGCGAGTGTGAAGCTGTTCGGGACCGATGGAATCCGTGGGGAAGCGGGGAAGGCGCCGCTCGATGCCGCGACCGTGGCGCGAGTCGGCGCGGCGCTGGCGCGCGTCGCCGGCACTGGCGCGCCGCGCGTGCTCATCGGCCGGGATACGCGCGAGTCGGGCCCGGAGCTCGAAGCCGCGCTGACGCGCGGCATCGCCTCCGCGGGCGGCTCGGTCGTGAGCCTCGGTGTCGTGCCGACGCCCGCCGTGGCGTACCTCACGCGCACCGAGGGCTTCGACCTCGGCATCGTCATCTCGGCATCGCACAATCCCTTCCACGACAACGGCATCAAGGTCTTCTCCGGCGCCGGCGAGAAGTTTTCGGAAGCCCAGGAGCGCGAGATCGAGACGATCGTCGCCGACGGCGCGTGGCAGGTGCCCGACGGGACCGCCGTGCCGGGCGCGGATGCCGAACTGACCGCGCACTACGTGGCCCACCTGCGGCAGATCCTCGACCATGCCGGCCCGCTCGCCGGCGCGACGATCGTCGTCGACTGCGCGCACGGCGCCACGACCACCATCGCCCCGGCGCTGTTTACGGCGCTCGGCTTCGACGTGAAGACCATCGGCGTCGCCCCCGATGGCCGCAACATCAACGCCGGCTGCGGCTCGACGGCGATGGAGACGCTGCAGGCAGCGGTCGTGGCCGAGGGCGCGCGCTTCGGCGTGGCCTTCGATGGCGACGGAGACCGCGCGCTCTTCGTCGACCATCATGGTCATCGCGTCGACGGCGACGCGGTCATGCTCATCTGCGCCGATCAGCTGCGGCGCGAAGCGGCACTGCCGGGCAATGCCATCGTCGCCACGGTGATGAGCAACATCGGGCTCGAACTCGCGCTCAAGGAGCGTGGCGTCGAGCTCGTACGCTGCCCGGTGGGCGACAAGTACGTGATGGAAGAGATGCTGAAGCGCGGCCTGGCGCTCGGCGGCGAACAGTCGGGGCACGTCATCTTCGCGACGCATCTCTTCACCGGCGACGGCATCGCGACGGCACTGCACGTGCTGCGGGCCATGATCGCCACCGGCCACGAGCTGGCGGCGCTGGCCGCGACCCTCACCAGTTATCCGCAGGTGCTCGTGAACGTGCGTGTGCGCGAGCGCACCGACATCTCGAAGGTGCCGTCGGTGGCGTCGGCGATGCGTGACGTGGAGGCCCGCCTCGAGGGGCACGGCCGCCTGCTCGTCCGTTACTCGGGCACCGAGCCGCTGCTGCGCATCATGCTCGAGGGCCGCGACCAGGCCGAGATCCGCGCCTGGGCCGATGAGATCGCGCACGCCGTGCGCACCGCCCTCGCCTGACCTCGGCGCGCCCCGCGCGGGTGGATGATAGGCTACAGGCACGCGCCGATGCGTGCCCCCGGTGGCCGCGGGCCGGGAGCCGTCCCGCGCCGCGAGTCCCGGGTCCGAGCCCCCGCCATGATCCGCCTGTCCGTCAACGTCAACAAGGTCGCCACGCTGCGCAACTCGCGCGGCGGGCACGAGCCGTCCGTCATCGAGGCGGTGCGCGTCGTCGTCGCCGAAGGGGCGCCGGGCATCACGGTGCATCCGCGCGCCGACGAGCGGCACATCACACCTGCGGACGTGCGGGACATCGCGGCGTTCCTGCGGCCTCGGCGCGGCCAGGTCGAATACAACATCGAAGGGGATCCGCGGCCGGACCTCGTGGCGCTCGTGCACGAGGTGGCGCCCGATCAGTGCACCCTCGTGCCCGTGCGGCCCGGCGAAATCACGAGCCAGGCCGGCTGGGCGCTCGACACGCCGCGGCAGGAACTCGCCGCCGTCGTGCGCGAGATGCAGGCGGCGGGCATCCGCGTCAGCCTGTTCGTCGATCCCACGCCGGACGCGGTGGCGCTGGCCGCCGATCTCGGCGCCGACCGCGTGGAGCTCTACACCGAGCCGTTCGCGCGCGCGCATGAACGCGGCGAGGCGGCCGGTCTCGCGAGCTTCCGGCAGTACGTCGTGGCGGCCGAGGCCGCGCACGCGCGTGGTCTCGGCGTGAATGCCGGCCACGACCTCGATCTGAAGAACCTGCCGCTCTTCCGCGCCCTGCCGCACCTCGACGAGGTGTCGATCGGACACGCGCTCATGAGCCACGCGCTCTTCGTCGGGCTGCCGGCCGCGGTCCGCGACTATCTCGCGGCCGTCAGGGGCACCGCGTGATCCCGCGCTGCGCGGTGCTGCTGGTGCTGGCGGGCCTGCTCGCGGCGCCGGCGTCCGCCGCGGCGGCGGGACAGCCCCTGCAGCTGCGGACGGCCGACGGCGTGACCATCGCCGCCATGCTCTACCAGGCCGACGGGGAGGCGCCCGCCGTGGTGCTGGTGCACATGTTCACGCGCACGAAGGACGACTGGCGGCCGTTTGCCGAGCGGCTGCAGGCTGCGGGCATGACGGCGCTCGCCATCGACCTGCGCGGACACGGCGCGTCGGGTGGTCTTTCCGCACCGGCCCCGGCCATGGCGCTCGACGTGCAGGCGGCGATTGGTTTCCTGGCCGGCCGCGGCGGCGTGCGTGGGATCGCCGTGGTGGGCGCATCGCTTGGCGCCAGTGCCGCCATCATGGCCGCGGCCGAGTCACCGGGGGTGCGCGGCGTCGCGCTGCTTTCACCGGCCACCGACTACCGCGGCGTGCGCATCGACGCGGCGCTCCGCAAGTACGCCGCGCGGCCGATGTTCCTCGTGGCGAGCACCGAAGATCCCCTGGCGGCGCGCACCGTGCGCGGACTGGTCGGCGGCACGCCGCCCGTGGCCGCCCGGGAACAGCGGCTGTCGCTCGTCATGGCGCACGGCACCCAGATCCTCGACCGCGACCCCGACGTGGCCACGGCGCTTGTGGACTGGCTGAGACGGACGGTATCCTGAAGGGGATTTCCCATGCGCGCCGATTCCATCGCTTTTGCCATCTCCGGGATGTTGTTCGGCGTCATCGTCGGCTGGATTCTGGGCTCCCAGCAGTCGGCCGGCGTCGCCGTCACGGCGGCGCCCGCGGCTGCCGCGGCGCCAGCCACCGCCGAGGGTGAGGGCGCGCGGCCGCC
>JALHON010000274.1 GCA_022842985.1 Acidobacteriota bacterium | reverse complement strand
CGCTCTTCCGGCTGCCGACGACCGCCGCGGGCGGCGAGACCGAGGATGGCCGGCCGCACCTGCCGCCGCAGCCTGGTCCACGCCTCGACGTGCGCGGCACGAAGTGGATTCTCGACGGCACGCCGATCGAACGGCTGGCGGCGCTGAGCGCCCCGTACGCCGACCGGCCCGCCGAGCGCGGGCGCATGAACCTCGATGCCGCCGCGCTCGACGTGGTCGTGCGCGAAGGGTACGGCACCGAGAACCAGCTGGCGGTACACGCGGTGGGGGATGCGGCGATCGAGGCGTATCTGTCGGCGCTCGAGCGTGTGGGCGCCGCCGCGGTCTGGCAGCGCAAGCGTCCGCGCCTCGAACATGGCGACATGCTGACACCGGCGCAGATCGCGCGCGCCCGCACCCTCGGCGTCGTGGTCGTGCAGAACCCGGCCCACTTCGTCGACCGCGCGACGTTCGCCGCGCGCCTCGGCAGCCGTCTCGACACCTTCCAGCCGCTGGCGTCGGTGCTCGCGGCGGGCGTGCCGCTCGCGCTCGGCTCCGACGGGCCGCTGAGCCCGTTCCTCAACATCGCCTTCGCGACGTCGCACCCGACCCATCCGGCCGAGGCGCTCACGCGCGAGCAGGCGGTTGCGGCCTACACCCGCGGCGCGGCCTTCGCCGAATCCACCGAACGCGAGAAGGGCTGGCTCGGTCCCGGTGCCCTGGCCGACCTCGCGGTGCTCTCGGACGACGTCTTCACCGTGCCGGCGGACCGCCTGCCCGGCCTCACGAGCGTGCTCACCGTCGTTGGCGGGACCATCGTGTACGATGCCGGCGTCCTACCTCACTAGCCGATGTTCCCAGACCTCCGCACCTTCATGGATCGGCTGCGCGCCGATGCCGATCTCGTCACCATCACCGCGCCGGTCGACGCGCACCTCGAAGCCGCCGAGATCCACCGCCGCGTGATTGCCGCCGGCGGGCCGGCGCTGCTCTTCACGAACGTGAAGGGCCGCGGCTATCCGCTCGTCACGAACCTCTTCGGCACCGAGAAACGCGCCACGCTGGCCTTCGGCGAACACCCGATGCGGCTCATCCGCCGGCTGGTCGAGCTTGCGCAGACGATCATGCCGCCCGACGCGTCGAAGCTGTGGGGCGCGCGCGATGTCGCCGGCAGCCTGCTGAAGGTGGGTCTCACGCGGCAGGGCCTGGGCCCGGTCACGGAGGTCGTGACGCGCGATCCGCGGCTCGACCGGCTGCCCGCGCTCACGTGCTGGCCGGAGGACGGTGGCCCGTTCGTCACGCTGCCGCTCGTCTACACCGAACACCCCGGCGGCCACGGGCACAACCTCGCGATGTACCGCCTGCACGTCCACGACGCGCAATCCACCGGCATGCACTGGCAGATCGGGAAGGGCGGCGGCTTCCACTACCAGCTCGCCGAAGCGAAGAACCAGGCACTGCCGGTCACGGTGTTCCTCGGCGGTCCGCCAGCGCTCATTCTCTCGGCCATCGCGCCGCTGCCGGAGAACGTGCCCGAGCTGATGCTCGCCTCGCTCATCGCCGGCGAACGCCTGGCGCGGGTGCCCGGTCCCTACCGCCACCCGCACCCGCTCGTGGCCAACGCGGAGTTCGCGCTCATGGGCGAGGTGCGGCCGCACGAGCGGCAGCCCGAAGGCCCGTTCGGCGATCACTACGGCTACTACTCGCTGCGCCACGACTACCCGGTGTTCCGCGTCCACACGCTGGCGCATCGCCATGATGCCATCTATCCGGCGACGGTGGTGGGGAAGCCGCGACAGGAAGACTTCTTCATCGGCGACCTGCTGCAGGAGCTGCTCTCACCGCTCTTCCCGCTCGTGATGCCGGCCGTCGAGCAACTCTGGTCGTACGGCGAAACCGGCTATCACTCGCTCGCCGCCGCGGTCGTGAAGCAGCGCTATCCGCGCGAGGCGATGGCGAGCGCCTTCCGCATCCTCGGCGAAGGGCAGCTCTCGCTGCAGAAGTTCCTGCTGCTCACCGACAAGCCCGTGGACGTGAAGGACTTCCGCGCCACGCTCGAACACATCCTCGCGCGCACCGACCCGCGCACCGACCTCTACGTGTTCGGGCACCTCTCGATGGACACGCTCGACTACGCCGGTCCGGCCGTGAACAAGGGCTCGAAGGGCGTATGGATGGGGCTGGGCGATCCGATTCGCGAGCTGCCGCAGGTCTTCCGGCCGGCGGTGCCGCCGCCGCCGGACGTGACCGACGTGCGCGTCTTCTGCGCCGGCTGTCTCGTGGTGGGCGCGCGGCCGTTCGCCGAGGATCGCGAGGCGCCGGCCCGGCTGGCGGCGCACCCCGCGTTCGCGGGCTGGCCGCTCCTCGTCATCTCCGATGAGCCGGAGCGCGCCACGCGCAGCGCGGTGAACTTCCTCTGGACGACCTTCACGCGCTTCGAGCCGGCCGCCGACATCCACGCGGCCACCGTGCGCCTCGAACGCAATCACGTGGTGTTCACGCCGCCGGTCGCCATCGATGCCCGCATGAAGCCGTGGTATCCGGCCGAGGTGAGCTGCGACCCCGAGACCGCCGACCTCGTCACCCGCCGCTGGCGCGAGTACTTCCCGTACGGGAAGGTGGCGATGGGCGATGCCGAACGCGGTCATCTGGACTAGCGCGCGACTTGCACGTACGATACGAGACACCGTGAGCGATACCGTCACCCGTGGGATCCGCGTGCAAGTCCGCAGTGTGTACGTGCCCGAGCGCAGCGTGCCGCGCGAGCAGCACTTCTTCTTCGCGTACCACGTGCGGATCTCGAACGAGGGCGGCGAGACCGCCCAGCTCCAGAGCCGCCACTGGATCATCACCGACGCCAATGGCGACGTGCAGGAAGTGCGCGGGCCCGGCGTCATCGGGGAAACGCCGGTGCTGGCGCCGGGCGCCGCCTTCGAATACACCAGTTATTGCCCGCTCACGACGGCGGTCGGCACGATGCAGGGCAGCTACACGATGACGACGCCGTCCGGCGAGACCTTCGACGCCGCCATCAATCCCTTCACGCTGGCGATGCCGCACGCGCTCAACTGAGCGCCCCGGCCGATCGGGCGGGGGAGCCGCCGCGCCACTTGGGCCATACTTGCAGGATGCGCGGTCTCCGTGTGCCCACCCCGAGTGCCAAGAAGGCCGAACGCGTCGGCCGGCCTCCGTTGTCGGACAAACATTCGGGTGCGAAGAAGAAGGTGACACCCGGCGCGGCCATGCGCGAGGCGCGGCTGCTCATCCACCAGCACCGCGGACGCCTCGTCACCGGCCTCGTGCTGATGCTCATCAGCCGCCTGGCCGGCCTCGTGCTGCCGTCGTCGGCCAAGTACGTGATCGACGATGTCATCGGCAAGGGGCGGCACGACCTGCTGCTGCCGATCGCGCTCGCGGCCGGCGCGGCCACCATCGTGCAGGCCTTCGCGTCGTTCGGCCTGTCGCAGCTGCTCGGCGTGGCGGCGCAGCGGGCCATTACCGACATGCGGCGGCGCGTGCAGGCGCAGGTGATGCGCCTGCCCGTGCGCTATTTCGACTCGACGCAGACCGGCGTGCTCGTGGCCCGCATCATGAACGATGCCGAAGGCCTGCGGAACCTCGTCGGCACGGGCCTCGTGCAGCTCGTCGGCGGGCTCGTCACGGCGGTCATCGGCCTGGGTGTGCTGCTGTACCTCAACTGGCGCCTCACGATCGTGACGGTCATCGTGCTCGGCCTCTTCGGCGGCGGCATGGCCTACGCGTTCAAGACGCTGCGGCCGCTCTTCCGCGAACGCGGCAAGATCAACGCCGAGGTCACCGGCCGCCTCACCGAAGCGCTCGGCGGCATCCGCGTGGTCAAGAGCTACACGGCTGAGAAGCGCGAAGAGATCGTCTTCACGCACGGCGCCCACCGCCTCTTCCGCAACATCGCGCAGTCGATGACCGGCGTCTCGGCGACCACGGCCGGTTCCACGGTGATCATCGGCGTGGTCGGCGTGCTCATGGTGTGGCTCGGCGGCAACGACATCCTCGCCGGGCGGATGACGCTCGGCGATTTCGTGATGTACATCTTCTTCATCGGCCTCGTGGCGGCGCCGCTCGTGTCGATCGCCTCGATCGGCACGCAGATCACCGAGGCGTTTGCCGGCCTCGACCGCATCCGCGAGATCCTCGACATGAAGACCGAGGACGATCTCGACGCCGACAACCAGCCGATGGACGTCATCCGCGGCGACGTCACCTTCGAGCAGGTGAGCTTCGAATACGATCCCGGCCGGCCGGTGCTGAAGGACGTCACCTTCACCGCCCCCGCCGGCTCGACGACGGCGCTCGTCGGCTCGAGCGGGTCAGGCAAGAGCACGCTCATCAGCCTCGTCATGGCGTTCAACCGGCCGCTGTCCGGGCGCGTGCTGGTGGATGGCCGCGATCTCACCACCGTGAAGCTGCGCGACTACCGCGAGCAGGTGGCGTCGGTGCTGCAGGAGAACTTCCTCTTCGATGGCACGATTGCCGAGAACATCGCCTACGCGCGCCCGCAGGCGTCGCGGGCCGAGGTCGAAGAGGCGTGCCGGCTGGCGCACTGCGAGGAGTTCATTCTGCGCTTCTCCGAGGGCTACGACACGGTCGTCGGCGAACGCGGCATCAAGCTCTCCGGCGGCCAGCGCCAGCGCGTGTCGATTGCCCGGGCGCTCCTCGCCGAGCCGCGCATCCTCATCCTCGACGAAGCCACCTCGTCACTCGACAGCGAGAGCGAGGAGATGATCCAGGACGCGCTCAAGCGGCTGCGCCACGGCCGCACCACGTTCGTCATCGCGCACCGGCTCTCCACCATCCGCAGCGCCGACCAGATCCTGGTGCTCGAAGGCGGCGAGATCGTGGAGCGCGGCACGCACGACGAGCTGCTCGCGGTCAACGGCCGCTATCGTCAGCTCTACGACAAGCAGTACAAGCTCGAGACCAACCGCTTCATCAATCCCGGTGAGGACTGGACGCCGGAACCGGCAAAGGTGGTCGTGCCGAAGCCGGCCTCGTCGCAGGTCTAGCGTCAAGGCGGCGTGAGCCGCGCGTCGGCGGCATGTTCGGCGGCGCGCAGCGCCGCGTGGCAGTCGAGGAAGGCATCCACGACGACCGGGTCGAAGTGGGTGCCGCGGCCGTCGCGGATGATGCCGATGGCCGCGTCGTGCGGCACCGCGTCCTTGTAGGCCCGCCGTGCCACGAGCGCGTCGTAGGTGTCCACCACCGCGACGAGCCGCCCCGGAAGGGGGATGGCCTCGCCGCGCAGGCCCTGCGGGTATCCCGAACCATCCCAGCGTTCGTGATGCGTGAACACGATGTCCTTGGCGAGGCCGAGCACTTCGTTGTCGTGCACGCCGGCGAGGGCCTCGGCCTTGCGCAGCGTGTCGTGCCCGAGTGTCGTGTGCTGCTTCATCTCCGCGTACTCGCTGTCGGTGAGCTGACCGGGCTTGTGGAGTACGGCATCCGAGATGCCCACCTTGCCGATGTCGTGCAGCGGCGCCAGCGTGGCGATGAGGTCGATACGGTGCGGCGTGAGGTAGTCGCGGTACGCGCCGCGCGCGGCGACCGCGGTGGCGAGGAGGCGTGTGTATTCCTGCGTGCGGCGGGCGTGCCGTCCCGTGTCGGCATCGCGTGTCTCGGTGAGCGAGGTCAGCGTCTGCACGATGAGGCGCTGGGCCTGCTCGCGGCGGCCGCGCTCCGTGTTGGCACGGCGCCGCTCGAACGTGAGTTCGGCAGCGACACCCGCGAGTGCGCCGAGGCCGAGGCCGGCGATCGTGGTGACGGGGGAGACGAGGGCGCCGTCGGCGGCGAACCACGCGCGCAGGCCGAACCACGCGGCCAGCGCGAGGACGCTCGCGGCGGCCGCGCCGGCGGCGCCGCC
>JALHON010000273.1 GCA_022842985.1 Acidobacteriota bacterium | reverse complement strand
TCGTCACGCCCGGCACCTTCAGCAACGCCTTCTCGACCCGCGCGACGCAGGAGGCGCAGGTCATGCCGTCGACCCGCAGCTCGACACGATGCGTCGGCGCGTCGTAGCCGGCCCGGCGTCGCACTTCGGCGAGTGCGAGGCCGACACCTTCGGTCGAGCGTTCGGGACGCAGCGCGCGGCGGCGCTCCCTGCGCGAGCTGGTCGGCGCGGCGCGCAGGATCGGCCGGCCGAGCCGCGCGAAGAGTGCCGGGATGCCCGCCTTCTCGGGATCGTAGATGCCCCACTCGTCGGTGATCTTCCATTCGTCGGGAGTCGAACTGGTCTTCGCGGACGGACGCTTGGATGACATATGGAGGGTCCCTGCGATCTCGCAGAGCAATCCGTGTGCCTCTCCGGGTCGGCCCGTGAAATCGCGCAGATTCGTGGCGCGCGGCGGCCAGCGCCGCACGCCGCGCGCGCAAAAATGGTCGCGGGCCTTACAAAACGGATATCCGCGACTGACCATTTCGGGCACTGCGGCCCGTGCAGTTGCAGGTAAAACGCCGGATGGCGCCGGTTGCCGCGTCGTGGCACACCCATTGCCTCGGAGTACCGGCATGGTGGTGTCGTTCCTTGGCACGAAGGGCGGAACCGGCACGACGACGCTCGCGGTGAACTGCGCCGCGGAGCTGCGCCGTGTGTCGGGCATGCCGACCGTCGTGGTCGATCTGAAGCCGGGTACTGGTGACGTCGGATTGTTTCTCGGCGTGCGCGCCAGGTTCACGCTGCTCGATCTGCTCGATCAACTGACGTGGCTCGAACCGCACGTCATTCCCGGCATGCTCGCCCGGCACGACTGCGGCATCGACGTGTTGCCCGGCGCGGCCGACTACGGGCGGCCCGGCGCGGCCGACGCCGCCGACGTGGAGCATGCGATCGACACGCTGCGCCGCACCTACGACTACGTGGTCGTCGATGCCGGCAGCGCGCTCAGCCCCTGTTCGGCGGCGGCGCTGCACGTCTCGGACGAAGTGCACTTCGTCGCCAATCCGGATCTGCCGTGCCTGCGCAACCTGCAGCGCCTGCGCGATCTCGTGCGGCTGGCCGGCGTGCCGGAAGACCGGGTGCGCTACGTGCTGAACCGCACGTCGGAGATGGAAGTGGTGCCGCTGCGCGAGATCGAAGTCGCGCTCGGCCGCCACATCGACCACCGCTTCACGAGCGACTACCGCACGGTGGCGGCGGCGCTGAACGCCGGCGTGCCGCTCTCCACGCTGCGGCCGGGCGCCCTGCGCGCCGAACTCGACACCTTCGCCCGGGCGATCGTGTCGCGCGCGGTCGCCGCCGCCTGACGGCGCGCCGCGCCGGCGGCGCTCAGGCCTTCACGTAGTCGACGGTCACCTTCGTGGTGATGCCGCCGCGGGCCGTGAAGTCGCCGACGACGGTCATCCGCCGCGGCTGGCAGGCCGCCACCAGGTCGTCGAGGATGCGGTTGGTGGCCGCCTCGTAGAAAATCCCCTGATTGCGGAACGCCAGCAGGTAATACTTGAGCGCCTTCAGTTCGAGGCACGTCGCGTCCGGCACGTAGCGGATCGTGATCGTGCCGAAGTCGGGGAGCCCCGTCTTCGGGCACATCGACGTGAACTCGGGACACGCGATCGCGATCTCGAAGTCGCGCCCGGGGCGCGGGTTGGGGAAGGTCTCGAGGGGCGGCGCGCTTGACATGCCGTCGATCTTAGCATTCGCTTGGACGGGCGCCCCGGGAGGCGCCGCGCGTTCGTTGACACGTCATGACGTGCGCGCTAGCATTACCGCGATTTTCAAAGGCTTTCTGGAGGGGGACACGATGGCTGACGCGCGCAGGATGGGCAAGTCGGAGCTCTTCTCGCATTTTTCCGAGAAGTTCGAGTTGAAGCGGACGCAGGTGCGGGAGCTGTTCGACGAGCTGACAGCGCTTGGCGAGAAGGAACTGAAGCGCTCGGGTGAGTTCGTCGTGCCCGGCATGGTGAAGCTCGTCGTGCAGAAGCGCAAGGCGCGCATGGGCCGCAACCCGGCCACCGGCGAGCCGATCAAGATCCCGGCGAAGACGGTCGTGAAGGCGCGCATCGTGAAGCAGCTCAAGGACGCCGTCCTGCCCCGCAAGTAACCGCCAGCATCAACCCGCCCCCCGGGTGACACGCCGACGGGAACCGCCCGGTTCCCGTCGTGCCGCACTTCTCCGCCGCGTCCGCCCGTTACGCCCCGCCGCGAATCCTGCGCGCGAGATCCTTGATCTCCAGCCGGTCCAGCTTGAACTTCAGCGTGCTCAGCGGAATGCCGAGGTACTTGGCCGTCTGCGTCACGTTCCAGCGGCTGCGTTCGAGCGCGCGGATGATGTAGTTGCGCTCGAAGGTCGTGAGGGCGCGATCGAGCAGGTTGGTCGTGCCGGCGCGGTCGATGTCGGCGACCTGCAGCTCGAACGGCAGATCGCCGTCGGTGATCCAGTCGTGGTCGCAGGTGGCCACGAGGCGTTCGATGAGGTTCTCCAGCTCGCGGATGTTGCCCGGCCACCAGTAGTGCTGCAGCATCTGCAGGGTCGAGGTCGCGAGCCCCTGCACGTTCTTGCGGAAGCGCGTGTTGTAGCGCGCCAGGAAGAACCGCACGAGCTCCGGCAGGTCCTCCGACCGCTCGCGCAGCGGCGGCACGCGGATCGGGATGACGCGGATGCGGTAGTAGAGGTCTTCGCGGAACGAGCCGTCCTTCACCGCGCGTTCGAGGTCGACGTTGGTGGCCGAGACGAGGCGGAACTGCACCTTGAGCGGTTTGCCGCCGCCCACGCGCTCGATCTCGCCCTCCTGGATGGCGCGCAGCAGCTTGGCCTGCAGATCGACCTTCAGCTCGCCGATCTCGTCGAGGAAGAGCGTGCCGCCGTGGGCCAGTTCGAACTTGCCGATCTGCTGACGCACGGCGCCGGTGAAGGCGCCCTTCTCGTGGCCGAAGAGCGTGCTCTCGACGAGGTCGCGCGGAATGGCCGCGAGGTTCACGGCGATGAACGGCCCGTCGGGATTCTCCGAGTGGCGGTGGATCATCCGCGCCACCAGTTCCTTGCCGGTGCCGCTCTCGCCCTGGATGAGCACCGTGGCCGAGAGCGTCGCCACCTTGTGCACGCTGTCGAGCACTTCGCGGATGGCCGGGCTCGGGCCCGACACGAACTCGCGATCGCCGCTCTGGTCCTTCACCTCGTCCGAGAGGGCCATGACCTTGCGGTTCAGGTCCTGGCGCTCCGAGGCGTGGGCCACGATCGACTGCACGGCTTCGGGCGCCGCCGACTTCACGAGGTAGTGATACGCGCCGAGCTTCACGGCGGCGACCGCGGCGTCGACGTCGGCCTCGCCGCCGAGCATCACGAACTCGGCGAGCGGGTAGTTCTCGCGCACGATGCGCAGGAAGTCGAAGCCGCTCACGCCAGGCAGCGAGTGATCGGCGAGCACGACGTCCACACCGTCCTTGCCGATGAGGCCCAGCCCGGCCTCGGCCGAACCGGCGCGCAGCACGCGGTGATCGCGCCGCAGGATCTGCGAGAGGCGTTCGCGGCTCGACTCGTCGGAGTCGACCACCATGACGGTCTTGCGGACTGGGGGCATGTCGGGGCGCGGTCGCGCCAGTATAAGACTCCTCTCGGCGGGGCGCCGTCCCGGGGGCATACTGAGGCCGGGAGCACAGACGATGTCCTGGGCGTGGATCGTGGCGGCGGGAACGGCGCTCGTGGCGGCGGCGAGCTGGGTGGTGGCGCGGCGCGCGGCGCGGCAGGTGCGCGACGTGACGGCGATGTACTGGCAGCTCAAGTTCGAGCACGGCGAGCTCAAGGCACGGGTGGACCGGGCGCTGCCCGACCCGTCGGCGCCGCCGAAGACCCCGCCCGGCACGCAGTTCGTGCCGCTCACGAGCGTCAAGCGATGACGTGCATCCGCCGATGAGATTGTCACCGGCCGTGTGTTGACGGCCCGCCCGCATCCGGGCGACAGTGGGGAGTTGTTCCGCCTTCGCGGCTTCGCCGCTACGGCGAGACCTTCGGCCGCGGCGGCCGCAGAACAGCGACGATCAGGAGACAAGCGTGGCGAGCGAATTCGACGTCGTAGTGGTGGGGGCCGGCACGGGCGGCTATGTGGCGGCGATTCGCGCCGCGCAGCTCGGCCTCAAGGTGGCGGTCGTGGAGCGGCAGAAGGCCCTCGGCGGCACCTGCCTCATCTGGGGCTGCATTCCCACCAAGGCGCTGCTGGAGCACGCCCATGCGCTCAAGGTCGCGCAGTCGGCGAAGGAATGGGGCCTGACCGGCGTTGACGGGGGCAAGGTCGGCATCGACATGCCGGCCGTGCACGCCCGCAAGGACAAGATGATCACCGGGCTCACCGGCGGCATCGAGTCGCTCTTCAAGAAGCACAAGATCGAGTGGATCAAGGGCACGGCGCGCATCACGTCGCCGAAGACCCTCGAGGTGGCCCTGCACGCCGGCGGCACCGAGACCGTCACCGCCACGAAGCAGCTCGTGCTCGCCACCGGCTCGGCGCCGCGCTCGATTCCCGGCATCGACGTCGACGGGAAGCAGATCATCTTCAGCGACCACGCCATCCACCTCGGCCACGTGCCGAAGTCGATTGCCATCATGGGCAGCGGCGCGGTGGGCGTCGAGTTCGCCTCGATCTTCAAGAGCTACGGCAGCGAAGTCACGATCATCGAGCTCATGCCGAAGCTCGTGCCGGCCGAAGACGAGGCCGTCTCGAACGAACTCGAGCGCACCTTCAAGAAGCGCGGCATCAAGGCCTACACCGGCACGAAGGTGACGAGCGCCAAGGCCTCGGCCAAGGGTGTGGACATCTCGATGCAGAAGGCCGACGGCAAGACCGAGGCGCTGAACGTCGAGATGCTGCTCGTGGCCACCGGCCGCGGCCCGGTCACCGACGGACTCGGTGTCGAGACCATCGGCCTCAAGATGGACCGCGGCTACATCGTCGTGGATCCGCTGTTTCAGACGAACGTGCCGGGCGTCTCGGCCATCGGCGACGTCATCACGATGGGCGGCCCGCACTACCAGCTCGCGCATGTCTCTTCGATGGAAGGCATCCTGCTCGCCGAGAAGATCGCCGGCCACGAGGTGAAGCCCATCAACTACGACCACGTGCCGCGCTGCACCTACACCGAGCCGGAAATCGGCAGCGTGGGGCTCACCGAGGCGCAGGCGAAGGCCGCCGGCCACGACGTGCGCATCGGCAGCTTCCCGTTCCGCGCCCTGGCGCGCGCCCGCATGGCCGGGGAAACCGACGGCTTCGTGAAGATCGTCGCCGAGAAGAAGTACGACGAGGCGCTCGGCGTGCACATCATCGGCCCGCGCGCCACCGAGCTCATCGCCGAAGCCGTGCTGGCGCTGCGCCTCGAGTGCACGGTCGAGGAACTGGTGAAGACGATTCACGCACATCCGACGATGTCCGAAGCGATGGGCGAGGCTTCCCATGCGGCGCATGGGGCGGCGATTCACATCTGATGACCTTGTGATCTGATGATCCGGTGATCGAATCTGCCGATCGTCCGATCTGGTGAAGGGAAGCCAATGTCCACGCCTGTAGTAATGCCGCAAATGGGCGAGTCGATTGCCGAGGGCACGATCGTCCGGTGGATCAAGAAGGTCGGCGACACGGTCGATCGCGACGAGCCGCTCTTCGAGATCTCGACCGACAAGGTGGACGCCGAGATTCCGTCGCCCACCGCGGGCGTGCTGCTCGAGATCGCCGTCAAGGAAGGCGAGACGGTGCCGATCCACAGCGTCGTCGCGACGATCGGCGAGGCCGGCTCCGCCTCCGCCGCTGGCGCGGCTACGGCGAGACCGGCGGCGCCGGTCCCTGCTACGGCGGCCCCTGCTACGCCGGCCCCAGCGGCGCCCGCACCCGCGACCGCACCCGCGGCCGGGACCGGCACAGCC
>JALHON010000272.1 GCA_022842985.1 Acidobacteriota bacterium | reverse complement strand
GCCGGGGCCTGCGCGAGCAGGGCGGCGAGCACGAATCCGGCCAGCGGCGACGGCATCGGTCCCGAGCTTACCAGCCGACGCTGAGAGCCGGATGAGAGGCGGATGAGAAAAACCGCGCGCCGCACTGAGAAAGTTGTTCCCGGTACGCGTGGCGCGCTGTCCTATTCCACGACGCCCATGACCGCGCCGCTATACTCGATTGGATGGGGGCTGAAGCCAGAACCGACGAGGACATCCTCGCCGACCTCTCGCGTGCCGCGCCCGACGAGCGCCGCGTTCTCGCCGACGAACTCTTCGAACGGCACTACGCCCGCGTCGGCCGCTGGTGTTTCCGCCTCACCGGCGACCGCGAACTGGCGGCTGATGTCGCTCAGAACGTCTTCGTCAAGGCCTACCGCCACCTCGACGACTTCCGCGGCCAGTCGCAGTTCTCGACCTGGCTCTACACCATCGTGCGGCACGAGTGCTTCGCGCAGCTGCGCCGCCATGCCCGCGACCCCGAAGGCGACGAGGACGCGCTCGTCGAGGTCCCCACGCCCGACGACGATCCGGAAACCCGGGTCGCCCGCGCGAGTGACGGCCAGTTCGCCCACCAGGTGCTGCTCGAAACGCTCGATGCGACCGAACGCGCCGTCTTCGTCCTGCATTACGGCGACGAGCTGCCGCTCGACGCCATCACGCGCACGCTGGGCCTTGGCAATGCCAGCGGCGCCAAGGCGTACATCGTGAGCGCCAAACGCAAGCTCGCGCGCGCGGTCAAGCGGATCGCGGCCCGCGGAGGACGACTGTGACCACTCCCATTTCCCCCAATGGCGGCGAGGTCGAGCGGATGTGGCAGCAGGCGCTGGAACCCGGGCCGTCGTGCCTGGCCATCGACCGCTTCGCCGGCACGCTGACCGCGGCGGAAGCCGAACATGTGGCCGGCTGCGCCCGCTGCCAGACCGAACGCGACCTCTTCGCGGCCTACGAGGCCAACGAACCCGTCGAGGGCGAAGGGCTGGCGGTCGAATGGATCGCGGCGCAGACGAAGCGGCGCCTCGCGGCGTCACAGCCCGGCGCGGCCCGCCCCGCCGTGGCCGCACCGGCCGCGGCGCCCCGCACCACCTGGGGCCTGCCGTCGTGGGCCCTCATGGCGGCGTCGGTCGCCATCATCGTGGGTGGTGCGGCGCTGCTCGTGACGCCCGACCGCGGCATCGAGACCGGCACCGGGGGCGGCGAGGTCTATCGCACCGTGCGCGTCGAGGTTACCGGACCGGCCGGTGAGGTGGCCGAGGCACCCACGCAGTTCGTCTGGACGGCGGTCACGGGCGCGGGGCAGTATGAAGTGCGCCTGTCTGAAGTCGACGGCACGGAACTGTGGCGTGTCACCACGTCCTCCCCGGCAGTGTCCGTGCCCTCAGAGGTTCGTGCCCGCGCGTTGCCCGCCAAGACACTCGTCTGGCAGGTGAGCGCGAAGGATGCGCAGGGCCGCACGATCGCGGAATCCGGGCCCACCGGCTTCCGCGTGCGGATCGCGCCGGGCACGCCAGGAAGATGAGACACCGCATGCGGACGAACGAATTGACGCGCCGGCCGTGGCGCGCCGCCCTGATGGCGGTGTGCCTCGTGGCCGGATCGACGGCGCTGGCCGGGGCCCAGCCGCTGTCCCTGCACATTCCCGACGAAACCGTGGCGCCCGGCGGCGTGCTGCAGGCCAAGATCGACCTCACCGAACCGCGGCCGATCCAGACCGGCGGCGGGGGGATGTCGTTTTCCGATTACCAGGACTTCCTCGGCCTGGCCGTCAACAGTCCGAATGGCGATGCGGCGGCCGTGGGCGTGATGCGCGGCCCCACGCTGCGCCTGCGCATGGTGTCGCCGACGAGCGACATCGGGTCGAGCGGCGAGTACCCGATTCTCGCCACCACGCTCAGGGTGCCGGCGACCGCCGTGCCCGGCACGCGCTCGCCGCTCACGATGAGCGGCGCGCAGTTCACGGGCCCGGGCGGCGCGCCCTACACCTTCGAGATCAGGCCGGGCGTGGCCACCGTCGGTCCGGCCGGATCGGCGTCGGTCATCGACGTCACACCCGGCAGCGCCACCGTGCCGGCCGGCGGCACCATCGTCATCAACGGCATCGGCTTCGAACAGGGCACGCGCGTGCGGCTCAAGGAAGCCGCCGTGTCGAACGTGCAGGTGATCGGCACGACCCAGATCATCGCGACCGTCGCCAGCACCGTGCACATGCACGGGCAGGAGATCGAACTCGAGATCCCGTCGACGCGGCAGCGGCTCGTCTACTACTCCTACCAGCGCACCGCGCCGCTCGGCCGCAGCACGGACCCGCTCATCGGCGCCGTGGAACCCGCGTTCCCGCGCCGCTTCTGGACGCGCGCGCTCGTGCGGTTCAGCCCGGCCACGGCCAACGACGCGCTCGGCTTCGCCCTGCAGAACGAAGGCACCGTGCCGAGCCAGGTGAGCCTGACGCTCGTTGCCGGCGCCACGGTCGTCGGCCCGATCGGCTTCACGATGCCGGCCAACGCGCGTGCCGCCCGCAGTCTCGCCGAGGTCTTCGGTACCACCTGCGCCGCCGGCTGCGCGCTGCGGATGACGTCGAGCCAGCCACTGCACCTCTTCGGCCTCGCCGGCGATCGCGCGGCCGACGCGGTGCTGCCGCTGCTGCCGGTGACGGACGTGGCGACGGTGCTCGACCTGGCCACGGCGACGAACGCGCCGGCCTTCCGCACCGGCGAGCTCTTCCACGTGACCGGGCTCTTCACGCCGGGGGACGTGCCGGTCACGGCCGACGGCTACGTGGTGCTCGTGACGCCGGCCGGCGAGTACTGGTCGCTCACGCCGCAGGGCTTGCAGCCGGGCATCCGGCCGCTCTTCCGGCCCACGACGGTGGCCGCGGCCTCCACGGTGGACCTGCTGCGCCTGCCGCTGCCGCCCGGCGCCGCCCTCGGGCGCTACCAGTGGCTCTCGGCGCTCGCCGCGCCGGGCACGCTCAATCTGCTCACGCCGATCCGCGTCACGACGTTCGACGTCGTGCCGTAGCCGCCGCTCACCGGCGAGGCGCGTCGTGCGGCACGGCGGCCGGCGGGACCGGGGGGCCGAAACGCGACCCGGTCAGGGGCACATCGGCGCGGGCGAGCGCCTTCGCGCGGCGGGCGTCCACGATCTGCGCCTGGGCGTCCTTCTTCTGCGCGCGCAGCGCCTGCACGAGCCCGGTGAGGGCCCAGCCGTTCTCGCGGTTGCGCTTCAGGTCTTCCCAGTAGACGGTTTCGGCTTCCGACGCGCGGCCGGCCTCGAGCAGCACGGCGCCGAGCGCGTGGCGCACCGGGTAGGCCCACTCGGCCGGTTCGGTGTAGACGAGCGCGTCTTCGAGACGCACGCCGTGTTCGAGCTGGGCGATGGCGCGGTCGTAGTCGCCCTTCGCGGCCGCGATCTCGCCGCCGAGCACGGCCGGCGCGATGCTCATGATGGCGCGGCCGCTGTTCGGCGAGAAGAGCGGCGCGTCGAGCTGCGTGTCGGCGACGAGCGGCGTGAGGGCCGCGAGCGCCCGTTCGGCGTCCGCCGTCTTGCCGGTGGCGACAAACGCCATGCCGCGCGCGAAGTGCCACGCCGCCGTGAGGAACACGTTCGTGGCCGGCGGCGCCGGTTCGGCCAGGATGGCGTCCCACTGCCCGAACCGCACGTTGGCCCAGTAGGGCACCACGCGGAAGCCCGCGGTGAGCGGCATCTCCGCCAGCACCGCGTCCGGGATCTTCGCGGCGATCTTCTGCGCCGAGTCGAAGGCCACCGTCGACTGCACGTCGAAGCTCGCGGCGAACCACAGGAAGTGGATGTTGTGCGGGTAGTAGGCCATCGGATACAGGCCCTGCGCCCGGCACTGCGTGATGTAGTCCTCGTCGGCCTCGATGGCGAGCTGGTTGCTCTTCATCGCATCGGCGTAGCGGCCCACGCGCTGATAGATGTGCGAGGCCATGTGCACCATGTGGCCGGCGGCCGGCATGAGCGGCATGAGCGTGTCGGCGGCCTTCTCCGCCCGCTCGGGCGTGGTCGTCGGCTCGAGCAGATGGATGAGCATGTGCAGCGCGCCGGGGTGCTTCGGGTGCTGTGCGAGCACCTGCTCGGTGAGGACCACGATCTCGCGCGTGCCCTCGTGCGGCTGGCCGTCGGGCATCCAGTAGCCCCACGGGCGCAGGTCCATCATCGACTCGACGTAGAGCATGGCGATGTCGGGATCGGCGGGGAACTGCTGGTGCACGGCCCGCATCGCGTCGGCGTAGGCGGCGTCGTTGGCGGTGCGGTGATCGGCACTGCCCGAGTAGCGCTTCTCGAGCGCGGCGATGAGCGCCTTCTCGCGCGGCGAGGCCTTGCCGGCGAGCGCCTTGGCCTTCTGGATCATCTCGTAGGCGTGCGGCTCTTCGTTCGGCTCCATCACCGCGTTGATGTTCGGCCCGAGCACGAGCGCCTGGCCCCAGTAGGCGATGGCGAGCCTGGGATCGAGCCGTGCCGCCTCGCGGAAGGCCCGCCGCGCCTCGGCGTGGTTGAACGCGTAGGCGAGGTTCAGGCCCTGGTTGATGAAACGCTGCGCGTCGCGGTTGGTGGTGCTCACCGGGAACGTGTGCGTGCCGAGGTTCTGCAGCCGCGGCGCGAGTTCGCCGTTCGGGCCGGGCTGCTGCGCGTGGGCGCTCACCTCGTAGTGTTTGTGCGTCGCCGCCGCGGGAGTGGGGGACGCGGCCTGGGCCGCCGCATCCACGGCGCCCGTGGCGACCAGGACGATCGACAGTGCTGCCAGACGAGTCAGGAACATGGAACTGTCTCCTTCAGCAACCGGTGAGAACGGGGGAGCGCGGGCGCTCCCGGCCACCGGCCACGCGATCTGCACTCTACGCTGGTCCGGCTCCACCTGGAGCCGGTGTTCGCCAATGGGCACGGCCTCCCGGCGCGTGCGGGACGAACGCGGGGGCGGCGGGGCGTGCGGCACGGCCGGTATCCTGTGTATCCTTGGGGGTACTGCCATGAAACGTGCTGTCGCTCTGCTCGCCCTTGCCGTTGCCGCGGGCCCGGCCTGCCGCTCGGCTGCCGACACCAGTGCCATCATCCAGCCGGGAGCGCCCGGGCAGGCCAACCGCGCCATCTCGCGCGAGGCGGCGACCGACCTCTCGAAGGTGCAGGCGACGCCGGCCGACGTGAAGTTCATGCAGGGCATGATCGGCCACCACGCGCAGGCCATCGAGATGACGGCGCTCATCGCCGACCGCACCTCGCGTGAGGAGATGAAGCTGCTCGGCCAGCGCATCTCGGTCTCGCAGGCCGACGAGATGGAGATGATGCGCACGTGGCTGCGGGCCCGCGGGCAGGAGGTGCCGTCGGAACACGCGCACCACACGCACGAAGGCTTCATGCCGGGCATGCTGACGCCGGAACAGATGGCGGAACTCGCCGCCGCGAAGGGCCCCGCCTTCGACGAGCTCTTCCTCAAGTACATGATTCAGCACCACACGGGCGCGCTCACGATGGTGGACGAGCTCTTCAAGACCCCGGGCGCCGGCCAGGAAGGCGACATCAACGCCTTTGCCGCCGACGTCGATTCGGATCAGCGCATGGAGATCGATCGCATGCGCGCCATGCTCGGCCGCAAGTAGCCGTCACACGCCGTCGAAGGAATCGAGGACATCCCATGAGAGTCGAAGTCAGGTCGTCTGCCACGCCGCGTCGTGCCGCGTGGACGCTGGTGGCGCTGGCCGCCGTGGCACTGGGCGCCGTCGCCGCGCGCGCCCAGGACAAGCCGGCGCTGCCGAGCACGACCGATCCGCGCGCGTCGCTCAAGGCAGGCATCAAGGACGCCGGCACGGCCGCGAAGAACATGACGCTCGTCTCGAGCATGGGCAAGCCGAACGGCTTCTTCGACCCGAAGAACCCGGCCGGCGATGCGACACCGCCGGAACGCCCGGCCGGCTCGCCGCCCCCGGCG
>JALHON010000271.1 GCA_022842985.1 Acidobacteriota bacterium | reverse complement strand
CCCTGCTCGCGGACCTCGGGCTCGCCGACGCCGACGCGCCCGGCGACCGCCTGATGGTCGTGCTGCCGTTCCGCCTGACGCTCGACGGCCCGCCGATGTGCCTGGCGGCGTCGACCGCCGACGCGCGCAAGACGTCGCACATCCGCGAGGCGCCGACGGCCGCCGCCGTGCCGTTCCTGCGCCTCATGGGCAGCCACATCGAACACACGCTGCGCAACTCGCAGCTGCTCGCCGAACTTGCGAGCGCCCAGCGCCGCCTGCTCGCCGCGCAGAGCGACCTCGAGGAACGCGTGGCCTCGCGCACCGAAGCGCTCACCCGCGAGATCGCCGAGCGCACGCGGACCGAAGCGGAACTCACGCGGGCGATGGCCGCGGCCGAGCAGGCGAGTGTGGCCAAGAGCGCGTTCCTCGCCAACATGAGCCACGAGCTGCGCACGCCGCTCAACGCCATCATCGGCTACAGCGAGATGCTCAAGGAAGACGCCGAGTCGGCCGGCCAGGAGGGCTGCGTCGGCGACATCGGCCGGATCCTGTCGGCGGGCCGCCACCTGCTGGCCCTCATCAACGACGTCCTCGACCTCTCGAAGATCGAAGCCGGCCACATGCAGCTCGACCCGGAGGTCTTCGACCTTGCCGAGCTCATCACCGGCGTGGTCTCGACCTCGCAGCCGCTCGCCGCGGCGCGTGGCAACACCCTGCACGTGCCCGACCTGACGGCGGCCGGCACCATCCGCTCCGACCGGACGAAAGTCCATCAGGTGCTGCTCAACCTGGTCGGCAATGCCACCAAGTTCACCGAGCGCGGCGAGGTGCGCGTCGAGGTCGCGCGGCCGGTACCTGGCTGGGTCGAAATCCGCGTCGCCGATACCGGCATCGGCATGAGCGAGGAGCAGATCGGCCGGCTGTTCCGCGAGTTCACCCAGGCCGACGCCTCGATGACGCGGCGCTACGGCGGCACGGGACTCGGCCTCGCCATCAGCCAGCGGCTGTGCCGCCTGATGGGCGGCGTCATCACGGCCGAGGCCACGCTGGGCCATGGCTCGACGTTCACGGTGCGCCTGCCGGCCGACTGCACCGGCCCGCGTGAGGAGATCGCGCGATGAACGTCTCGCAGCTCCGCTGGACGGACGACACGGGCTGGACGGCCACCGCTGGCGGCCGTGCCTCCGCCGCCGCCGGTCTCCTCATGGTCTTCGGGGAGGGCCGCGCCCTGGCCGACGCGGCGGTGCTTGCGCCGCTGCGCGCGCGGTATCCCGAGGCCGTCGTCTTCGGCTGCTCGACCTCGGGCGAGATCGCCGGCACGACCGTCCGCGAGGGCAGCGTGGTGGCGACGGCCCTCGACTTCGCGGACACGCGCGCGCACCTGGCGTGCACGGCCCTCGAAAGCGAGGGCGACAGCTTCTTTGCCGGCCGGCGGCTGGCGCTCGACCTCGCCGCGCCGGGCCTCTCGCACGTCTTCGTGCTGTCGGACGGCCTGGGCGTGAACGGCAGTCAGCTGGCGGCCGGACTCGCGGCCGGCGTCGGCGCCGACGTCATCGTCACCGGCGGCCTCGCGGGTGACGGCACCGACTTCGCCCGCACGTGGGTGGTGGCAGGGGACACGGTGAGCAGCGGCATCGCCGCGGCCGTCGGCCTCTATGGCTCGCGGCTGCGCGTCGGCTGCGCCTCGCTCGGCGGCTGGGACTCGTTCGGCCCCGAGCGCACCGTCACGCGTGCTCGCGGCAACGTGCTCTACGAACTCGACGGGCAGTCGGCGCTCGGCCTCTACGCGAAGTACCTCGGCGTGCACGCGGCGGCGCTGCCCGCTTCGGCGCTGCTCTTTCCGCTCGCCATCCGCGAGCCGGGACAGGACGCGGTCGTGCGCACGGTGCTCTCGGTGGACGAAGCGCAGCAGTCGATGACCTTCGCCGGCGATATCGCCGAGGGGGCGCAGGCGCGCCTGATGAAGGCCAACTTCGATCGCCTCATCGACGGCGCCACCGGCGCGGCGCGCATCTGCCAGACGGCCACCGACGATGCCTCCGCGGAGTTCGCGCTGCTCATCAGCTGCGTGGGCCGCAAGCTCGTGCTCAAACAGCGCACCGAAGAAGAAGTGGAAGCGGTGCGCGACGTGATCGGCGCCCAGGCGGCGATGACCGGGTTCTATTCCTATGGCGAGATCTCGCCGTTCACTCCGGGAGCGGCCTGTCGTCTGCACAACCAGACGATGACCATCACCACGTTGTCGGAAAGCTGAGACGCCCCGTGCACGCACTCCTCCAGCGGCAACTGCGACGATATCTCGATGGCATCGACCTCACCGCGGCGCCGTGGCCGGCGTTTCTCGAGGCCGTCGACCAGAGCTACCTCGAGGCCGAAATCGATCGCAATCTCGTCGAGACGGCCATGGAGATCAGCTCGCACGAGCTGCTCCAGGCCAATGCCGAGCTGCGCGGCCTGGTGCAGGCGTTCCCCGATCTCATCCTGCACGTCGACGCCGATGGCCGCATCACGTCGTGCCGCGGCCGCGCGACGCGCGCCTTCGCCGTGCCCACCGGCGGGCTGGTCGGGCACGAGTTGCGCACCTTCTTCCGCGCCGGCGAGCAGGCCGCCTTCGACGACGCGATGGCCGCCGCCCGCCAGCCGGGCGCCGTCGTCACCGTCGAGCACACGAGCGACGATCGCCCGCCCAACGTGCACGAGATGCGCCTGGCCGCCATCGGTGAGGGCAGCGTCGTCGCCATCGTCCGTGACGTGACCGACGCGCGGCGCACGGAGGACCTCCGCCTGGCCAAGGAAGGCGCCGAAGCCGCCAGCCGCGCCAAGAGCGCGTTCCTCGCCAACATGAGCCACGAGCTGCGCACGCCGCTCAACGCGATTCTCGGCTACAGCGAAATGCTGGCCGAAGAGGCGCCGGCCGACATGCGCGAAGACCTGCAGCGCATCCACCGCTCGGGCCGGCACCTGCTGCAGGTGCTGAACGCCATGCTCGACATCGCGCGCATCGAGGCCGGCATGGTGCGCATCGAGGTCGACGCCGTCGAGGTGCGCGCCTTCGCCGCCGAGGCCATCGCCGCCGTGCGCGGCGCCGCGGCCCAGAAGGGCCTGACGCTCGATGTCGTCGTCGGGCCGGCGGTGCACGTCATCCAGACCGACCGCGTGAAGCTGCTGCAGGTGCTGCTCAACCTGCTCGGCAACGCCGTCAAGTTCACCGAACAGGGCCACGTCACGCTCGACGTGCAGGCGGCCGACGCCGACGGGCAGCCCGGCGTGACGTTCGCGGTGCGCGATTCCGGCATCGGCATCCCGGACGAGATGCTGGCGCGCCTCTTCCAGGACTTCGTGCAGGTGGATGAGTCGAACACCCGGCGCTTCGGCGGCACCGGCCTCGGCCTGGCGCTCTGCCGGCGTCTGTGCGGCCTGCTCGGCGGGCGGGTGGGCGTCGAAAGCACGCTGGGGTCGGGCTCGACCTTCTCGGTGTGGGTGCCGTGTGACGGCGCGGCCGCGGCCGGCCGCGGGGACACGCCGTCTGTGCCGGCGGAGCGTGTGGCATGAGCGCGCGTCTCCTGCTCGTCGAAGACAACGAAGCCAACGCCGACATGTTGTCGCGCCGGTTGCACCGGCAGGGCTTCGACGTGCTGCTCGCGACCGACGGCCTGCAGGCCGTGGACGTGGCGACGAGCGCGCAGCCCGACCTCGTGCTGATGGACATCAGCCTGCCGAAGATCGACGGCTGGGAAGCGACGCGGCGTCTGAAGGGTGCCGCCGCCACGGCCGCCATCCCGATCATCGCCCTCACCGCGCATGCGATGGTGGCCGACCGCCAGAAGTGTCTCGACGCCGGCTGCAACGAGTTCGAGACCAAGCCGATTGATCTGAAGCGCCTGCTCGAGAAGATACACGCCCTGCTCGGGGCGAGGACGACGCCATGACTGCCTCCCGTGTCCTGCTGGTCGATGACGAAGCCGTGAACCGCGACATGCTGTCGCGCCGACTCGAGCGGCGCGGCTACTCGGTGGGAGTCGCCGCCTCCGGCGCCGAAGCCCTCGAGGCCATCGAGCGCGAGCCGTGGGCGGCCGTGCTGCTCGACGTGCAGATGCCGGGCATGAGCGGCCTCGAAGTGCTGCAGAAGGTGCGCGAGCGCTGGACGGCCGCCGAACTGCCGGTGCTGATGGTGACGGCCAAGGACGGCAGCGAGGACATCGTGGCCGCGCTCGACCTCGGCGCCAACGACTATGTGACCAAGCCCGTGGATTTCCCGGTGGCCGTGGCGCGCCTGCGCACGCACATCGCCCGCAAGGACGCCGAGGATCGGCTGCGCGCGAGCGAGGAGCGCTATGCGCTTGCCGCCCGCGGCGCCAACGACGGGCTGTGGGACTGGGACATGGCCGCCGGCCAGCTGCACCTGTCGGCGCGCTGGAAGGGCATCGTCGGCTGCGACGAGGCCGAGATCGACACCCGGCCCGACGAGTGGTTCGACCGCGTGCACGCCGAGGACCTGCCGCGCCTGCGCCACGACCTCGACGCGCACCTGCGCAGCCGCACGCCCCATTTCGAGAACGAACACCGCCTGCGCCACGCCTCCGGCATGTTCCGCTGGGTGCTGGCACGCGGCATCGCCGTGCGCGACCGTCACAACACGCCGGTGCGCATGGCCGGATCGCTCTCGGACATCACCGCCAACAAGGTGGTGGACCCGCTGACCGGTCTGCCGAACCGCATGCTGCTGCACGACCGGCTCGAGCACGTGCTGAGCCCGAGTGAAGCGTCCGGGCTCGGGCCGTGCGCGGTGCTGCTGCTCGATCTCGACGGCTTCCAGCTCGTCGCCGACGGGCACGGCCAGGGCCATGCCGACGAACTGTTGCGGGCCGTGGCGCAGCGGCTCGAGTCGTCGCTGCGGCTCACCGACGCGGTAGCACGGCCGGCCGACATCGCCGCCGCCCACACGCTCGCCCGTCTCGGCGGCGACGAGTTCGTGCTCGTGCTGCACCAGGTGCGCGATGCGGTGGATGCCACGCGCGTCGCCGAACGTCTGCAGCGCGTGCTGGCGCGCCCCTTCGTCATCCACGATGAGGAGATCTTCATCTCGGCCAGCATCGGCATCGCCCTCGGCGGCCCCGGCGCCACGCCCGACGACCTGCTGCGGGATGCCGACACCGCCATGACGCGGGCCCGCGCGCACGGCCGCGGCCGCATCGAGGTGTTCGAAACCGGCATGCGCCAGCAGGTGCTCGAGCGGCTGCAGCTCGACGCGGCGCTGCGCCTCGGCCTCGAGAACCACGAGTTCCTGCCCTACTACCAGCCGATCGTCGACCTGGCCTCGGGTGCCCTCGTGGGTTTCGAAGCGCTGATGCGCTGGCAGCGCGCCGACGGCCGTGTGGTGTCACCGGCGGTATTCGTGCCGACGCTCGAGGAAAGCGGCCTCATCGTGCCCGTGGGCCGCCAGTTCGTCGAGGACGTCTGTGCGCAGCTCCGCGCGTGGCGCGAGCAGAGTCCCGAAAGCCGCCATCTGTGGGTGAACGTCAACTTCGCGAGTTCGCAGTTCGCCGAGCCCGATGTGCTCGAGACACTGCTCGCGGCCATCCGCAAGGCCGGCCTCGGACCCGACGACATCGTCGTCGAAATCACCGAGTCGGCCGCGATCGGTGACATCGGCCGGGCCGCCGAGACGCTGCGGAAGTTCCGCGGCGCCGGGCTGCGCGTGGTGCTCGACGACTTCGGCACCGGCTACTCGTCGCTCTCCTGGCTGCACGAGCTGCCGATTGCCGGCATCAAGCTCGATCGCTCGCTCGTCGCCGGCGAACGGCGCCACCCGGCCATTCTCGCGGCGGTCGTCTCGCTCGCGCGCGACCTCGGGCTCACCGTGACCGCGGAGGGCATCGAGACCAACGCGCAGCACGCGCAGCTGCGCGGGCTCGGCTGCGGCTACGCGCAGGGCTACCGCTTTGCGAAGCCGCTCGACGCGGCGGCCGCCGGCGCGCTCATCGGCCGCCAGC
>JALHON010000270.1 GCA_022842985.1 Acidobacteriota bacterium | reverse complement strand
CGCCACGTCCGCGCGGTCGAGCGCGCGACAGGTGCCCGCGTACTTCGGCGGCGCGCCGGCCGCCAGTGCCGCCTGCCGCTCGGCCTCGAGCTGCTCCGGGGTGCAGAAGCAATGGTAGGCGTGGCCGCTTTCGAGCAGCTGCTGCGTGTGGCGCGCGTAGAGCTCGAGCCGCTCGGTCTGCCGATAGGGACCGACGTCGCCGCCCGCGTCGATGCCTTCGTCCCACGTCAGGCCGAGCCAGCGCAGATCGTCCTTGATCGCCGCCTCGGAGGCGGCCGTCGAGCGTTCGCGGTCGGTGTCTTCGACCCGCAGGATGTAGGTGCCGCCGGCGTGGCGCGCGAGCAGCCAGTTGAAGAGCGCGGTGCGCGCGTTGCCGACGTGCAGGTGACCAGTGGGACTGGGAGCGAAGCGGACTCTCATGAGAGCAGGGACCAGGGAACAGGGACCAGGGATCAGAGAACACGCACCAGAAGCGCCACCGCGTGGCAGGCCATCGACTCGCCGCGGCCCATGCTGTCGACCTGCTCGTTGGTCTTGCCCTTGACGCTCACGGCGCTCTCGGCCACGCCGAGGGCGGCGGCGAGGTTCGCGCGGATGGCGGCAAGGTACGGCAGGAGCTTGGGACGCTGCGCGATGACCGTGACGTCCACGTTGCCCACGACGTATCCGGCGCCATGGACGTGCGTCATCGCCTGCGTCAGCAGCGCCACGCTGTCGGCGCCCTTCCACGCGGGATCGGTGTCGGGAAACAGGCGGCCGATGTCGCCGAGCGCGGCGGCCCCGAGCACGGCATCGGTCACGGCGTGGCAGACGATGTCGGCGTCGGAGTGGCCATCGAGGCCGGTCTCGAACGGAATGGTGACGCCGCCCAGGATGAGCGGACGCCCGGCCACGAGGCGATGCAGGTCGTAGCCATTGCCGATCCGGATGGTGACCGGCGCGGCCTCACGCTGCGTGCGCGCGCGGGCCACGGCCAGGTCCTCCGGCGTCGTGATCTTCATGTTCGCGGGTTCGCCGTCGACAATCGCCACCTGTCCCCCCAGCCGTTCGACGAGGCCCGCTTCGTCGGTGGCGACGTCCGCACGTGCCCCTTCGGCGAGCGCCGCCGCCAGCACCCCGCGCGTGAAGGCCTGCGGCGTCTGCGCCAGATAGACGTCCTGACGCGGCACCGTGGCCGCGACGAACCTGCCGCCGTCGCCGCCGCGGCCGAGCTTCACCGTGTCGGTGGCCGCCACGGCGGGAATCGCCGCACCGCTGGCGCGCGCCGCCGCAATCATGCGGCGCACGAGATCGGCACTCGCGAACGGCCGGGCGGCATCGTGCACGAGCACGACCTCGGCCGACGCCGCGATGGCGGCAAAGGCGTGCGCGACCGAGTCCTGACGGCGCGCGCCGCCGGACACCGCGCGCACCGGGCAGGGCCAGGCGCGGGTCAGGCATTCCGGCAGTGGTTCGAGATGCGTGGCCGGCAGCGCCACGACCACTTCATCCACGTCCGGATGCGTCGCCAGCACGGCCAGACTCAGCTCGAGCATCGAGCGGCCCTCGAGTTCGAGGAACTGTTTCGGCTGTCCGGCGCCGAGCCGGGCGCCGATGCCGCCGGCCGCGAGAATCGCGCTCACCACGGCGGGCCTCATGCCGTCCACCGTGCCTCTTCGTGCCCGCCCACGGCCACGGCGATACGTCCGGCCGTGAGATCGAGTACGCGCGTGAGCGTCGCCGCCGCCGTCGATGCCGGCGCGTACACGACCACCAGCGCGTCGCGCGTGGCGGCGGTGACCATGGCCCGTGCCGAGTCCGACGTCGGGTTGCCGAACGGGCCACGCGCGTCCGCCACGGTGACACGTCCGGCCACGTGCACCGTGTCCTTGCGGATGCCGTCGTAGGCCTCGCCGTCGTGGCCGAGGCGCAGCGTGATCGGACCCTCGATGGCCACGCGGTCGTAGACGCCATACGGCAACTGGCATTCGAGCGAGCAGATATTCACGGCATCGACGAGCGCATTGACACGGGGAAAGGGATCGCCGCGGCGCACACGGCGCAGCAGCGCTTCGTTCGACGGCCGGGTCTTCGTGGGGTCGAGGCCGATGCGGCGGTACATCTCGCGCACGGTCTGCACGTCGGCGGGCGGCGCGGCGACGACCGCCGCCGACACGGCGGCGATCACCTCGTCGAGGCCTGCCGGCCGGTCCGTCACTGCGGCGCCCGTCCACCACAACACGGCAGGCCGCACGATGCCGGCCAGCGTCGTATCCACGGAGAACGGCGTCGGCACCCCGGAATTCTACCCTGTCCTTCACGGCACGGTTTTTCGGTGCCTGTAAACTAGACGGATGATCGATTTCCTGCTGCACGTCGACGAGCGGCTCGTCGCCATCGCGAATGCCGCCGGCCCGTGGGCCTACGCCGTGCTCTTCGCCATCATCTTCGCCGAGACCGGGCTCGTCGTGACGCCGTTCCTGCCGGGCGACTCGTTGCTCTTCGCGGCCGGCGCGCTCGGCGCCACCGGCCTCTTCGACCTGCGCATCCTCACGCCTCTGCTGCTCATCGCCGCCGTCCTCGGTGATGCCGTGAACTACTCGGTGGGCGCGCGCTTCGCGCATACGTTCCTGGCCCCCGAGGGCGAACGGGTGGCCGGCCCGCTCGGCCGTCTGGTGAAGCGCGAGCACGTGGCACAGGCGCACGAGTTCTTCGTGAAACACGGCGGCAAGGCCGTGGTGCTGGCGCGGTTCGTGCCCATCGTGCGCACGTTCCTGCCCTTCGTCGCCGGCGGCGCCGACATGCCCTACCGCACGTTCGCCTTCTACAACATCACGGGCGCGGTGGCGTGGGTCGGCATCTGCGTGGGCGCCGGGTACCTCTTCGGCAACATCCCGGTCGTGAAGGAGAACTTCGAACTGGTCGTCCTCGGCATCGTCGGCGTGTCGGTGCTGCCGATCGTGTTCGAGTTCGTGAAGATGCGCCGCGCCCGCGCCTAGCGGGCGTCGGCTTCCGCGTCCACCTCGACGCGCACGATCTCGCGGACACGCGCGGCCAGCGCCCGCAGATCGTCGGGCGTCGGCTCGAGCACCGCCGCCGTCACGATCGGCGGATGCACGATGAGCCGCACGTCCCCGGGCCGCGTTGTCAGCTCGCCCTTCGTCATCACATGACGGCTGCCGATGACCGAGAGCGGCACGATCGGAATGCCCGTCTGCACGGCCGGCACGAAGCTCCCGCCCTTGAACGTGGCCACGTGACCGTCGCGGCTTCGCGTGCCCTCGGGGAAGACGATGAGCGAGAGGCCGCGGCTCGGCAGCGACGTCGCCCAGGCGAAGATGCCGGCGCGATCCGGACGTTTGCGGTCGACCAGCATGTGGCCGGTGCGGCTCAGATGCCAGCCGAGGAACGGGAACCGCCCGAGCGACTCCTTGGCGATGATCCGCAGCTGGAACGGCAGTGAGCCGAAGAGCACCGGGATGTCGTAGATGCTCTGGTGATTCGCCACGAACACGTAGGTGGCACCGGGCGTCAGGTGTTCGAGCCCTTCGACCCGCACCCGCACGCCGGTCGTGGCCAGGATCAGCCACGACCACCACCGCGCGCACGTGTGCGCGAAGTGGCCGTGTCCGCCGAGCGCGGTCGACGCCAGCGACATCGTGCCGAGCACGATCGTGTAGACCGTGATGGCGGGAATCAGCCAGAAGACGGTGCGAAACAGATGGAACGACACGATCCTCACCCGAGCAGCACGTCGAGCGCCTCGCCGACATGGCGGACACCGACGAGCGTCGTGCCGGCATCGTCGGCCTGCTGACGGCTGTCGTCGTCGAGATTGGAGGCCGGCAGCACCACCCGCGTGAACCCGAGCTGCCGGGCTTCGCGCAGGCGCAACGGCGCCTGCGGCACGCCGCGCACTTCCCCGCCGAGGCCGACTTCGCCGAACACGGCCGTGCCCTGCACGATCGGCCGGTTGCGCACGCTCGACGCCAGCGCCGCGATGACGGCCAGGTCGGCGGCCGGTTCGTCGAGACTCATGCCGCCGGCGATGTTCACGTAGACGTCTTCGCCGACGAGCACGAGCCCGGCGCGCTTTTCGAGCACCGCCAGCAGCAGCGACACGCGGCCCGAGTCGATACCGACGGCCATCCGGCGCGCCGTCCCGTAGGTGGCGGTGCTCACGAGCGCCTGCACCTCGACGAGCAGCGGACGCGAGCCCTCCACGCAGCAGAGCACGGCCGAGCCCGGCGTGGCCGTGGGCCGCTCGGCCAGGAACATCTGCGAGGGATTTGGCACCGGCCGCAGCCCGCCACCGGTCATCTCGAACACCCCGAGCTCGCTGATGGCACCGAAGCGGTTCTTGATGGCCCGCACCACACGGTGCGAGTGGTGACGTTCCCCTTCGAAGTAGAGCACCGTGTCGACGACGTGTTCGAGCACCTTCGGCCCGGCCAGCGCGCCGTCTTTCGTGACGTGCCCCACGAGGAACGTGGGCAGGTCATGTCCCTTCGCCGTGAAGAGGAACTGGGTCGCCGCCTCGCGCACCTGGCCGATGCTGCCGGGCGCCGACTGGAACTTGAGGGAGAACACGGTCTGGATCGAGTCGACGACGAGCAGCCGCGGCCGCACACGGCCGATCTCCTCGAGGATGCGCTCGACGCACGTTTCCGCCAGCAGGAAGAGCGGCGCGTCCCCGACGCCGAGACGTTCGCCGCGCGACTTCACCTGATGTTCGGATTCTTCGCCCGAGGCATAGAGCACCGGGCCATGGACGCGCGCGAAGTTGGCGGCCGCCTGCAGCAGCAGCGTGGACTTGCCGATGCCCGGCTCGCCGCCGAGCAGCACGAGCGAGCCCGGCACGATGCCGCCGCCGAGCACCCGATCGAATTCGTCGATGCCGGTCGTGAGACGCGCCGTATCGCTGTTCTCGATGTCGGCGTACTTCTTCGCGCCGCCAGTGCCGCCGGGCATCGAATAGCGATGGCCGCCCGCGGCCAGGCCACCTCCACCGGCCGACGGCTCCACCGCCCGTTCTTCGACGAAGGAGTTCCAGGCATCGCAGTCGGGACAGCGGCCAAGCCACTTCGCCGACTGGCTGCCGCACTCCTGGCACACGAAGACGGGCTTGGGGGCCTTGCTCATCGGCTTCGATCCTATCGCGGATGACCGCCGCGGCGGCCGGTCAGCGGTAGCGGCGCTCGACGCGCGCACCGAGGCGGCACAACACTTCGTAGGGAATCGTCCCGATCCACGCGGCCATCTCGCGGGCATCGATCGTCTGCCACGACTCGGCGCCCTGCGCGCCGAGGAAGACCACCTCGTCGCCAGTCGACACGCCATCGATGCCGGTGACGTCCACGGTGAGCATGTCCATGCTGACGGCGCCCACGATCGGCGCGCGCCGGCCGCGGACGAGCGCCGCGCCGCGCCCTTCGAGGCGGCGGTCGAGGCCGTCGGCGTAGCCGGCCGGGACGATGGCGATCGTCATCGGTGCAGCCGCCTCATGACGCCCGCCGTAGCCGATGCGCTCGCCGGGGCGGATGCCTTTCACGGCAACGATGCGGCTCGTGAGCGTCATGGCCGGCGTGAGCGCGACCGTCGTCGCCATCGGTGCCGGCACGAGGCCGTAGAGCAGCAGGCCGGGACGGATCCAGTCGGCCCACGTCCGCGAGTCGCGCAGGCTGGCGGCGCTGTTGGCGGCGTGCGCGAAGCGCACTACGCCGCCGAGCCCGCGGACCGTCTCCCGCGCCGCCTCGAAACGCAGCCGCTGCGTCTCGAACATCGGATCTTCGGCATCGTCGGCGGTGGCGAAGTGGGTCGAGAGCGCCTCGATCTCGAGGGCGGTGTCCGACAGCACCTCGGGCAGCGACCGCGCGAGATTGTCAAACCGGAAGCCTAGACGGTTGAGGCCGGTGTCGATCTTGAGATGACAGGTGAGGCGGACGCCGCGCGTCCGCGCCGCGGTCGCGAGCGCGCGCGCCGCCGCCGGGCTCGAGATGGTCGGCGTAAGCGCGTGCGT
>JALHON010000269.1 GCA_022842985.1 Acidobacteriota bacterium | reverse complement strand
CGCGCACCGTCGTGGCCAGGGCCTCGAACGACCGGGCCAGCGCCGACCCGCGACGCCACGCCAGCGCGATCGTGCGGCCCGGCCCGGGCGCCGTGAACTCGCGCACGACCAGCTGCCCGCGCCGGTTCTCGACCGGCAGCGCGATCGACGGCAGCAGCGTGACGCCGCGTCCGGCGCTGGCCATCTGCACGAGCGTCGCGAGGCTCGTCGCGCGGTAGCCGGCTTCGCGGGCGCCGACACGGGCGCAGAGCTGCAGCGCCTGATCGCGGAAGCAGTGGCCGTCGTCGAGCAGCAGCACGCCTTCGTCGTCCAGATCCTGGATGCGCGCGCGCCGCCTCGACCCGGCCAGCCGGTGTTCGGGCGCGGCGGCGAGCAGGAACGGATCGCGCATGAGCGTCGCGTGTTCGAGCGTGCCGAGATCCGCTTCGAGGGCCAGCACCGCGGCGTCGAGCGTGCCCTCGTTCACCTGCCGCACGAGGCCGCGTGTGTGATCCTCGCGCCACACGATCGTGAGGCGCGGATACGCGCGGGCGAGGCCGGGCGCGATCTCGGGCAGCAGATACGGCGAGATGGTGGGGATGACGCCGATGCGCAGCGTGCCGGTGAAGGGGTCGGCGAGCTGGCGCCCGAGTTCGGTGAGATCGCCGGCGGCGACGAGCACGGCACGCGCCTGGGCCACGAGGGGGCGCCCGGCCGCCGACACGCGCACCTGCCGGCGGTTGCGCTCGAACACCCGCACGCCGAGAGCGTCTTCCACCTGCGCGATCTGCGCGCTGAGCGATGGCTGCGACACGTGACACGCGTCGGCGGCCTTGCGGAACCCGCCGAGGTCGGCGACGGCGACCAGATACTGGAGCTGCCGCAGCGACACCGGCAGTGGGGCGGTGAGATCCATAGGTTCAGACTATCACCATGAGTCTATTGATGTCTTGGACCACCGGTGCGCCGCGGGTGCACACTGTCAGGGTCCGGGCGTCACGCCCGTCCGTTTCGTACGCGCAAGGGGAACTACATGCACAAGACACGCTCCATGCCGCTCGCCGCCCTCGCGGTGGCGATGCTCTCGCTGGCCTCACCGGTGCCGGCCGCGGCCCAGCCGGGGCAGTCCACCCAGTTCTGGTGGCCCGACCAGCTCGATCTCTCGCCGCTCCGCCAGCGGGGCGCCGAGTCGAATCCGCTCGACAAGGACTTCAACTACGCGAAGGCGTTCGCCACGCTCGACCTGAACGCCGTCAAGCAGGACATCCGCCAGGTGCTGACCACCTCGCAGCCCTGGTGGCCGGCCGACTACGGACACTACGGCCCGTTCTTCATCCGCATGGCGTGGCACTCCGCGGGCACGTACCGCGTGGGCGATGGCCGTGGCGGCGCCGGCGGCGGCCAGCAGCGGCTCGGCCCCGAGATGAGCTGGCCCGACAACGGCAACCTCGACAAGGCGCGCCGGCTGCTCTGGCCGGTGAAGCAGAAGTACGGCCAGAAGATCTCGTGGGCCGATCTGATGGTGCTGGCCGGCAACGTCGCGCTCGAGTCGATGGGCTTCAAGACCTTCGGCTTCGCCGGCGGCCGCACCGACGACTGGGAGCCGGACCTGGTCTACTGGGGCCCGGAGAAGAAGTTCCTCGCCGATGAACGCCACACCGGCAACCGCCAGCTCGCCAACCCGCTCGCGGCCGTGCAGATGGGCCTCATCTACGTGAACCCCGAGGGCCCGAACGGCAAGCCGGATCCGCTGGCCGCCGCGAAGGACATCCGCGAGACGTTCGGCCGCATGGCGATGAACGACGAAGAGACCGTGGCGCTCATCGCCGGCGGGCACACCTTCGGCAAGGCGCACGGCGCCTACGCGCCCGCGAAGTGCGTGGGGCCCGAGCCGGCTGCCGCGCCGCTCGAGCAGCAGGGCTTCGGCTGGACGAACACCTGCGGCAAGGGCAACGCCGGGGACACGGTGACGAGCGGCCTCGAAGGCGCGTGGACGTCGAAGCCCACGGCGTGGAGCAACGAGTTCTTCACCAACCTGTTCGCCTACGAGTGGGTGCAGACGAAGAGCCCGGCTGGTGCCACGCAGTGGATTCCCGCCAACGGCCGCGCCGCGAACACCGTGCCCGACGCGCACGATCCGGCGAAGCGCCACGCGCCCATCATGCTCACGACCGACCTGGCGCTGCGCTTCGACCCGGCGTACCAGAAGATCTCGATGCGCTTCCGCGACAACGCCGAGGAGTTCCGCCTCGCGTTCGCCAAGGCGTGGTTCAAGCTGACGCACCGCGATCTCGGCCCGCGCGCGCGTTTCCTCGGCCCCGAAGTGCCGCGCGAAACGCTCATCTGGCAGGACCCGGTGCCGCCGGCCGACCACCCGCTCGTGAATGCGGCCGACATCGCCGGCCTGAAGGCGCGCATTCTCGCGTCGGGCCTGACCGGTCCCGAACTCGTGCGCACGGCCTGGGCCTCGGCCTCGACCTTCCGCGGCACCGACATGCGCGGCGGCGCCAACGGCGCCCGGCTGCGGCTGGCGCCGCAGAAGGACTGGGAGGCCAACAACCCGCGTGAGCTCGCGAAGGTGCTGGCGCGGCTCGAGAGCCTGCAGCAGGAGTTCAATCGCGCGCAGACCGGCGGCAAGAAGATCTCGCTCGCCGACCTCATCGTGCTCGGGGGCACGGCGGCGGTCGAAGATGCCGCGAAGAAGGCCGGCGTCGACGTGCAGGTGCCGTTCACGCCCGGCCGCACCGATGCCTCGCAGGCCGAGACCGACACGGCGTCCTTCGCCTTCCTCGAACCCACGGCCGACGGCTTCCGCAACTACTTCCGCCGCGGCGAAACGCGGTCGCCGGCGACGCTGCTGGTGGAACGCGCGAACCTGCTCACGCTGAGCGTGCCGGAGATGACGGCGCTCGTCGGCGGCATGCGCGCGCTCGATGCCACGACCGGCGAGGCGAAACACGGCGTGTTCACGGCGCGGCCGGGCACGCTCTCGAACGACTACTTCGTGAACCTCCTCGACATGAACACGCTGTGGAGCAAGTCGGCCACGGCCGAGGGCCTCTACGAAGGCAAGGACCGCGCGACGGGCAAGGTCAAGTGGACGGCGACGCCCGTGGATCTGCTCTTCGGCTCGAACTCCGAACTGCGCGCCGTGGCCGAGGTCTATGCGGCCGCCGACGGCCAGCAGAAGTTCGTGCGCGACTTCGCGAAGGCGTGGGCGCGCGTGATGCACCTGGATCGGTTCGATCTGACGAACTAGTCCGGCGACGAACGTGTGAGGCAACGGCCGCCGGGGCTCCGGCGGCCGTTGTCATGTACGGGCCGCGTGCACGCGCCGTGTCAGTCGCCGTCGCCTGGTGCCGCGGGCGGTGCGGCAGGGGGGGGCAGGGCGAACTCGCGCGCCAGGGCCTCGGCCTCGTCGTCCGTGAGCGCGGGCGTGGCGTGGCGCACGCGCCCGAGCAGATGCGCCGTTTCGAAGTACGTGGGCGCGCACGCGGCGTGGACGAAGCCGGCCGGCGCGAAGCGGCCGTCCTGCCAGAAGAGCAGCGCGAGGCGCCAGGCGTCCTTCGGAATCGCCGCCCGGCAGGCGCGGCAGGTGGCCCTGGCCGTGGGTGCGCGTTCGGCGCGGTCGAGGCGTGGCAGGCGGTGGTGGGCCACCCCTTCGGCGGCGATGGCGACGAGCGCGTCGCGCTCCGGCACTGCGAGGTCCGAGCCCTCGACGGCCTGCAGGAACGCCTCCGGGCGCCGGTAGGCGGCGCACTGCGGGTGATACCAGTGCATGGCCTCGGCGCCGTCCGTGTCGGCGAACATGTTCGGCACGGCTTCGCCCACGCGCGGCGAGTCCTTGGGGATGGGCACGCCGCAGCCGCGACACTTGGCGCGGCCCGTGGTGGCACGTTCGATGACGTGGGGCATGGCGAGCCCCATCCTACGACAGCCCAGGGGCCGCGGTGGCGCGAGCACGTGTCGCGCCGGCAGTTCCGATCAGGCGAACACGTCGAGGATCGTGCCGGTCATCTCGTCGGCGGTGCGCAGCACGGCAACGCCGGCGCGCACCTGCTGCCTGGCTCGCAGCAGGTCGACCGCGTTCGTCGCCAGCCGGTCACTCTCCCCATCGCGGGCGATCGCCGCGGCGGCGCGATCGAGACGGTCGAACCCGGCGGTGAGCCCCTGCAGACCGTGGCCAATGGCGCCCAGCATGCCTGCTCAATCGGCCATCGCCGGGATTCCTTGAATCGGGACCCGCCCGCGCGGCCCTGGCGGCACGGCCGCGTCAGCTACGTACTGTACCGGTGAGGGCCTGCCCGGGCGTGAGCAGCGGCGGCGGCGCGCTGGCCTCGAGATGGCTGAGGGCGGCGCGCAGGCGCGTGTCGGCTTCGGCGGCCACGGCCTCGAGGGCGGGGTTTCCGATCATGCCCATCGCCGGGAGCGGCGCCATTGCCGCCACGGTCGAGGCGTCGTCGCCGCGTTCGTAGACGATGACGTTGCAGGGCAGCAGCAGTCCGATCTCGAGTTCCGCGTGCAGTGCCTTGTCGGCGAGCACGGGATTGCAGGCGCCGAGAATCACGTAGCGGCGGAAGTCACGATCGAGCTTCTGTTTCAGCGTCTGCCGGATGTCGATGGTCGTCAGCACGCCGAAGCCCTGTGTCTTCAGGGCGTCCGTCGCGCGGGCGACCGCGGTGTCGAAGGGGATGGACAGATCGACGCGGAGTCCGTAGCGGGTCTCGTTCATGGTCATGCCGGTCCGCACGCGCGCTGTCGCGCGCCCGCACCGCCTCCACCACGGGACGCAGCAAGGACACTGCAAGTGCCGGCGTCGCGATCCACGGGCCGATGCGTCGCAGCGGCCCCCTGCGCCGCGGGAGACTCTCGCGCGGTGGGGAATTCCGATCCGCGTCCCGTGGGCGTAGCATGCGGACATGGACCCTGCCGCCATCTCCGGCCTGCGCGCGCTGCTCGACACCGAACGGATCCTGACGCTCGCCGTCGTCGTCGATGGCGTGCCCGTGGCGGCGCTGCTGCCATTTGCGCCCACGCCGGACCACATGGCCGTGCTGGTGCAGGCCTCGGGCCTCGCCCGGCACACGCGCGGCCTCACCGAGGGCGCGACGGTGGGCGTTGCGATCCACGTGCCGGCGACCCCCGACCGCGACGCCCTGCAGATTCCGCGCCTCACCGTGCAGGCGACCGTGCGCGTGCTGCCGCGCGGCTCCGCGGCCTTCGACGCGGCCGCGGCGCGCCTCATCGCGCGATTCCCTGACGCAGCCACCACACTCGCCTTGCCCGACTTCCAGGTCTGTGCGCTCGAACTCGGCCGCGGCCGCTATGTCGAAGGGTTTGCCCGCGCGCTCAACGTCGGTCCGGACACTTTCCGCGCGCTCGGGCCGTAACGACTCCGCACGGGCGTCAACAAGTCGTGATGCGATAGGTGTGTATGGTATATGTGTCATAGGCATATATGGACGCCACGCTCGATCGCGAACTGAAGAAGGGCAGTGCCGAACTGCTGATCCTGGCCTCGCTCGAGGGCCGGCCGCGCCACGGCTACGAGGTGGCCAGGCGCATCGCCGACGAATCGGGCGGCGCCATCCGCTTCAACGTCGCGTCGCTCTACGGCCTGCTGTACCGCCTCGAAGCGCGTGGCTGGATCCGCGGCCGCTGGATCGAAGCGCCGAACGAGCGGCGACGGCGCGCCTACACGCTCACGGCCGCCGGTCGCGCCACGCTGGCCGAACAGCGGGAAGGATGGAAGGTCTTCGCCGCGGCGGTGAGCCGCATCGCGGGAGTCGAACATGGCTGAATGGCGGCATGAACTCGACAGGCGCTGCCTCGCGGCGTCGCTCGACCCTTCGGTGCACGATGACATCGCGCGCGAGATCGCCGAACACCTCGAAGACCGCCACGACGACCTGGTCGCCGGCGGCGCGACGCTCGAGGAGGCCAACCGCACGGTCATCGCCGAGATGCCTGGCCGCGAGGCCATCCGCCAGCTCGCGCACTCGCGGCCGGCGCACCGCTCGCGGCGGCCGGTGCCGGCGCCTCCCGCCGAGG
>JALHON010000268.1 GCA_022842985.1 Acidobacteriota bacterium | reverse complement strand
CGCGTGGCCGCGGTGCCGCGAATCGAGACGCGCGGCGTCACGCCGAGGGCGCGCGCGATGGCGCGGCACCGGACGAGATGGCCGAAGCCCAGGCGGGGGCCGGCCGCAATGCGAAAGACGACCGCCACGTGTCGGATAATCGGCATCAGCGCGTCCGTCCCGGAATTGCCCGCCGCAGCACGTCCACGACGGTCCAGGCCTCGTCGTCGGTCATGCCGCCGCCGAGCGGCAACGACATGATCTGGTCGGACACCCGCTCCGCCTCGGGGAACATGCCGCGCGTGAGCCGGTAGCGTTCGCGGTAGTACGGGTGCAGGTGCAGGGCGCGGAAGTGCACGCTGGTCGCGACGCCGCGCGTGGCGAGGTGCGCGATGAGGTCATCGCGCGTCCAGCCCGACTCGGGCCCGATGAGCACCGAGTAGAGGTGCCGCGCGTGCACGTCCCCCGCGGGCACCGGCGCCGGCCGCCCGATCGGCAGGTCGGCGAGCCCCTCGTCGTAGATCCGCCACACCGACTCGCGACGCGCCGTGCGCGCGGGGAGTCCGGCGAGCTGATGCAGGCCGATGGCCGCCTGCAGGTCCATCATGTTGTACTTGAAGCCCGGGAAGAGCACGTCGTAGTGCGGGCTGCCGAGTTCCTTGTAGCGGGCCCAGCCGTCGCGGCTGATGCCGTGCTGCGAAGCCGTGCGCGCGAACCGCGCCACCGCGTCGGACGCCGTCGTGAGCATGCCGCCCTCACCCGTCGTCAGGTTCTTCGTGGCGTAGAAGCTGAAGCACGTGACGTCGGCCGTCGCGCCGATCTTGCGCCCCGCCGACACCGCCTCGACGGCATGCGCGGCGTCTTCGATGAGCGCCAGGCGATGCCGCGTGGCCAGCGCGCGGAATGCCGTGACATCGGCGGGCCGGCCGGCGAAGTGCACCGGCACGACCGCGCGGGTCTTCGACGTGACGGCGGCGGCCGCCGCCGCCGGCGACAGGTTCCACGTGTCGGGATCGATGTCGGCAAACCGCGGCGTGGCGCCCGCGTGAATGGCGACGTTGGCCGTCGCGCAGAACGTGAGCGGCGTCGTCACCACCTCGTCGCCCGGTCCGATCTCGTAGGCGACGAGCGCCAGATGCAGCGCCGCCGTGCACGAGTTGAGCGCCAGCGCGTGCGGCGCCCCGGTATACGCGGCAAACGCCGTTTCGAACTGGCGGACGCGCGGTCCCGTCGACAGCCAGCCCGACTCGAGCGCGGCCACCACTTCGTCGATTTCGCCGCGGCCGATGACCGGCGGCGCGAATCGCACGGCGGTGGTGGTGACGGGCGCCATCAGTGCCGCGCCTCGCCGCCGGGGACCGAGCGGCTGAAGGTGGTCTGGCCGGCGCCGGCGAGCAGCGCCGCGCTCAGATGCACCGCCGTGCGCGCGCCGTCGAGCCCTTCCACTTCGAGCACCGGTGAACGCCACACGAGGCCGGTCGGCGACCACGGCGTGCCGTCGGGCGCGTCGATCGAGAACTCGCCCACCGTGCTGCCGTCGAGCTCGAAGACCTGCACGCGGCGGTTGCCGTAGTCGGCCACCGCCACCCACACGGCGTCGGCGGAATCGACCGGCAGGCGTTCACCGGCGAACTCCGGCCGCACGAACACCAGATCGAGCGGCGTGTCGAGCGCGCCGGCCTTGCGGCCGAAGCCGCCGAAGACACGCACGACCTCGCCGGCATCGTCGGTGACGACGACCTGATGCCCGAGCGGATCGCAGCGATAGCGGAGGTGCAGTCCGGTGGACGGGAAGAAGATCGTGCTCGTCCCCGGAGCGGGGTGCGCGTAGGCGAGGCTCATGCGGCCCTCATGCGGATCGGGGTGAGAACGTCGGTCCAGCCGGCAACGGCCGGCGCCAGGTGCTGGTCGAGGGCGTCGGCCACCGCGCGCGTGTCGCCGCCGGTCTGACGGTCGACGAGCGTCACGAGCGCCGTTTCGATGCGGGCGCAGGCGCCGCGCACGATGGCTTCGGCGCCGGGGTCGGCGCCGTAGGAGATGTCGGCCGCGGTGCCGGCCGCGACCGTGAGGCTCATGAGCGACTGCAGCGCGACGACGAGCGCGCCGAGCTGCCCCTGGGCGTCTGGCGCGTCACCGCGCAGCGCCGCCGCCGTCTGGCCGACGCCGGCCACCAGGTCCGGCAGGCTGTCGGTCGCCGCGTCCACGGCGGCCCTGAGCAGCACGCCGGCGTCCTCGGCCTCCACGTCGATCCGTGCAATGCGGTCGAGGGGCAGGCCGGCGAGCTCCGGGTGGCGGAATGACGGCTGGTCGACACCGTCGAATCGCACGGCCGTCACCACCCGGCGGCTGGCGCCGATCTGGCGATCGAGCCCGGCGAGCAGCCTCCCCCACGTTTCCGGCCGGAAATCGAGCGTTTCCGGGATGTCGTTGACCAGGCAGTCGGCCATGTGTCGTGTCTCCGGCCTCCACCAGAGCCGGATCCATGCCAACCCGCCGACACCCGCATTAAAGCTCCGCGAGCGACCTCCGATTACCTCCCCGACGCGTGGGTCACATGCCCCGCGCGCACGGCCGGCAGGGACGCCGGCCCGGACTCACGGAGGAGACTTCAGATGGCTTCATTCTCAGTTGTCAGCAACGTGTCGGCGCAGAACGCGCAGGCCAACCTCAACACCACGAACATCGGCCTGCAGCGCACCCTCACGCGGCTGTCGAGCGGCTTCCGCATCAACCAGGCGGGTGACGACGCGGCCGGCCTCGCGGTGGCCAACGCGTATCGCTCGGAACAGGCGGTTCTCAACCAGGGCATTCGTAACGCGAACGACGGACTCTCCACGCTGCAGATCAAGAACGGCGCGCTCGACAACATCAGCACGCTCCTCGACCGTCTCGCGACGCTGGCGTCGCAGTCGGCCTCGGCCGGGTTCACCGGCAACCGCACCACACTGCAGAACGAATTCGCGGACGTGGTCTCGGAAATCTCCCGTGAAGTCACGGTGGCCGGCCTCGGCACCGCGCAGGGCTTCTCGGTCTTCGTGAGCAGCGGCGCCTCCGGCACGGTGGGCGGCACGATCGGCGCGGCCGACACGACCACCCTCGGCATCGCCACGCTCAGCATCGCGACCGCGGGCGGCGCCTCCACGGCCGTGACGGCCATCACCGGCGCGGTCAGCACCGTCGGCACGGTCGTCGGCAGCGTCGGTTCGCTGCAGAACCGCCTCCAGTACGCGACCTCGCTCGCGCAGTACCAGGCGGTCAACACCAAGGCCGCCGAAAGCCGCATCCGCGACGCCAACGTGGCCGAAGAGTCGGCCAACCTGGCGCGCTTCAACATCCTGACGCAGAGCGGTATCGCCGCCCTCGCCCAGGCCAACCAGCAGAGCTCGCAGGTGCTGTCGCTCCTCCGGTAAACGCCGGAGCGCCCCGGTCCGCCGGGGTGACGAGTCGGTGAAGTGACGGGCGGGCGCCCCCACCGCCTGCCCGTCCTTTCACGTTGGCAGGGTTTTCGCAGCTTTTCTTGGGGACTGGCCCGCGTGCAGGGCCGGTGAAGGAGGACGTGTGAGTTCGCCCATCACGTTCAGTGGCGCCAACGGGATCGACTTCAACAAGATCCTGTCGATCATCATGACTCAGGAGAGTCAGCCGCTGGTCGCGCTGCAGAACCGGCAGGCCGCGCTGCAGTCGAAGGCGGCCACATTCGGCACGCTGACCACGCGCGCGCTGGCGGTGCAGCAGGCGGCCGCGAAGCTCGCCGACACGTCGCAGCTCAGCGGGTATGCGGCGACGAGCAGCAACACGTCCGCGCTCTCGGTCTCGGCCACCTCGTCGGCCATTCCCGGCCGCTACGAGGTCGTCGTCAACGAACTCGCCAAGGCCCAGGTCACCGCGTCGACCACCGCGGCGCCCGATCCCGATACGGTCGTGGCCTCGGGCGGCACCATCACGATCGGCGGCGTGACCGTCACCCTGGCCGGATCGACGACGCTGCGGCAGCTCGCCGATGCCATCAACGCCGCCGGCAATCCGCCGGCGCGGGCGAGCGTCGTGCAGTCGGGCCCGTCGAGCTACCGGCTCGTGCTCTCGGCCAAGGAAACGGGCCAGGCCAACGCCTTCACCATCACCAACAACCTCACCGGCGGCTCCGGCATCACGTTCGGCGACGACGACGGCGACGGCACGTCGGGCGATTCGGCCGCTGACAACGCCGTGCAGGCGAGCGACGCCTCGCTGCTCGTGAACAACATTCCGATTACGAGCACCACCAACACGATCACGTCGGCGGTGCCGGGCGTGACGATCACCGCCTTCCAGCGGGATCCGGCCCGGAGCATCGTCGTCGACGTCGCCACGGACACGGCCGGCGTCAAGACGAAGATCCAGGACTTCGTGAAGGCGTACAACGACTTCCAGAAGTTCGTGACCGACCAGGGCGCCTCGGCCGTGAAGGGCGACAACGCCAGCATCGGCCGCGATCCGCTGCTGCGCCAGATCAAGGACCAGATCCGCTCGACCCTGGTGAGCCAGTTCGGCACCGGCGGCGCCTTCAGCGCGCTGTCGCAGGTAGGGCTCGAGTTCACGCGCACGGGCACGCTGTCGCTGAACGAAACGACGCTGACCTCGGCGCTCGCCTCCGGCACGGCCGACATCGAGCGGCTCTTTGCCGGGTCCACCGGCATTCCCGGCGCCTTCTCCACACTCGACACCCAGCTCGACGCCTTCACGCAGAGCGACGGCCTCATCCCGGGCGCCCGCAAGCAGATGACCGAGCAGGCCACGCGTCTGACCGACTCGATCGCCAACATGCAGGATCGCCTGGCCGTGCGCCGCGCCGCCCTGCAGCGCGAGTTCATCGCCGCCGACGCCGCCATGAGCCAGTTGCAGGGCCAGTCGGGGTCGCTCGCCAACTTCGGCGCATCGCTCTAACCCTCACGGAGATCCGACGGATGTCTCATCAGCGTGGCCTGACAACGTATCGCCAGACCCAGGTGCAGTCGCGCACGCCGCTCGAGCTCGTGGTGATGCTCTACGACGGCGCGCTCAAGTTCCTGCACCAGGCCCGCGAGGCCATCGAGCGCGGCGACATTCCCGCCCGCCGCGACGCCTCGTCGCGTGCCATCACCATCATCTCGGAGCTGCAGAGCACGCTCAACATGGAGCAGGGCGGCGAGATCGCCCAGCGCCTCGACGAGCTCTACATCTACGTGAACGGCCGCATCATCGCCGCCGCCGCCGAAAACCGCGTCGGCCCGATCGACGACGCCACGCGCGTGCTGAACGTGCTGCGCGAGAGCTGGGTGGCGATTGCCGCACCGGCCGCCGACGCCCAGGTGCGGGGCGCCGCGTGAACGACCATGCCCTCGTCGATGCGCTGGCGCAGTATCGCGCCGGCCTCGACGCCGAGATCGCCCTGCTCGAGCAGCTGGCGCTCGTCGCCGCCAGGCAGCGCGGCGTGACGGCACGGCGCGACTTCGAGCAACTGGGCCTCGAGGGCGACGAACGCGACCGCCTCACGCGCGCGCTCGTCGCGGTGGAAGAAGGGCTGCAGCCGGTGCGCGCCCGGCTGAGCGCCGCCCGTGACCGGGTGGCCACGCTCGGTGGATATGCCGAGGTGGTCGCCCTGCGTCAGCAGGCCTCGAACCTGGTCGCGCGGATTCTCGCCACCGACGAAGAATCGATGCAGTCACTGGCCGACGCCGAGCTGGCGCGCCGGGCCGCCGTGGCCAGCCTGGAACAGGGCGAGACCACGCTCGCCGCCTACCGGCGCGTGCTCACGCCGTCGATCAGCCACGCCTCGCTCGTCGATCGCCGCGGCTGACCAGCCGCCGCCACCTTCCCGCCACTCCCCTGTCCGGTGCGTCGGGCCTGCCGTTCAGGCCGCCGTGGTCTCGCGCCGCGCGTCAGCGGCCCGGCCGGCGCAGGTCGCCGAGACGAACCAGGCGCACGGCGTGAAGCCGGCCCGCGCGTAGAGCCGGCGCGCCGTGGTGTTGCTCGCGCCGACGAGCAGGGACAGCCGCGAGAAGCCGGCCGCCCGGCACGACGCGGAGACGCTCGCGAGCATCGCCGCGC
>JALHON010000267.1 GCA_022842985.1 Acidobacteriota bacterium | reverse complement strand
GTTCGCGCAGGTGGCGAGTGCGCTGGCGCTCGCCAGTCCGCGCCGCCGCATTATGATCACGGCGGGCCCTTCGGAAACGGACGCCGCCGATGCGATCGCCACCGATGCCGCGCGCGCGCCCGGCGCGGCCGCCAACGCCATCGTCCGCTGCGGTGAACCGCCGCTCGACGAGCTCCAGGTCATCATGTCGCGCGCAGCGCTCTTCATCGGAGGCGATTCCGGCCCGCTCCACGTGGCCGCCACGACCGGCGTGCCCGTCGTGGCGCTCTTCGGCCCGACGCTCCCGGCGCGTTCGATGCCGTGGCGCGACCCGGCCATGACGGCCGAGGCGCTCGAGCCGGGCCCGCTCGCCTGCCGCCCCTGCCATCAGCGGACGTGCGTGCACGGCGACTTCCGCTGCCTCACCGCGACCACGCCGGCGCAGGTGCTGGCGGCGGCGGCCCGCGTGATGGGAGGCGGCGCATGACCACGCTCGCCGCTGACGCCACCGCCCGCGCCACGCTCGAACGGCTCGACCGCGTGGGCTGGTGGGCCGTGATGGCGGCCGTCGCCTCGCTGCAGGTGTCGATTGCCGCGGCGCAGATCGCCGTCACCGTCGCCGGCCTCACCTGGGTGATGCGCGCGGCCGTTGCCGGGGTGCCGGCGCTGCCGCGCTTCGTCGTGCCGCTCGGCGTCTACATCGCCTGGACGCTGCTGTCAGCGGGCGTGTCCCGCGATCCCGCGGTGAGCGTGCCCGACACGAAGCAGCTGATCCTCTTCCTGCTGGTGCCGCTCGTCTTCGAGTTCGCGCGCGGCGCCCGCGCCCGCACCCTCGTCTCCATCGCCCTCACCGTCGGCGCGGCGAGCGCCCTCGTGGGCATCGTGCAGTACGGCGTGCTCAACTACGGCGGCCTCGGCCGCCGGCCGCAGGGCACGCTCTCCCACTGGATGACCTATTCCGGCACGCTGATGCTCGTCATCTGCGCCGGCGTATCGCGGCTGCTCTTCGACACGCGCGATCGCGCCTGGGCGGCGGTGGCGATGCCGGCCCTCGTCACGAGCCTGGCGCTCACCCTCACACGCAGCGCCTGGGTGGGCGTGTTCGCGGGCGTCGGCACGCTGTTCCTGCTGAAGGACCGCCGGCTCATCGGCCTGCTGCCGATCGTCGTCGCCATCGTCGTCGGCGTGGCGCCGGCCTCGGTGACCGACCGCGTCTATTCGATGTTCGACCGCAACGATCCGACGAGCCGCGACCGCATGGCGATGCTCGAATCGGGCCGGGCGATGGTGCGCGACTACCCGCTCACGGGCGTCGGCCCGGACATGGTGCAGCACGTCTACCCGCGCTACCGCGTGCCGTGGGCGGTGCAGCCCTCGAACCCGCACCTCCACAACGTGCCGATGCAGATTGCGGCCGAACGCGGTCTGCCGGCGCTCGCCGCCTGGGTCTGGTTCGTCGGCGCGGCGATTCGCGGCCTGTGGCCGCGCCTGCGCCGCTCACGCACGCCGGCGCTCGCCGCCGGCGGTCTGGCGGCGATGGCCGCCATGCTCGCGGCCGGCCTCTTCGAATACAACTTCGGCGATTCCGAGTTCCTGATGCTGTTCCTGGTGATGATCACCGCGCCCTTCGCGGCCGACCGGGACGGAGGCCTGCCGTGATCGAGGCGCCCGAACTGCCGCCGCTCGCCCCCGCCCGCGCCCGCGCCATCCTCGACGGCATGGCCGCGACGCATGTCGTGGTCGTCGGCGATGCGATGCTCGACCACTTCATGATCGGCCGGGTGTCGCGGATCTCGCCCGAGGCGCCGGTGCCGGTCGTGGAGTTCCTGCGCGAGTTCAGCCTGCCGGGCGGCGCCGCCAACGTGGCCTGCAACGTGCGGGCCCTCGGCGCGCGCGTATCACTCGTCGCGGTGGTCGGCGACGACCCGCAGGCGGCCGAGATGCGCGGCCTGCTCGAGGCCCGCGGCGTCGGCGTGTCCGGCCTCGTGACCGACGGCGCGCGGCCCACCACGCGCAAGACCCGCATCGCCACGACGCGCAATCAACAGGTGGCCCGCATCGATGTCGAGAAGAGCGACGACCTGGCCGCCGGCGTCGAGACCGCGCTCGTCGGCGTCATCGACGAGGCCGCCGCGACGGCCGGCGCCATCGTGGTCTCCGACTACCTCAAGGGCGTCGTGACCGAGCGGGTCATGCGGCACGTCGTCGCCACGGCCCGCGGGCGCGGTATTCCCGTGCTCGTCGATCCGAAGGTGCCGCACATGCCCCTCTATGCCGGCGCGACCCTGCTCACGCCGAACCATCACGAAGCCGAGAGCGCGAGTCACGTGCGCATCAGGACCGCCGATGACGCCCGCCGCGCCTCGCGCGCCCTGCGCGAGACGCTGCGCGTCGAGGGTGTGCTCGTGACGCTCGGCGAACAGGGCATGTGGCTGGCGCACGAGACGAGCGACGGCCACCTGCCGGCGCTCGCCCGCGAGGTCTCGGACGTCACCGGGGCCGGCGACACCGTGGTGGCGACGCTCGCCGCGGCGATGGCCGCCGGCGCAAGTTCCGCCGAAGGCGCGCGGATCGCGAACGAAGCCGCCGGCATCGTCGTGACGCGCTTCGGCACGGCCGTCGCCACGCTCGACGAACTGCGCGCCCGCGTCGGCTAGACGCGGACGCGCGCTGCCCCGCCTAGTGGCGGAAGTGCCGGCGCCCGGTGAGCACCATCGCCAGGCCGTGCTCGTCGGCGGCGGCAATGACTTCGGCATCACGCACCGAGCCGCCCGGATGCACGAGCGCGGTGGCACCGGCGAGCGCCACCGCATCGAGGCCGTCGCGGAACGGGAAGAACGCGTCCGACGCGGCGACCGTGCCGGCAAGCGGACGCTCCACCGCCTTCCACGCCGAGGCCTTCATCGTCGCCACCTGCACCGCGTCCACGCGGCTCATCTGCCCGGCGCCGATGGCGCGCGTGCGCCCGGCATCGGCGAAGAGCACCGTGTTCGACTTCACGTGGGCGCAGACGCGCCAGGCAAAGCGCAGGGCCAGCCATTCCTCCGCCGTCGGCGCCCGCTTCGTCACGACCTTCACGCCGTCCGCGGGCCAGGCCACGCGCGCCTCCTCGACGATGTCGCGCGCCTGCACGAGCAGGCCGCCGAGCACCGAGCGAATCTCGCGGGACGCCGCGGAGGTGGCCGGCGACTGGAACGCCGACGTATCGGCGACGACCACGCGCATGTTGGGCTTCACGGCCAGGATGGCCTTCGCGTCCTCGTCCACCGACGGCGCCACGACGGCCTCGATGAAAGTCGAGGTGAGCGCCTTCGCCGTGGCCGCGTCGAGCGCCCGGTTCAGCCCGACGATGCCGCCGAAGGCCGAGAGCGCGTCGGCCTCGCGGGCGCGCTCGAAGGCATCCGCCGCCGAGGTGCCGATGGCGACGCCGCACGGGTTCGTGTGCTTGATGACCACGGCCGCCGGCTCGTCGAACTCGAGCGCGATGCGCGCGGCGGCATCGAGGTCGAGCAGGTTCGTGTAGGAGAGCTCCTTGCCCTGCACGATGGCCGGGCGCCCCAGGCCCTCGCCGCCGCCAATCGCATACCAGCTCGCCGGCTGATGCGGGTTCTCGCCGTAGCGCAGGTCGCGCACCTTGGCGGCGGTGACGACCAGGCGGGCCGGCGCCAGCGCCAGCGGCTCACGGGTGGGCGTGCCGCCCTCCTCGTAGCCGATGGCGTCGAGCACCTCCGCGATGGTCGTGTCGTAGGCGGCCGTGTGCGTGATCGCCCGCCGCGCCAGGTCGAAGCGCATGGCCGGCGACGGGCCGTCGCCGTCGAGCGCGGCCAGCACCGCCGGGTAGTCGGCCGGGTCGACGACCACGACGACGTCGCGGAAGTTCTTGGCCGCCGCCCGCACCATGCTCGGGCCGCCGATGTCGATGTTCTCGATGAGCTCGTCGAAGGTGGCCGCCGGGTTGGCGGCCGTCTTCGCGAACGGGTAGAGGTTCACGGCGACGAGGTCGATGAGGCCGATGCCGTTGGCCCGCGCCGACTCGAGGTCGTGCGGCTCGTGCCGCCGGGCCAGGATCCCGCCGTGGATGAGCGGATGGAGGGTCTTGACCCGGCCGTCCATCATCTCGGGGAAGCCGGTCACGTCCGACACGTTGGTCACCGGCAGGCCGGCCGCGGCCAGCGCCGACGCGGTGCCGCCGGTCGAGACGAGCTCGAACCCGCGGGCCGTGAGACCGCGGGCGAAGTCGAGGAGGCCGGTCTTGTCAGAGACACTGAGAAGTGCACGTCGCATGGTCGGTTAACCCTGGTCCTTGTGAGAATCGCTGGCGAAAACGTGAAACCGTCCGCAGAAAAAACGCGAGACAGGCATTGACACTTGGAGACACCGGTCGGTATCATCCATGTTGCGGTTCCCCCCGTGGGGACGCGGAAGGCCGCGATCGCGCGGCCTTTTTTCGTGGCTCTGGCGCCCGCCCGGGGGTCTGGGGTCGGATGTAAGGTGGCGCGAGCCACAGCAAGCTAGGAAGAAGAACGATGCGTATCACAGGCAAGGTCAAGTGGTTCAACAACGCCAAGGGCTACGGCTTCATCGAGCGCGAGGGCGGTAGCGACGTGTTCGTCCACTACTCGGCGATCCAGGGCTCGGGCTTCCGCTCCCTCGAAGAGGGTCAGGGCGTCGAGTTCGAAATCGTCGATGGGCCCAAGGGTCCGCAGGCGGGCAACGTCCAGCTCGTCTGAGCCACTGATGTCATCCGGCGCCGGCCTCGGGGTCGGCGCCGCTTCTGCCAGGTTCGTCCCGCCCGTTCGTCCTTCCCACTCCCCTTCCGCGATCATTCGTCGTTCGTTCCGGTCTTCGGCTTCGCCGTGAAGACCACGCGTCCGTCCTGCACGCCGACGCGGAACGCCACCTCGACGCCCTCCTTCGCGTGCTTCGAGACCTGCGCCCGCACGACCTCGCGGAAGCGCTCGAACGGCACGTCGGCATCGCCGGTCTGGCGCCGGGCTTCGCTCAGCTTTTCGTAGAGCGCGCGCACCTTATCGCTTTCGGCCTCGGGATCGCGCAGCGCCACGACGTCCGGCCGCGCCGGGCCGGCAGCCTCGGCGGGTGGCGCGGCGCGTTCGCGCGTGGCGGCCGGCATCGAAGCGGATGGCGGGTCGGACACCGACCGTCCGCGCGGGCCTGGACGCCCCAGCTCGCGCATCTTCAGGTCGCGTTCCCACCGCTCGCAGAACGCCGCGAAACGCGACTGCAGCCCCTCGAACCGGAAGCGCTCCGCGGTGTTCTGGATGTGCATCCGGTCGTACTGCTTGACCAGGTTCTCGACACGCTTCCGTGAGTCCCACGGCAGCTTCGCCAGACGGCCGGTCTGGAACTGCATGTACTCGAGTTCGAGCCGCTTGAGCTCGCCTTCCAGCTCCTGCAGGCGCCGCTCGAACTCTGAAACAGGTGGCGCCACGGCTTACCTGAGGAGCTGAAACCAGAGGAGCGGCAGCCAGAGTTCCCGCGCGAAGGGCACGGGACGGTCGTCGATGAGCACTTCCGACTCGGGCAGGTGGCCGATGAGCACGTAGAGATCGCGCAGCGCCGCGACGTCGGTGCTGAAGAACCGGGCACGGTGACGCCGGGCGGCGCCGGTGCCCACCGCGCGGTATTCCGGCGCGGCTTCGGCGCGGGCGAGCGCCTCGGCGAATGTGTCGCCGGCGACGTCGGGAAACACCAGCGTGATCGAGAACGGCAGGTCGCGCGGTCCGAAGAGCGCGGCGTGCAGGTCGGGATCGAGCGCGGCGAGTTCCTCGGGCGTCGGCTCCTCCGTCAGCTCGACGTAGGGCCAGAAGCGCTCGAGCGGCCGGCGCGTCGGGGCCGGCAGGACAGGCGTGGAAGAGGGTGGCTCGGGCATTGCGGGGCGCGGGCGCAGCGCGAACGCGTGAGTTTGTGATGGTATCCTGAACCGCCACCCCTCGCAAGACGGCGCACCTTGGGCGATTTCCGCGCACTCCCCTCGATCGACCAGCTCCTGCAGCGTCCCGCCGCGCGGGACCTGGTGACGCGCTACGGCCACGGCCCGACCACCGCGGCCCTGCGGGCCGCCGTCGCCCGGG
>JALHON010000266.1 GCA_022842985.1 Acidobacteriota bacterium | reverse complement strand
GCGCGTGAAGTGCGGCTGGCCGGGCATCCGGCATCGCCGGCCGCGGCCGTGGACGCGGTGCAGCGCGCCAAGGCGATTGCCGACGGTCTGCCGCTGCGCGGCTTCGTGCTGGCCGAGCTCGTGCACCTCGGCGGGGCGGCGCTGCTCGCGGAACTGAAGTCCGCCGGCCTCGACGAGGTCGCGCTCGTCGAGCCCGGGCCGGCCGCCGCCGCCGCCGTGCAGACCGCACGGGATGCCGGCCTCGGGGCCCGCGTCATCGGCGCCGTCGCCTGTCCGGACGATCGCACCGGATGGATCCTCGCCGCCCGCGCGCTCCAGGACGCGGTGGGCGGTTTCGAAGCCGTGGCCCCGCTCTCGGATGCGGCCGATCCCACCACCCCCACCACCGGGTTCGACGACGTGCGTCAGGTGGCGCTGGCGCGTCTCGCGCTCGAGTCGGTGCCACGCGTGCAGGTCGACTGGCGCCGGCACGGACCGAAGCTGGCGCAGGTCGCGCTCACGGTCGGCGCCGACGATGTGGACCTCGTGGCCGCCGATGACGACACGTCGCGCGGCACGCGCCGCGCGCCGCTCGAGGAGATCCGCCGCAACATCACGGCCGCCGGTCTCACGCCGCTCGAACGCGACGGCCGCTTCGCGTCCCTCGCGGGATGAGCGCGCCGGTTCGCGTCAGCGCGGTCTCGTTCCTGAACGCCCGGCCGCTCGTGCAGGGGCTCGAGGCCGAGCGCACGCTCTTCGACGTCGAGTTCGATCTGCCGTCGGCGTGCGCCGAACGTCTGCACGCCGGCGACGTGGATCTCGGGCTGATCCCGTCGTTCGAATACCTGCGCGGCGACTACCGCCTGGTGCCCGGCATGGCGATCGGGTCCGATGGCCCTATCCTGTCCGTGGCCGTCTTTACCCGTGTGCCGATGGCGCGCGTGCGGCGCCTCGCGCTCGACACGAGCTCGCGGACGTCGGCGGCGCTGACGCGCATCCTCTGCGCGAAGCGCTGGGGCATCACGCCGGAATTCGTGCCGGCCCTGCCGTCGCTCGACGACATGCTGGCCGCGGCGGACGCCGCGCTCATCATCGGCGACCCGGCACTGGCCATCGATCCGCTGCCGCCGGGCGTCGAGAAGGTCGATCTGGGGCTCGCGTGGCAGGAGCTGACCGGGCTGCCGTTCGTCTACGCGGCATGGGCCGGACGCCCCGGCGTGCTCACGCCCACCCATGTCGCGGGGCTCGTCGCGGCGCGCGACCGCGGCGTCGGGTCGCTCGACGCCCTGGCGCTCGAGGCCGCCGCCGGCGATCCGGTGCGCGCGGGCACCTTCGCCTCGTATCTACGTCATAATCTGCGTTACACCTTCGGGCCGCGGGAGCAGGCGGGTCTCGAACGGTTTCACGCGCTGGCCGCCGAGGTGGGACACGCCTCACGCGCGCTGCCGCTGCGGTTCTACTGATGACTTTCAGCCTCGATACCCTCGGTGCCCGCATCCTCGACGGCGGCCGGCTCGCCGCCGACGAAGCTCTCTGGCTCTACCGCGAGGCGCCGACGATGTGGCTCGGCCGCATGGCCGACGCCGTGCGCCAGCGCAAGCACCCGCACGGGGTCGTCACCTACATCATCGACCGCAACGTGAACTACACGAACGTCTGTGTGGCGCGCTGCAACTTCTGCGCGTTCTACCGCACGGTCGGCCACGCCGAGGGCTATGTGCTCGGCTTCGACGAGATTCACCGCAAGATCGACGAGACGATGGCGCTCGGCGGCAACCAGCTGCTGCTGCAGGGCGGGCACAACCCCGACCTGCCGCTCGCCTGGTACGAAGATCTCTTCCGCGGCATCAAGGCGAAGTACCCGGACTTCAAGCTGCACGCGCTCTCGCCGCCCGAGATCCTCCACATCTCGAAGACGTCGAAGCTGCCGGTGCCCGAAGTGGTGAAGCGCCTTGTCGCCGTGGGTCTCGACAGCGTGCCCGGCGGCGGCGCCGAGATCCTCGTGGACCGCGTCCGCAAGCTGCTCAACTGCTACTCCAAGGCCACGGCCGATGAATGGCTCGACGTGATGCGCGAGGTGCACAAGGCCGGGCTGCGCACCACCGCGACGATGATGTACGGCACGGTCGAAACCGACGAGGAACGGCTCGAGCACATGCTGCGCCTGCGCGCGCTGCAGGACGAGACCGGCGGCTTCACGGCCTTCATCACCTGGAGTTATCAGCCCGAGCACACCGAACGCGGCGGGGAAGAGGCGACCGGCGTCGACTACCTGCGCACGCTCGCCATCGCGCGGCTCGTGCTCGACAACTTCGACAACCTGCAGGCGTCGTGGGTGACGCAGGGCGGCAAGGTCGGGCAGCTCAGCCTGGCGTTCGGCGCCAACGACATGGGCAGCGTGATGATCGAAGAGAACGTCGTGCGCGCGGCCGGCGCCGAGTACTGCATGGACGAGTACGAGGTCGTGCGGAACATCGAGAACGCCGGTTTCACGGCCTCGCGGCGCACGATGCACTACGAGCACCTCGGCACGCCGGTGTTCCGCCAGCGCGAGGTGCCGCGTGTGCTCGCGCTCGCCACGGCGCGGCAGGAGGGCGACCAGTCGGTGCCCGCCGAACTGGTGCACTACGAGGCGAAGAGCGCCGCCGGCAAGCGTCAGCGCGGCCAGGCGCCGCCGTCGCCGGTGGCGTGAGTGCGCCGGTGACCGCAGGTTCCGGCGCGCGGCTGCTGCGTGCCGCCTGGGTCTGTCCGATCGACCGGCCGCCGCTGCGCGATGGCTGGGTGCATGTGGTGGACGGCCGCGTGGCCGCCGTCGGGGCCGGGCCCGAGGCGCCGCCAGCCGCCGACGTCGACGACCTGGGCGCGGCGGTCGTCCTGCCGGGCCTCGTCAACGCGCACACCCACCTCGAACTCTCCTGGCTGCGCGGACGCGTGCCGCCCGCGACCGACTTCCTCGCCTGGGTCGGCCAGCTCATGGCGCTGCGGACGTCCTTCGAGCAGGCGGACGATCCGGCCGTGATGACGCCGGTCATCGACGCGGTCGCCGAGATGCGCGCGAGCGGCACGGTGGCGGTGGGCGACATCGCGAACGCGCTCGTGTCGCCGGCGGTGCTCACCGCGGCCGGGATGCCGGCCGTCGTGTTCCACGAGCTCATGGGGTTCGGCGTGACCGACGGCGCGCCGGTGGTCGCGCGCGCCGTGGCGCGTCACGCGCCGCTTGCCTCGGCCGGCGTGCGCGTCGTGCCGGCGCCGCATGCGCCGTTCTCCGTCTCGGCGGCGCTCTTCACCGCGATTCGCGATGTGGTCAGGGCCGCGCCGCGTCCGCTCACGAGCGTGCACGTCGGCGAGTCGCCGGCCGAAGTGGAGCTGCTGCGCACCGGCGGCGGGCCGTGGCGTGAACGCCTGCAGGCGCTCGGTGTGTGGCGCGACGACTGGCAGCCGCCCGGCCGCGGGCCGGCCGACTACCTCTGTGAACTCGGCGTCATCGGGCCGGGCACGCTCGTGGTGCACGGCGTGCAGCTCACGGACGCCGAGCTCGCCCGTCTGGCCGCGGTGGGCGCGACGCTCGTGACGTGCCCGCGCAGCAACGTGTGGGTCGGTGTGGGCGCGCCGCCGCTCGGGCGGTTCCTGGCCTCCGGCGTGCGCCTCGCCATCGGCACCGACAGTCTCGCGAGTGCGCCGGATCTGAACCTCTTCGCCGAACTGCGCGCGATGCGGCAGCTCGTGCCCGACGTGCCGGCCCGCCGCCTGCTCGCGGCTGCCACGCTCGGCGGCGCCGAGGCGCTGGGGCTCGACTCGGAGCTCGGCACGATCACGGCGGGGAAGCGGGCGACGCTGCTGGCGGTGGCCGTCGGGACCGGTATCGCCGATCCGGAAGAGGCGCTGCTCGGCGGAATCGCGCCCGGGGCGGTGCGCGTCCTAGAGATGGCCGGTTACCATGGAGGCCGTCCCTGATGGCGTCCGTCTCGACCTACCTCTCGTTCGTGCGCGTCAGCCACACCGTGTTCGCGCTGCCGTTCGCGTTCACCGGCGCGCTGCTGGCCTCGCGCGAATCGGCACCCTCGTGGCGGCAATTCGGCTGGATTCTCGTGTGCATGGTGGCCGCGCGCAGCGCCGCGATGGGCTTCAACCGCATCGTCGACGCCCGCTTCGACGCGAAGAACCCGCGCACAGCGAATCGCGAACTGCCGCGCGGCGCGATGACCACGGCCGAGGCATGGGCGTTCGTCGCGGTGGCGGCCGCGGCCTTCGTCGCGAGCGCCTGCCAGATTAGCGCCCTCTGCGGCTGGCTGTCGCCGCTCGCGCTCGCCATCGTCGGCTGGTACTCGCTCGCCAAGCGCTTCACCTACTACACACAGGCCTTTCTCGGCCTCGCCATGGCGGTGGCGCCCGTGGGCGGCTGGCTCGCCGCCGGCGGCGGCCTCGCGTGGACGCCGTGGCTGCTCGGCCTCGCGATCGCGCTCTGGGTCGCCGGCTTCGACATCATCTATGCCTGCCAGGACGAAGCGTTCGATCGTGCCCACGGCCTGAAGTCGATCCCGGTGAAGTTCGGCATCGCCGGCGCGCTGCGGCTGTCGCGCGTGCTGCACGTGGCCACCGTGCTCGTGATGGCCGGGCTCGCGTTCGTCGTGCCGCTCGGCCCGATCTATCTGGGCGGCGTGGCCATCGTGGCGCTGCTGCTGGCCTACGAGCAGTCGATGGTGGCGCCGGACGATCTGTCACGCGCGGCCGAAGCCTTCAATCTGAACGGGTACGTGGGGATTCTCTACATGATGACGACCGCGGTGGCGCTCTATGTCGGCTGAGCACGGCGGCACGGGCGCCGAGCCCCTGCCGCTCGACAAGGCGCCGTCGCGCATTGCCGGCATGTTCGACGCCATCGCCGGCAAGTACGACCTGCTGAACATGGTGCTGTCGGCCGGCCTCGATCGCCAGTGGCGGAAGCAGGCGATTACGTCGCTCGCGCTCACGGGCCGCGAGCGCGTGCTCGATGTCTGTGCCGGCACGGCCGACGTCTCGATCGGCGCGGCGCTCGCGAGCCCCGGCAGCCCGCGGGTCGTCGGCGTGGATTTCGCCGGCGCGATGCTGGCGAAGGGGCAGGAGAAGATCCGCGCCGCCGGCCTGCCGGGCCGCGTGCAGCTCGTGCGTGGCGACGCGATGACGCTGCCGGTGACCGACGCCTCGGTCGATTGCGTGACGATTGCCTTCGGCATCCGCAACGTGCAGGGCACGGCGGTGGCGCTGCGCGAACTGCACCGGGTGTTGAAGCCGGGTGGCCGCGTGGCGATCCTCGAGTTCGGCCTGCCGCAGGCGCCAGGTCTGCGCCAGCTCTACCAGTGGTATTTCCTGGGCGTGCTGCCGAAGATCGGGCGGATGGTGTCGAAGCACGGCGGGGCGTATTCCTATCTGCCGCAGTCGGTGGGAGCCTTCCCCTGGGGCGACGACTTCGCGCGCCTCCTGACCGAGGCCGGCTTCGCCACCGCGCAGTCCAGACCATTGACGCTCGGCGTCGTCTATCTCTACACGGCCCGCAAGGGGTGACCCGGATCGCCCGGCTGGCTCCGGGCCCTGGCGCCCGACGGGTATAATCGAACCAACTGCTTCATGTACTTCGACTTCGACGATCGCTACGAGCAAGTCGAAGCGGTCGGCAGTGCGATTTCCCGCCGGGAAGGAATCGTGCTGTCGGTCGTGGTGCATGTGGGCATCGTGCTCGCGCTCCTGTTCGCGCCGAAGCTGGCCCTCTTCCAGCCCTCGCCCGAAGAACTCCAGGCCCGCGAGGAGCGCCAGCGCCAGCAGGCGCGGAACGAGGAATCGCCCCGCTTCGTCGTCGTCGAGCCGCTGCGCGATGTGCCGGCGCCGGCGCCGCCTCCGAAAGCCGATCTCTCGGACATGGACCGGCAGGCCTCGGCGCCCGCGGTGGTCGAGCGGCCCGAGAACGCCCTGCCGTTCGCCCGTGGCAATTCGAGCGAGCGGGTGGAAGCGGCCCCGGACGAACGTGCCCGCGGCCAGGGACCCGAGCCGGAACCGGCACCGCCGGCCCCTGAGCGCACCGCCGAGAACGCCGCGCCGCTGCCGCCGTCCGACACCGCGCAGCCGGCCCCGCGCC
>JALHON010000265.1 GCA_022842985.1 Acidobacteriota bacterium | reverse complement strand
GCGCGCGACGTCAGACGCAGGCGGCGCCGCGGCGCGCCGCACCCAGCCAATCAGCCAGCGCAGGAGCAGCACGATACACGCGACACAGACCAGCGTGACGACGAGCGCCGCCACCGGATACGCGAGGGCGAGCGCACCGAGGCCGAAGACGAAGACATCGCCGGCGAGGCTGAGCGCCCAGTTCGTGAACGGTTCGGGGCTGACGTTCACCGCGGCGCGGGTGCCCGCCTTGGTCAGATGGCCGCCGGCGGCGATGCTGCCACCGAGCAGCGCGACGAGACCCTGGGCCCAGGGCGAGGCCTCGCCCAGCGTCGACACGGCAATGAGGGCGCCTCCGAGAGGCCGCACGAGGGTGTGCCCGGTGTCCCACAGGGTGTCGATCCACGGCACTTTGTCGGCCACGAACTCGATGACGTAGAGCGCCAGGGCGATCCCGATCACCCAGGTGTTGTCGAAGACCGCGAACTGTGGCGGCAGCTGCACGACGTCGAAGCGCGCCGCGAGGCCGATCATGGCAACCGTCGCGTAGAGATTGACGCCCGCGGCCAGCGAGAAACCCAGCGTGCGCCCGGCTGTCACGAGCAGGTCCACGACTCTCCTCCTCCCGCTAGCGCTCGCCGGCCGCGACCGGCCCCTGCGCCATCAAGCCTTCGATCGCCCCGCGCACCTCGTCGATGATCGCATCGCGTTCGGCCAGCGTCCGACCGGCCGTCTCGATCGGCGTGCCGACGCGCACCGACACCATCACCGGACGCACGATGGCACTCCCCTTCCGCATCGCCGCGCGTCCGCCCGTGATCGCCACCGGCACGATCGGCGCCTGCGCCTTGATGGCCATGATGAAGCCGCCCTTCTTGAAGGGCAAGAGTTGATCGGTCTTGCTGCGGGTGCCTTCCGGGAAGATGAGGAACGAGTTGCCATCGCGCAGGGAGGCGGCGGCCACGTCGATCGCGGTCAGAGCCGCCTCGCGGCTGGCGCGATCGACGGGCACGAAGCCGCCCGTCTCCATGACCATGCCGAGGATGGGCAGCTTGCGGAGTTCCGCCTTGAAGAGGATGTGGAGCCGCGGATGCAGCGCGCGGTACAGCAGCGGCGGGTCGACGTTGCTCTGGTGGTTGGCGCAGAACACCACCGCCCGGCCCTGCGGGATATGGCCGCGTCCGGCCAGGCGGTAGCGGATGCCGGCCAGGCCGAGCGCCAGCGCGGCGCCGCCGTGCCCGAGCACGTAGAGCAGGCCCTTCCACTTGAACGGAATGGCAATGAGCAGTCCGGGCGGGCCCGCCACGAGCACGTACAGCGCGGTGGCGATGTAGGCCGTGACGGACCGCACGGCCGCGAGGGCCGTCGAGATCACAGGGAATCCAAGGGGAATGGCATGGTCACGACCGCAGAAACACGAATGCCCGGCACGGACACATGTCCGGCCGGGCATTCTAGTCTGAGACGCGGGCGCTTACGACGCGCGGGCCTGGCGGGTCTTCGCCGCCGGCGCCGCGGCCGCGGCCACCGCCGCCTTGACCGGCGCCGTCTTCACGGGCGGCGCCGCCTTGGCGCGCGCTTCCGCGCGCTGGGTGTTGCGGGCCTTGGTGCTGAAGCACTGCTCCAGCGCCTTTTCGACCCGGGTCTCGATTTCGAGCGGCGTCACCCGCATCACCTCGGAGACTTCCGAGACGATGAGCGACTTGGCGCGATCGAGCATGCGCTTCTCGCGGAACGAGAGGCTCTTGGACTTGGCGAGGAACGTGAGGCTCTTCAGCACGTCGGCCATGTCGGCGATCGAACCACTCCGCATCTTGTCGGAGTTGTCCTTGAACCGGCCCTTCCAGTTCGCGTGGTTGTCGATCTTGCCGTCGCCGAGCTTGCCGAACAGACGTTCGACCTCATCGTCGTCGATGGCGCGCCTGAGGCCGACGTTATCGACGTTCGCCACCGGCACGAGCACGGTCGTGTCGTTCGAGAGGATGCGAAGGTGAAAGAAGCCGCAGGTGGTGCCGAGGATGGTCTTTTCTTCGACCTTCTCCACGACGCCGAGCCCGTGATTGGGGTAGATGACCTTGTCGCCGACCGAGAATGACACGTGGCCCCCGTTCCAGGTTTGGGTAGGTCAGTTAAGGGCGGGAACTTGCCCTCGAAGACCTGTCCATTATAGCCGACCCGAGGCCCGAAGATCACGGAAAATGGCCAAAATCCCGAGGATTTCGCTTGCCCGCGGTTGCACCCGGCCATGCCCCCTAAACCGTGCGCGGGGCGGGAGTTACCGCCTGCCAGCCCCTGTCTGACACCCTCGGCAGGGTTTGTCTGTATCCTTGTGCCCATGCGCCGGCTCCTCGTCGCCTCCCTTCTTGCCGTCGTCACGGTCGGGCTGGCCTCCGCCCAGCCCCAGCCGGCCCCGAAGCGGGTCGACGCCCCGAACCTGGCCCCCTACGTCCCCACCCCGCAGGACGTGGTCGACCGGATGCTGGCCCTGGCCCGCGTGACGAAGAACGACGTGGTCATCGACCTCGGCTGCGGCGACGGGCGCATCCCCATCACGGCGGCGAAGAAGTACGGCGCCCGCGGCATCGGCGTGGACATCGACCCGCAGCGCATCGCCGAAGCCAACGCCAACGCCCGCAAGGAAGGCGTGGCGGGTCTCGTCACCTTCAAGCTCGAGAACGCGCTCACGACGGACGTCTCGAGCGCCACGGTGGTCACGACCTACCTGCTCACGGCCTCCAACCTGAAGCTGCGGCCGGTGCTGACGCGCGCGCTCAAGCCGGGCACGCGCATCGTCGCCCACAACTTCGGCTTCGGCGACTGGACGCCCGAGAAGGTCGACACCTTCACCGACAGCGGCAATCACCGCCGCACGTTGTATCTGTGGACGGCCGACGGGATCGTGCGGCCGTAGCCGCCGCCTGCCGCGAGCGGCGCGCCGGTCTGCTCGCCGACCTGGCGACATTCGATCGCGCCGATGCCCGCTTCGCCGCGGTGCGGCTGACGCTCGGCGCCGTGGCCCTGGGCCTCGCCGTCGGCGCCTTCGGCTGGCAGCGCTGGACCGGCTGGTGGCTGCTCGTCCCCGGGCTCGCGCTCGCGGTCACGGCCGTGGCGCATGCGCGCCTCCTCGAGCGGCAGACCCACGCGCGGCGTCGACTCGCACACGCCGACCGCGCGCTCGCCCGCCTCGAAGACCGCTGGCAGGGACAGGGCGTGACGGGCGCCGCCCACCTGCCCGCCGGGCATCCCTACGCGGAAGACCTCGACATCTTCGGCGCCGGAAGCCTCTTCGACCTCGTGTCCACCGCACGTACCGATGGCGGCGAACGGCGTCTCGCCGCGTGGCTGCTCGCCCCGGCGCCGCCCGCCGAGGTCCACGCGCGGCAGGACGCCGTGCGCGACCTCGCCGCACGCGACGCCTTCCGCGTGGATCTCGCCGTGCTCGGGCCCGACGTGCCCGGCGCAGCGACGACGAGCGCCGTCACGGCCTGGGCCGCCGCGGCCGGACGTCCGCCGGCGGCATGGGCCCCCGGGGTGCTCGTGGCGCTCTCGGGCGTCACGCTCTGGGCCTTCGTGGTCTGGGCGCGCACGTCCACCCCACCCGACTGGTTCGGCGGCGCACTGGTGGCTCAGGCCGTCGTCGGGTTCTCGCTGCGCCCGCGGGTGCTGCGCGCCATCCGCGCCGTGGAAGACCGCGCCCACGATCTGCGTGTCGCCGCCGCGCTCGTCGCCCGCGTCGAGGCCGAACCCTTCACGAGCCCGCATCTGCGCGACCTGCAGGCGCGGCTCCATGCCAGCGGCGCGCCGGCCTCGGTCGAGATCCGGCGTCTGTCGCGCCTGGTCGATCTGCTGACGTCGCGGCAGAACCAGATCTTCGGGCCGCTCTCGGTGCTGCTCTTCTGGGCCACCCATCTGGCCTGGGCCATCGACCGCTGGCGCGCCCGCGCCGGGCGGCATGTGGGCAACTGGTTCGAGGCCCTCGGCGAGGTCGAGGCGCTGGCCGCGCTCGCGACCTTCGCGGCGGAACATCCGGACGCCGTGTATCCCGACCTCACGGCGGGCCCGCCGACGCTGCACGGCACCGCGGTGGCGCATCCGCTCCTGCCGGCGGCGACGGCCGTGGGCAACGACGTGGCGCTCGGTGGCGACGGGCCGCACCTCGTCATCGTCAGCGGCTCGAACATGTCGGGCAAGAGCACCTACATGCGCGCCATCGGCGTGAACGTCGTGCTGGCGCAGGCCGGGGCGCCCGTGTGCGCGGCCTCGCTCCAGCTCACGCCGCTCATGCCCGCCGGCACGCTGCGCGTGCAGGACTCGCTGCAATCCGGCCAGTCGCGCTTCTTCGCCGAGATCACGAAGCTCCGGCAGATCGTCGACCTGGCGCGCGAGACGGGCGGCGCCGGCACGCTCTTCCTCATCGACGAACTGCTGTCGGGCACCAACTCGCACGACCGCCAGCAGGGCGCGGCCGGCGTGCTGCGCGGGCTCGTGGACCTCGGCGCCATCGGCCTCGCCACCACGCACGACCTGGCCCTCACGGCGTTTGCCGGCACGCTCGGCGCGCGGGCCCGCAACATGCACTTCGTCGATCACTTCGAGGATGGCGTGCTGCGCTTCGACTACACCCTGCGCGACGGCGTCGTCAGCACGAGCAACGCCATTGCCCTCATGCGATCGGTGGGCCTCGACGTCTGACGGCGCGGCTACAATGGCGGGCGTCATGAACTACGAGCAGCTGGGACTCTTCTACCTGGGCCGACGCTACGACGCCGCCACGCGGCAGCGCACGACAGAACCCGTGCTCTACGACTCGTCGGACCTGCTGACACACGCGGTCTGCATCGGCATGACCGGCAGCGGCAAGACCGGCCTGGGCATCGCACTCATCGAAGAAGCGGCCATCGACGGCCTGCCGGTGCTGGCCATCGATCCCAAGGGCGATCTGGCCAACCTGATGCTGACCTTCCCGGGCCTCTCGCCGCAGGAGTTCCAGCCCTGGGTGAACACCGACGAAGCGCGCGCGCAGCAGCTCACGCCCGAGGCCTTCGCGGCGAAGGAAGCCGGGCGCTGGAAGGCCGGCCTCGCCGAGTGGGACCAGGACGGCGCCCGCATCGGCCGCCTCAGGGCGGCGGCCGACGTGGCCGTCTACACGCCGGGCAGCCGCGCCGGTCTGCCGCTCTCGATCCTCGAGACGTTCAACGTGCCGCCGAAGACGGTGCTCGACGAGCCGGAACTCCTGGCCGCGCGCGTGCAGTCGGTGGCCACCGGCATCCTCGCGCTCGCCGGCGTGAGCGGCGACGCGCAGACGAGCCGTGAACACGTGCTCGTCTCGACGCTGCTGCAGGAGGCCTGGCGCACCGGCCGCAACCTCGACCTCGCGTCGCTCATCGGCCAGGTGCAGACGCCGCCGATGACCAAGATCGGCGTGCTCGAACTCGAAGCCTTCTACCCGGCCTCGGAGCGCTTCGCGCTGGCCATGAAGCTGAACAACGTGCTGGCGGCGCCCGGCTTCGCCACCTGGCTCGAAGGCGAGCCGCTCGACGTGGCGAAGCTGCTCTACACGCCCACTGGCAAGCCGCGCATCGCGGTCGTCTCGATCGCCCACCTCGGCGACACCGAGCGGATGTTCTTCGTGGCGCTGCTGCTCGAGCAGGTGCTGGCGTGGATGCGCGGACAGCGCGGCACGACGTCGCTGCGCGCCGTGCTCTACATGGACGAACTCTTCGGCTTCCTGCCGCCCACGGCCAACCCGCCGAGCAAGGTGCCGCTGCTCACGCTGCTGAAACAGGCACGCGCCTTCGGCCTCGGCTGCGTGCTCTCCACGCAGAACCCGGTGGACCTCGACTACAAGGCGCTCGCGAACGCCGGCACGTGGTTCCTCGGCCGCCTGCAGACCGAACGCGACAAGGCGCGCGTGCTCGACGGGCTCGAAGGCGTGGCCGCGGGGTCGGGCCAGGGCTTCGACCGCGCGCAGATGGACGACCTGCTCTCGAGCCTCGACAAGCGCGTCTTCCTGCTGCACAACGTCCACGACTCGCGGCCGCTGCTGCTGCAGTCGCGGTGGGCGCTCTCGTACCTGCGCGGCCCGATGGGGCGCGACGAGATCCGCGCGCTTATGGATCCGCAGCGCGCGGCCGCGGCGCCGGTCAGTGCGCCCGCAAGCGTGGCGGCCACGACGACGGC
>JALHON010000264.1 GCA_022842985.1 Acidobacteriota bacterium | reverse complement strand
ACCCGCGCCGCCCACACCGCCCGCCGGCGGCACCGGCGATCCGGCACCCGCCGTGTCACTGCCGCCGCCCGGCGGCTTCCGCACCATCGTCATCGACCCGGGCCACGGCGGCGACGCCAACGGCACCGAAGGCCCGGGCGGCACGCTGGAGAAGACCGTCACGCTGCAGGTGAGCCGGCGCCTGAAGGCGCTGCTCGAAGGCCGGCTCGGCCTGCGTGTCATCCTCACGCGCGACGACGACCGCACGCTCGACCAGGACCAGCGCGCCGCCATCGCCAACAACAACCGCGCCGACCTCTTCGTGAGCATCCACGCCAACGCGGCCGTGCGGTCGACGGTGAAGGGCGCCGAGGTCTACTACCTGAGCGTGGATCGCGCGAGCCTCGAATCGCGGCGCGCCATCCAGCAGCCCGACGCGCTGCCGCAGCTCGGCGGCGGCACGCGCGCCATCGAACTCATCCTGTGGGAGACGGCGCAGCTGCGCCATCTCGAACAGTCGGCCACCTTCGCCGCGCTCGTCGAGTCGGCGCTGCGCGGCAAGGTCGAGATGAGCCCGCGCCCGGTGCAGCAGGCGCCCTTCCGGGTGCTGGTCGGCGCCAACATGCCGGCCGTGCTCGTCGAAATCGGCTACCTCTCGAATCCGGACGAGGAGAAGGCGCTCACGAGCGCCGCGCACCAGGACAAGGTGGCCCTCGCCGTGTTCGAGGCCATCGCCGCCTTCCGCGGCCGCCTCGAGAAGCCGGCCCAATGACACCGCGCCGCGTGGCCACGCTCGTCGGCATCGGCGCCCTCGCCGTCGGCCTTGGCTGGCTGATGTTCTCGTTCCTCGAGCGCCGTCTGTCGGCGCCGACGCCCGACGCCGAGCCCGTCGCGCCGGCCGCCGAGGCGCCGGCCGCGGTCGGTCCGCAGATCTCCGCCCTGCTCTACTTCGTGTCGGAGGACGGCACGTTGCTCGAGCCCCGCGCGATGGACGTACCGCTGCGCGATTCGCCGGCCGCGCAGGCGCGGGCGCTCGTCGAGGCGCAGCTGGCCGCCACGCCACCCGAGCCGCTCACCCGCGCCGTGCCCGAAGGCGTGACCGTGCGCGGCGTCTTCCTCACCGGCCGCGACGACGCTTACGTCGATCTCGACGGCACGTTCGTCTCGGCACTGCCGGGCGGATCGCACAACGAGCTCATGGCCACCTACGCCATCGTCTCGGTGCTCACGACGAACCTCACGCCCGTCGCGCGCGTGCAGATCCTGATCGATGGCCGCGAGGTCGAGACGCTCACCGGACATGTGGACTTGCGTGAGCCCTTGCGAAAGAATGAAGGGCTCATCCGCGTCCCATGACCAGACAATTCGACCGCGCTCCCGGGGACCTGCGTCCCGTCACGATCACGCCCGGCTATCTCGCCCACGCCGAAGGCTCGGTGCTCATCGAGGTGGGCCACACGAAGGTCATCTGCGCCGCCTCGATCGAAGATCGCGTGCCGCCGTTCCTGCGCGGCAGCGGCAAGGGCTGGGTGACGGCCGAGTACGGCATGCTGCCCCGCGCCACCAACACCCGCACGACGCGCGAGGCGTCGCAGGGCAAGGTGGGCGGCCGCACCATGGAAATCCAGCGCCTCATCGGCCGCTCGATGCGATCGGTCGTGCGCCTCGAACGGCTCGGCGAACGCACGCTGTGGCTCGACTGCGACGTCATCCAGGCCGACGGCGGCACGCGCACGGCGTCGATCACCGGCGCCTTCGTGGCGATGGTCCTGGCCTTCGGCCGTCTGAAGGAGACGACCGGCCTCACGACCATCCCGGTGAACGACTACGTGGCCGCCACGAGCGTCGGCATCGTCGCCGGCATGCCGCTGCTCGACCTCGCCTACGAGGAAGACTCGAAGGCCGAAGTCGACATGAACGTCGTGAAGACCGGTGATGGCCGCTTCGTCGAGATCCAGGGCACGGCCGAAAGCGAGCCGTTCGACCAGACGGCGCTCAACGGCCTGCTCGAGCTGGCCTCGAGCGGCATCGACCGCCTGATCACCGCCCAGCGCGAGATCTGCGGCCCCATCCTCGGCCGCTGATGCGCGTCCTGCGCTTCGCGACGACCAATCCGCACAAGGTGCGCGAGGTGCGCGGCCTGCTGGCCGGCGTGCCGGTGCAGGTCGAGACGCTGGCCGAGCTCCCGCCGGGCACCGAGCCCGAGGAAACCGCCGACACCTTCGAGGGCAACGCCCGGATCAAGGCCCTGCATTACGCGGCCCGGCACCCGGGCGAGTACGTGGTGTCGGAGGACTCCGGCCTCGAGGTGGACGCCCTCGGCGGCGCGCCCGGCGTGCACTCGGCGCGGTTCCTCGGTCCCGGCGCCACCTACGCGGCCCGCTTCGACGAGATCCTGCGCCGCCTGCGCGACGTGCCCGAGGCCGGACGTTCGGCCCGGTTCGTCTGCGCGCTGGTCGTGGCGAAGGACGGCGCCGTGCTCTTCGAGACCCGCGGGGTGGTCGAGGGCCGCATTGCCGGCGCTCCGGCCGGCGGCGGCGGCTTCGGCTACGACCCGATCTTCTTCAGCCCGGCCCTCGGATGCACCCTGGCCGAGGCGGGCGACGTCAAAGCCACCGTGAGCCACCGCGCGCAAGCCGTCGCCGCCCTGATCCGCTGGGTGCGTGACCTGAAGTAACCTCGATCCCCAAGAGCCATGCTTCAGATCGAACGCTCCGAGCGCAGCCGTACCGCCATCCTCGACGCCGCCCTCGAGTTGTTCTCGCATCGCGGCTACGGCGCCACCAGCATGCGCGACATCGCCGGCAAGGCCGGGGTCTCGACCGGCTCGGTGTACCACCACTTCCAGGACAAGGAAGCGATCTTCCAGGCGCTGCTCGAGCAGTTCCAGGCCATCACCAAGCGACCCGACTTCCCCATCAACGTGGTGCTCGAACGCGGCGACTTCCTCGACGACTTCGCCGCCCTCGCCGAGGCCGCGCAGCAGGTGCTGACCGGCTGGCGGCCCTATCTGGCGCTCTACTACGTGGACGCGGTGGAGTTCGACGGCCGCCACATCCAGCGCTTCTACGCCGACCTCGCCACGCGCTTCGAGACCTTCGCCGAGACCCACCGCGCCAGCCTCGGCCTCGACACGCGCTTCCGCGACGACGTGCCCTTCGCGCCGGCCCTGCTCTTTGCCACGCGCGCCTTCATCTACTACTTCTCGGTCGAGTCGATCTTCGGCGTCGAGCGGCAGATGGGCCGGCCCACGCCGGAGGCCATCGCCCTCATCTCCGGCATCATGCGGCGCGGCATGCTGAAGCCGGTGCCTGGCGACGCGACGACCGCCTAACGCGGCACGATGCCGAGCACGCGCATCTCGTGCTCGATGAGGTGCCGCATGCCTTCGTCGAGCGGCCGCGGAGCGAAGCCGAATTCCCTGGCCGCCTTCGCGCTCGAGCCCAGATAGGTCACGCCGGCCGCGACGCGCAGCGTCTCGCCGCTGAGCCCCTCGGGCAGCGGCACGAACCTCTCGACACCGCTCATCACCCGCGAGAGGCCGCGCAGCAGCGCCGGCGGCAGACCGGCCAGGGGCGCCGGACGTCCACTGGCCCGCGCCGCCGACCGCACCGCATCGCGCAGCGAGTGCGCCGGGCCGGCGATGATGTAGCTCTCGCCCACGCGCCCGTGTTCCATCGCCTCGATGTGGGCGTGCGCGGTGTCGTCGACGTGGCCCCAGCAGTACGCCGTGCCGGCCGGCACGAACGGCAGGCGCCGGCGCAGGTGACTCACGAAGAGGCCGCGGATCGCGCTCGTGTCACCGGGACCATAGACCACGCCGGGCTGCACGATGATGAGCGGCAGGCCGGCGGCGATGGCCGGCAGCGCCACCTCGTAGTGCGCGCGCCACTTCGTCTCGTCGTAGAGCGACAGGTGCGGGCCGTCGTAGCGGTAGGCCTCGTCGACGAGCACACCGTGCGTGTCGGAGAAGACGGCGAGACTGCTGGTGTAGACGCCGCGCGCGATGCCGAGTTCGCGCATCACGTCGAGCACGTGCCGCGTGCCCTCGATGTTCACGGCTTCGGCCAGGGGCCGCGCATGGGGCGCCCCCACCTTGTACCAGGCGGCGAGGTGGAACACGCCGTCCACGCCCCGCATGCCCGCGCGCAGGGTGTCGGGCGCGGTGATGTCGCCGACGTGCAGCTCGCAGCCCAGCTTGGCGAGCAGCGAGGCTTTCTCGGGCGAGCGCACGAGCGCCACCACCTGATGTCCGCGCGTGCGCAGTTGCTTGGCCACCTCGGCGCCGACAAATCCCGTGGCGCCGGTGACGAAGTAGCGAGACACGGGCGTCAGAATAGCGCACCCGCCCGCCGGCCGCGGACCGCTCACACAGAAGCCGTGCAGGCGGTACAATAAGGGGCCCGGAAGCCAGACCGGGATCACCACGGAATCGGGGCGTAGCTCAGCCTGGTAGAGCGCTCGCTTTGGGAGCGAGAAGTCGCTGGTTCGAATCCAGTCGCCCCGACCATTACTCGACCACTGGGCACCCTGAGCTCGTCGAAGGGTCGCCCCGACCCTTGACCGCCGCCGGCTCAGGCCACGCCTTCGTCCCAAGATTCCATGCAGCCATGCGCCACGAAACGGCTGGCTCGCGTTAGGATCGACGGCACCCCCTGATGATCCGCTGGCGCTCCTCCACGCAGCTCGCCTATTCGGGCGAGCAGTTCGCCGACATCTTCCGCGCCACTGCCCAGTGGTCGCACACCTCGCACATTCCGGTCGATGTCACGTCGGCGCAGGAAGCCGTGGACCATCACGACGGCAGCCTGTGGTACGACCTCGAAGTGATCCTGGCACTGCAGACGGGCGGCGCCCGCGAGCTCGGGGATCTCGCCGCACACCTCGCCGCCACGCTCGACGCCGGATGGACGGTGAGCCCCGACGGCGATCGGCTGCGCTGCGACTTCGATCTGCGGCGGCGGCTCGCGCCCGGCGTGCCGCCGGGCACGACGGCGCACTGACGGCCGGCTACGGCCACCGCCGCGTGCCACGCCCCGCCGTGCCGGCGCCCCGTCGACACGCAGCCTGCGTTAGGATGCCCACATGACGAACGTACTCGTGCCGGTGGACGGTTCGGAGAGCGCCATGCGCGCCGTGCAGTGGGTAGCGCGCGTCCTGGCGCGCCAGGCCGGCGCACGCGTCCAGCTCGTGCACGTGCAGCCGGCCATCGATGCGTGGGAAGTGCGCAGCCACCTCGGCGCCGACGACATCGCCCGCTGGCAGGCGTCGGCGTCGCAGGCCATCCTCGCCCCCGCGGCCGCGACCGTGCGCGAGGCCGGCATCGACGTGACCACGCATGCGGCCGTGGGCGACATCGCCTCCGAAGTCGCCGCCCACGTCACCCGCCTCGGCTGCGACAGCCTGGTGATGGGCACGCGCGGCCTGGGGCCCGTGCAGAGCCTGCTGCTCGGTTCCACGGCGATGAAGGTGATCCACGTCGTCGACGTGCCGATCACCCTCATCAAATAGCGCGCCCTACTGGCCTGGCCAGCGGCCGGGCGTGTAGGGCACGCCCGCCGCTTCCAGCTCCTGCTCGAACTTCCGCACCTCGGTCTCGAGACCGCGGAGCACGCCCACCGCCGCAGTCACCTCGTCGAAGGCGATGGCGTAGTTCTGCTGCTGCGTGGCCGTCGGCGACCCGGTGAGGCCGCGCGCACCCGCCGTGGCGGAATTCACCCGCGCCTGCACGCTCGACGGCGCGCCCGACTCGAGGCCGCGCAGTGTCTCGTTGCCGCGCAGCGTGCGCAGCACGGCGAGCGCGCGCGTGTCGAAGCCCACGGCCGCATCGAGCATCCGCAGCGCCGCGCTCGACGCCACGACGGCGCGGCGCATGGCCTGCGTGCGCGTGCGCAGCTGGTTGGCCTGTTCGAGGGCCCCGGTGAAGGTCCGCTGCAGGCGGAAGACACGCTCCTGATACTCGCGCGCCGAGGTGATCTGCGCCGGCGTGAGCGTGATGGCCGGATCGGGCTGCACGATGAGCGTCTGCGGATCGCCCAGCGTCGTCGTGGTCCCCCCCACGCGGCGTGCCAGCGTGAGCGTGTAGGTGCCGGGCGCCACGAAGCCGCCGAGCGCCTGCTGCCCGCCGAACCCGCCGCCCCCCGTGCCCCCCGCCGGCGGCAGCGCCGGCCCGGTGCCGCGCAGATCCCAGGTGGTG
>JALHON010000263.1 GCA_022842985.1 Acidobacteriota bacterium | reverse complement strand
ACCACGCCGGCAGGCGGGGCGACGGAGTCTGGCAGCACCGGCGGCGCCCACGGCGCCTGGCCGCGGCTCACGCGTACGGCGCCACGTACGGCCTCGATGAGCTGCAGGGAATCGAGCGGCTTGCGCAGCACGCCGCGCACACCGGCGGCCGCCATCTCGGCGTCATCTACCGCGTCGTGCTGACCGGCCATGAGCAGCACGGCCACGTGGCGGTCGCCGGCATGGGCGTGCACGTGGCGCGCCACGGCGAGCCCGTCGGGCGGCGCGTCCATGGCGAGGTCCGCCAGCACCACCGTGGCCGGTGTGCCTTCCCAGGCGGCCAGGCCCTCCTGGCTCGTGACGGCCGTGACCAGGTCGACCGGCTGATCGGCGAAGGTCATCTCGACCACGCGGCGCGTGATGCGGCTTTCGGAGATCAGCAGGACACGGGGGGGCGCGACGGTCATGGGGACCACTCTCCGGTCCCCTGCGGTGCAAGCTCCGGGCCGTCAGGCGTCGGAGCGGACGCGGGCGTTGGCGGCGATGAAGTCGACGATGTGCTGCATCGGCGTGCCGGGAATGAAGACCCCGGTGATGCCCATCGCATGCAGTTTCGGGAGATCCTGATCGGGGATGATGCCGCCGAGGACGATGAGCACGTCGTCGAGCCCCTGCGCCTTCAGCAACTCCACCACCTTCGGGCAGATGTGCATGTGGGCGCCTGACAGAATCGACAGTCCGATTACGTCTGCGTCTTCCTGCAGCGCGGCCCCGACGATCATTTCCGGCGTCTGCCGGAGGCCGGTGTAGATGACCTCCATGCCGGCGTCGCGCAGGGCGCGGGCAATGACCTTCGCCCCGCGGTCGTGCCCGTCCAGCCCGGGCTTGGCGATCACTACTCGAATCTTCCGATCCATTGGTTCCTTGGCGAGGCCGTCAGGCCGGGCACGCGCCCCAGCCCCCGGCCCCGAGTCCCCAGCCCCTAGATGATGGGCGTCTCTTCCCACTCGCCCCACACGTCGCGCAGGGCATCACACATCTCGCCCACCGTGCAGTAGGCCCGCACGCACTCGAGCATCGGCTCCATCGTGTTGCCCGAGCCGGCGGCCGTCTTCTTCAGCGCGTCCAGCGTGCGCCGCACGGCGCCGTTGTCGCGCGAGGCCTTGAGGGCCTCGAGGCGCGCCAGCTGGATCTCGGACGCCTTGTCGTCGATGTAGAGAATTTCGATCGGCGGCTCGTTCTCCTGGATGAAGTCGTTCACCCCGACGATGATCTTCTCCTTGCGCTCGACCGCCTGCTGGAACTGGTACGACGCTTCGGCGATTTCCTTCTGCGGGTAGCCGAGCTCGATGGCCTCGACCATGCCGCCCATGCGGTCGATCGTCTCCCAGTACTTGAGCGTGCCCTGCTCCATCTCGCGCGTCAGCGCCTCGACGAAGTAGGAGCCGCCGAGCGGATCCACCACATTGGTCACGCCGCTCTCGTGGGCGATGACCTGCTGCGTGCGCAGCGCGATCGTGACCGCTTCCTTCGTCGGCAGCGCCAGCGCTTCGTCGAGCGAGTTGGTATGCAGCGAGTTGGTGCCGCCGAGCACCGCCGCCAGCGCCTGCAGCGCCGTGCGCACGACGTTGTTGTAGGGCTGCTGCGCGGTGAGCGACACGCCGGCCGTCTGCGTGTGGAAGCGCAGCTGCCACGACTTCGGGTCGGTGGCGCCGAAGCGCGTCTTCATCGCCTCCGCCCAGAGTTTGCGGGCGGCGCGGAACTTGGCGATCTCCTCGAAGAAGTCGCTGTGCGAGTTGAAGAAGAACGAGATGCGCGGCACGAAGTCGTCGACCTTGAGGCCGGCGTCGACGCCGTACTGCACGTATTCGAGGCCGTCGCGCAGCGTGAAGGCCAGTTCCTGCAGCGATGTCGACCCGGCTTCGCGGATGTGGTACCCGCTCACCGAGATCGTGTTCCAGCGCGGCACCTCGCGGGTGCAGAAGCCGAAGATGTCGGTGATGAGCCGCATCGAGGGCCGCGGCGGGAAGATGTATTCCTTCTGGGCGATGAATTCCTTGAGGATGTCGTTCTGGATGGTGCCGGAGATCTTCTTCCAGTCGGCGCCCTGCTTCTCGGCCACCACGAGGTACATCGCGAAGATCATCGGCGCCGGCGAATTGATCGTCATCGACGTCGTGATGTCGGCAAGCGAGATGCCCTCGAAGAGCCGCTCCATGTCGGCGAGCGAGGTGATGTTCACGCCGCACTTGCCCACTTCGCCGAGCGACAGCGGATGGTCGGGGTCGCGTCCCATCAGCGTGGGCAGGTCGAAGGCCACGCTCAGGCCGGTGCCACCCGCGGCGATGAGCTCCTTGTAGCGGGCGTTGGTCTCTTCGGGTGTGCCGAAGCCGGCGAACTGCCGCATCGTCCACAACTTCCCGCGGTAGCCCGTGGGATGGATGCCGCGCACGTAGGGGAACTCGCCCGGATTGCCGATATCCCGGGTGGTGTCGATGCCGGCCACGTCGTCCGCCGTGTACAGACGGTCGATCGCGCGTCCCGAGATCGTGGTGAACGGGCCCGGGCGTTCGGGCGACTTGCGGAGGGTGGGTTCGAGGACCTCACGCGTCCAGCGTGCCTTGTCGCCTGTCGTCGGAATCACCGGTCTGGCCATCGATTTCAGTATAGAGGATGCGCATGGGTGGACGATGTCTGCGAACGTCCACGGCGGGCATGAGGTGGCGCCCCGGCACACGAGGACGTCGATCGGCGCTCGAGCATCGATAACCTGAGCGCATGGCATGAACGTGCAATTGACATCGACGTCAAAGCCGGGCTACTTTTGATCGTTTGTTCGACCCGCCCGAGTGCGGCCCAGGTGGGCTGACGGGGCACACAGAGGAACCCATCCATGCCCAAACATGGCAGCGTCTTCAGCGCGATGCTTCAGGAGTTCGAAGGGGCGGCGCGCATTCTCGACCTCGACCCCGGGATCTGGCAGATCCTGACCCACCCGAAACGGCAGATCGTGGTCTCGTGCCCCATCCAGCGCGACAACGGCCAGATCGAAGTCTTCACCGGCTACCGCGTCCAGTACAACATCACGCTCGGCCCGGCCAAGGGCGGCATCCGCTACCATCCCGGCGTCACGCTCGACGAAGTCACGGCGCTCGCCGCGTGGATGACCTGGAAGTGCGCCGTGGCGCAGGTGCCCTTCGGCGGCGGCAAGGGCGGGATCATCTGTGACCCGACCACGATGTCGAAGCGCGAACTCGAAGCGCTGACCCGCCGCTACACCGCCGAGATCATCGACGCCATCGGCCCGGAGAAGGACGTGCCGGCGCCCGACGTCAACACCGATGCGCAGATCATGGCGTGGTTCATGGACACCTACTCCATGCACGTCGGCCACACCGCCACCGCCGTCGTCACCGGCAAGCCCGTGGAGATGGGCGGCTCGCTCGGCCGTCGTGAAGCGACCGGCCGCGGCGTCATGATCATCGCGCGCGAGTCGGCCCGCCACCTGGGCTTCGAGCTCAAGGGGTCGACGGTGGCCGTGCAGGGCTTCGGCAACGTCGGCTCGATCGGCGCCGAGCTGATGCACGCCGAAGGCGCGAAGATCGTCGCCGCGACCGATTGGAAGGGCGGCGTCCACAACCCGAAGGGCCTCGACATGCCGGCGCTGCTCACGTGGGCGGCCGAGCACAAGACGGTGGCCGGCTTCCCGGGCTCGGAGCCAATCACGAACGATCAGCTGTTCGCGCTCGACGTGGACGTGCTCGTGCCGGCCGCGCTCGAGAACCAGATCACGGCCGAGAACCAGGCCAGCATCAAGGCGAAGATGGTGATCGAAGGCGCCAACGGCCCGACCACGCCGGACGCGCACCACGCCCTGCACAAGCGCGGCGTGTTCGTCGTGCCGGACATCCTCGCCAACGCGGGCGGCGTCACCACCTCGTACTTCGAGTGGGTGCAGGACCGCCACGGGTACTTCTGGTCGGAGAAGGAAGTGAACGAGCGCCTCGAGGTGAAGATGGTCGAGGCATTCGACGCCGTGCTGAAGACGGCGAAGAAGCACAACGTGGACATGCGCACCGCCGCCTACATCGTGGCCATCAACCGGGTCGCCACGGTCACGCGCATGCGCGGAATGTACGCATAGTAGGGGCTCGGGGCCCGGGGCCCGGGGACCGGGAGAACGGCGCGACGAGCGCCGCCGCACAGTCCGCGAAAACACGAAGGCCCGGCAGGACACTGCCGGGCCTTTTCTCATTGGTGTTGTTCCCGAGACCCGGGCCCCGGGCCCCGCCCCCTACCCCACCATCCTGAAGGCGACGAGTTCCGTGGCGTCGGCGCCGTCGGGCCCCTTGGCCGCGATCTCGATCAGGAACTCCCCGGCCGGGAGACCGGCGAGCGGCACGTCGAGCGTGGCGGGGCCGCCCTCGGCCGGCGAGGTGACCGGGAGGTCGGCCATGCGATCGCCCTGGCGGTTCAGCAGCCGCGCCGTATACGCGAGCGCGCCGGCCTGACCGCCCGGCGCCACGGCATCGAGGCGCAGGAACAGGCGCTCGGTGCGGCGGAACTCGCGGGTGGCGGTGGGCGCCGCCGAGGCGTCGTTCTTGATCGCCTGGAACTCGCGCGGTGTGCGCGCCACGTAGACGCGAGGTGTCGTGAGCCGCGCTTTCGGCTCGGTGAAGTCGGGCACCTCGATCGTCCGATCGTCGGTATCGAGCACCTCGTCGGGCTTCTCTTCGATCGACATCCGCAGGCTGACCTTGCCGGGCGGCGCCGCGAACGTGACCACACCGCGCCGCGCACTGGCTGGCGCATCGGCCGGCGCATCCGCGCCGACCTGGCCCTTGAAGTACTGCTCGCCCGACGGCGCGGCCGCCGTCAGCATGACGCGGCCGACGAGTGCCCGCGATGCGCCGGGCGCCGGGGGGATGCCCTCCCACACCACGGTGACCTCGGTCTTGCCGCCCTCGGCCGGCGCCGTGCCCACCCACGTGCGGATGAGCCGGCGGTCGGCACCGGCGGTGATGCCGGCGAGCGACCTCGCCACGGCCGGCGGCGGGCCGGGCTTCGGCGGCGCCGTGGCCCGTGCCGTTTCCACCGCCGTCATCGCCCAATAGCCCTTGCGGGCGCGCACCTGCAGGCCCGGCCGCCGCACGCGCACCTTGATCGGATGGAACTTGCCGTCGCTGCGTGACTGCGTCGAGTTGTAGCCGATGAGGTAGTAGGCGCTCGAATCGCGCACGATCTGCTTCATGCCGACGGCGAGGTCGTTGCGGTTGATGATGGCGCGGCCGTCGGTTTCGCCGGCCAGCACCTGCAGCGTGTTCTGCGTCTGCCGCAGCGCGTCCTGGCTGGCGCGCCCGGCCACGTTGTCCTGGATGTCGAACTCGCCCGTCGAGAGGCCGCGCGGGTCCACCGCGTAGATGGCGGTGTTGCTGCGATTGGCCTCCTCGAACACGCGCTGCAGTTCGCTCTGCACGTCGAGTTCCGCGGTGAAGCGCGCGCGGTCTTCCTGGAGGTTGTTCTCGCCGGCGAGCGGGTTGTTGCGGTTCGGATTGCCGAGACCCGGCATCGTCGCCATCGCGTCGCGCAGTTGCGGCGGCAGCAGCGCGATGTAGCCTTCGCTCACGAGCACGATGGCCTTGCGCCCTTCGCGCAGCGCGCCGAGCTTCACCGAGAGCCCCGTGAGCGCCGACAGCGACACCTGGCGGCGGATGCGCTCGACCACTTCGGTCGGCTGATTCGAGTAGCGGTCTTCGAGGGCGTTACGCGGCGTGTAGTCGAACTTGCGGCCCTGGAAGCGGTCGATCGCATTCACGAGCTGGCGGTGGTCGCGCGTCAGGATCACGCTGTCGAGCGGGCTGAGCGGATACATCACCGACACGAGGTCCTTCGGCCCGAGCTGCGTCTGCACGAAGTCGATGAGGTGTTTCCTCGCCGCCATCGAGTTGCCGAGGCGCACGTGATACTCGTCGAGGAAGAACACGAAGATGCGCGCGTCCTCGTTGGCGGCGGCGTTCTCTTCATCCTGCCGCGTGGTCAGGCGGCCCGGCGTCTCGACCGGTGCCTGCGTGTCGATCTTCACGAGGCGGAACGTCTCGATCGTCTGGCGCTTGTCGTCTTCGATGACCTCGAAGTCGTCCTGCGTGAGGTCGGTGACCGGGTTGCCCTGGCGGTCGGTGACGATCGCATCCACCCGCACGAAGTTCACGCCACCGCGGAACACCGGCTGATCAGCTGG
>JALHON010000262.1:1082-6236 GCA_022842985.1 Acidobacteriota bacterium | reverse complement strand
GGCGGCGCGCTGCGGCGGCCCTCCGGCTGCGCGGGACCACCGGCGGCGCGGGGGCGTGACGGACGGGTCGCGGACGGACGCGACTGCGGGCGTCGTGCAGGGGCGGCCGGACGGCGAGACGGTGTGCGAGGTGGCATGTGCGGAAGGCCTTTGGCACGCCCCAGCCCCCAGCCTCCAGTCCCGCGGAGCGCGCAGAGAGCGAAGCGCTTCGCCTAGTATCGCATCAGCCCGCGCCAGAAGCGGGTCAGGTCCCACACATCGCCGATCGCGGCCGACTTGTCGACCTCGGCGTGAGTGATGAGTCCGCTGAGCAGACCGGTGACGCGGGTGCGGTCGCGCAGGTGCGTCGCCAGGAAGAGCGTCTCGACGGGCGGGATGACCGTGTCTTCGCTGCCGTGCAGCAGGAACACGGGCGCGGACGGCGGCGGCACCTGCTCGGGCGACATCGCGCGCACCGTGGGTTCGGTGCCGAGCGCGTCGACGACGGGGAAGAGGCGCGGGCCGAGCTCGCCGACGGCACGCTCGTTCACCCACGTCATGAACGTACGGGCGGGCTCCGGCAGCGCGGCGCCGATCTCGCGCGCCTGGGCGAAGGCGGCGTTCGCCTTCGTCATGTCCACGAGCGTGAGCGACGATGCGGTGAGGTAGACGAGGATGGCCTGGCGCAGCGGCTCGACCTGCTCGGGCGGCACCACGCGGTCGGCGAAGGTGAGCAGCACCACGGTGACGCCGTAGTCGTGCGGCGGCATGAGGTGCATGCCGTTCGCGCCCACGACGGCGCCGCGTGCCGTGATGTCGGCGGGTGGGGCCGGCGTGTTCCCCGAGGTCAGGTAGCGCATCACCCGCGCCAGATCGCCGTGGCCGCCGAACGACATGACGAACGCCACCTTGTCGCGCAGCGCGTCGCGGCCGGCGGCGACGATCGAGAGCCCGCCCGAAAAACTGATGCCGACCATGCCGACGCGGCCATCGGGCGCAAGCGCGGGCTGGGTCGAGATCCAGCGCGCGGCGTCTTCGATGACATCGGTGTTGGCGGGCGTGATCTGGAAGCGCCGCAGATCCGGCGGCGCCACGGTGATGACGGCGTAGCCCGTTTCCGCGAGGTCCTCCGCCATGCCGACGAGCCGGGTCTCGTCGATGCCGTCCATGTGCACGCCGGGCACGAGCAGCACGGTGCGAGAGAAACGCGTGGGCCGGTAGAGACGCGCCGGCACCGCGCCGTGCCGCGTCGTGATGGGCGCGAGATCCTCGCGCGTCGTGGCATAGGCGCGCGCCGCGGCGAGGCGTCCGGGCGCGCCGCCGGTCAGGCCGGCCGCCCGCACGATGAACGCGGCCGCGTCGACATACGGCCGTGCGATCCAGGCGCTGGCGGCGACGAGACACAGCACGAGCACGAGGCGCTGCACACGGAAATTGACCACGGAATGCGCATGTTACACTGCCCGATTGTGAAGCGTCTGGTGGTCGCCGTCGACGGACCGTCCGGTGCGGGCAAGGGCACCGTGGCCCGCGCCGTCGCCCGGACGCTGGGATATCGCCATATCGATACCGGGGCGATGTATCGCGCCGTCGCGTGGCGCGCGCTCGCGACCGGCGTCCCCCTCGCGGCGGGCGACGAAGTCGCGGCCGTCGCGGCGCGCGCCCGCTTCGATCTCGGCGACGGCGTCATCGCGATTGACGGGCACGACGTGACCGCGGCCATCCGCACGCCCGACATGGACAAAGCCGCGGCGCTCGTCGCCCGCAACGCCGCCGTGCGCGATGTGCTCGTCGCGCGTCAGCGCGCGCTCGGCGCGGATGGCGGCGTCGTGATGGAAGGCCGAGACATCGGCACGGTGGTTTTCCCGCAGGCCGAACTCAAGATCTACCTCGATGCGTCGCAGGAGGAGCGGGCGCGCCGCCGCGCCGCCGACCCGGCGCACGCCAGCAGCCGCACGAGCGACGTCGCCAACGTGGCGCAGGACCTCGCCGCGCGCGACAAGTCCGATTCGACGCGCAGCGTCGCGCCGCTCGCGCAGGCGGCCGATGCCGTCTACATCGACACCACCGGCGTGCCGGTGGACGAGGTCGTCGCGCGCGTGCTCGCGCTCGTGCACGCTCGGGGCGGGGCCCGGGTCTCGGGTCTCGGGGCCCGGGACTGATCGGCGGCGGCAGCTGCCGCGAGATTCAGTCAGTCGTCCGTACGCGCGAAGGCCGGCGCCGCGCAGCGGCCCCGGCCTTTGCTGAACGTCCCGAGCCCCGAGCCCCGGGCCCCGGGCCCCGAGCCCCGCCGACGAGCGGCGGGCGCGCAGCGCATCAGCGCTCGTCGAAGTCGTCCGACGAGGCCGGATCCAGTTCCCAGCGGTCGTGGTCGCGGGCCGCGATCTCGTCGCCGCCCTGCAGTTCCTCGTCGTCGTCGTATTCGACGCCGAGCGCCTTGCCGATTTCGTCGACCACATCCTGATCGGGCGTGGGGTTGTCGCCGCCGGGCGCTTCGTCGCCCACCGTCTCGGCCGCTTCCCAGTTCGCGTCGACGTCACCGGCCGTGATGGCCGGGCCGGTGCCGGTGTGCGACGCCAGCCTGACGCGCAGTTCGTCAGCGCCGCTACTGGCGGCACTGGCGTGCCGGTTCGAGACCAGGCTCGACGGGGCGGAAGGGGTGGGCTCGGCGACCGTGCGGCGCTCGCGATTGATGGCCGCGACGTGCCGGGCCGGGGCCGCCTTGCGGGTGGCCGGGGTCTTGGCGGCCGGCTTCGGCGCCGCGGCCTTCACCGGGGCCTTCGGAGCGACCTTCGCCTTCGGGGCGGGCTTCCGGACCGCCGCCTTCTTCGCCACGACCTTGCGGGCGGCGGCCTTCTTCGGGGCCGCCTTCCTGGCCGGTGCCGCCTTCTTCAGAACGTGCTTTGCCGTCTTCTTGGCGGCCTTCTTCGCGGGTTTACGGGCCGCCGGGGCGGCCTTGCGAGCCGGCCCCTTCTTCGCGGGCGCCTTCTTCGAGCGGGCAGCGGCCTTCACGGCGCGCTTCGGCGCCGGCGTGCGGGCGGCCGTTTTCTTCTTGGCGGCGGTTTTCTTGGCCATGCACTCGTCCTCTCGGATACCTTGACAGCCCAACTTAAGTAACGTAAATTCTGTTGGTTACGCCGACGGTGCCTTCGGGCCCATCGGTGAACAACCTGCGGGGCGCCGGCCCCCGCTCACCCAGTCCGGCAAATTCGTACGTCAGGAGGACGCGCACGTCAATGGCAACACACGAAGAGCAGGCACTGGAGCCCCAGGGCGCGTCGACCCCGGGAGCCTCACAGCCCGCGGGCCGGCACACCCTCAAAGCCACCCCGCAGATCACAGGTGGCTTCGACGAGGACATGGACCCGGCGGAATTTTCCCGCCTCTTGGACCTTTACGATAACAGCTTCCGCAACATCGCGGAAGGTGAGGTCGTCAAGGGCACCGTCCTCAAAGTCTCGGAAAACGAAGTCGTCGTGGACGTCGGCTACAAGTCCGAAGGCGTCATCTCGGTCAACGAGTTCCTCGACGAGACCGGCGCCGTGATGGTGCAGCCGGGCGACGTGGTCGACGTGCTGCTCGAACGCACGGAAGACCGCGACGGCCACATCGTCCTCTCGCGCGAAAAAGCCGAGAAGATGAAGATCTGGGACGAAGTCGAGAAGGCCTTCGCGGATCGCAAGGTCGTCATCGGCCGCGTCATCGAGCGCATCAAGGGCGGGCTCGCCGTCGACATCGGCGTCCGCGCGTTCCTCCCCGGCAGCCAGATCGACGTGCGCCCCGTGCGCAACCTCGACGCGCTGCGCGGGCAGGAACTCCGCATGCGCGTCATCAAGGTCAACAAGAAGCGCGGCAACATCGTGCTCTCGCGCAAGGTCCTCCTCGAGGAGGAGAACGCCGAGAAGAAGAAGCACACGCTCGAGACCCTGGCCGAAGGCAAGGTGCTCACCGGTGTCGTGAAGAACATCACCGACTACGGCGCCTTCATCGACCTCGGCGGCATCGACGGCCTGCTGCACATCACCGACATGTCGTGGGGCCGCGTCGGCCATCCGTCGGAAGTGCTGAAGGTCAACGAGAACATCGAAGTCGTGGTGCTCAAGTACGACCAGGCGACCGAACGCGTCTCGCTCGGCCACAAGCAGCTCGTGGCCGATCCGTGGACGACCGTGATGGATCGCTACCCGGCGGGCGCGCGCGTCTCCGGCAAGGCCGTGAGCCTCACCGACTACGGCGCCTTCATCGAACTCGAGCCCGGCGTGGAAGGTCTCATCCACGTGAGCGAGATGTCGTGGAGCAAGCGCGTCAAGCACCCGTCGAAGATCCTCAACGTGGGCGACACGGTCGAGGCGATGGTGCTCGGTGTGGATCCGGCGGCGCGCCGGATCTCGCTCGGCCTCAAGCAGGTCGAGAGCAACCCCTGGCACGAGCTGGTGGAGAAGTACCCCGTCGGCACGAAGATCACCGGCAAGGTGCGCAACCTCACCGAGTTCGGCGCCTTCGTGGAAGTCGAGGACGACATCGACGGCCTCATCCACATCTCCGACATGTCGTGGAGCAAGCGCATCAAGCACCCGAGCGAAGTGCTCAAGAAGGGTGACACGGTCGAGGCGATGGTGCTCAGCATCGACGCCGAGAACCAGCGCCTGTCGCTCGGCCTGAAGCAGCTCGCCACCGACATCTGGGAAGATTTCTTCGCCCGGCACAAGGTGGGGCAGAACATCGAAGGCAAGGTCGTGCGCATGACCAACTTCGGCGCGTTCGTCGAACTCGACGAAGGCATCGAAGGCCTCATCCACGTCTCGGAGTTCGACGACTCCCAGGGCGGCGAGAAGGTCGAACTCCAGGTGGGCACGTCCTACCAGATGAAGATCATCAAGCTCAGCCCGTCGGAGCGGAAGATCGGCCTCAGCATCCGCGCGCTGAAGTCGGACGAATACCGCACCGACTGGGAGAACTACTCGGCGTCACAGGGCGATGGCTCGGCGACGCTCGGGGATCACTTCAAGATCAAGTAACGGGACCGGGTCCCGGGGCTCGGGTCCCGGGGCTTTAGAACAGGGTCTCGGGACTCGGGTCTCGGGGCTGAAATAAAGCAAACGACAGTGGGGTGGCGGCCACCGATGCCGGCACCCATCGAACCGGGCCCCCGCGCCCCCGCCCCCAGACCCCCCC
>JALHON010000262.1:0-1072 GCA_022842985.1 Acidobacteriota bacterium | reverse complement strand
GCGGGGGCCCGGGGGTTTATCAACGGGGTCGGGGGAGGGGTGTCGGGGGGCAAAACCACCCAAAACGACGGTGGGGTGCCGGCCCGGGTGGCCGGCACCCTTCTTCCCGGGCCCCGGCGCCCGGGACCCGAGCCCCGCCCTTATGACCAAGGCCGAACTCGTCGAGGAAGTCTCGCGCGTCTCCGAGCTCACGAAGAAGCACTCGGAGGTGATCGTCGAGACGGTCTTCCAGAGCATCATCGACGCCCTGCACCGCGGCGAGAAGATCGAGCTGCGCGGGTTCGGCAGCTTCCGGCTGCGCAAGCGCGAGCCGCGCAAGGGCCGCAATCCCAAGACCGGTGACAAGGTGGACGTGCCGCCGAAGAGCGTGCCGTACTTCAAGCCCGGCAAAGAACTGAAGGACCTCATCAATCGCGAGGACGATGAGGCCGGCGCGCCCGCGCCGGGGCCGTCATCCCCGTCCTCGTTCTAGAACGGACCCCGTGGAACGGCTCTGGTCACCCTGGCGCCACGCCTACGTGACGCGCGACGAGCGTGAGCCGGCCGGCTGCGTCTTCTGCCACATCGACAGCCCCGAAGCCCAGGCGCTCGTCCTGCACACCGGCCCGACGGCGTTCGTCATCCTGAATCTCTATCCGTACAACGGCGGCCACGCGATGGTGGTGCCGAAGCGCCACGTGGCCACGCTCGCCGGGCTGCACGACGAGGAACTCGTCGAGATTGCGCGCCTGACGCGGCTCACCGAGATGGCGCTCACCGAGGTCTACCAGCCGCAGGGGATGAACATCGGCCTGAACCTCGGCCGTCCCGCCGGCGCCGGCATCGTCGACCACGTGCACGTGCATCTCGTGCCGCGGTGGAACGGCGACACCAACTTCATGCCGGTCGTCGGCCAGGTCCGCGTGTTGCCCGAGACGCTCGACACTACGGCCGCGAGACTGCGGCCCGTGCTGGCGCGTCTCACAGGTGAGGCAGGAGATTCCCACGCATGACCTTCGAACTCGATACTGACGCCGCCACCCGCCGGGCCGCCGCGGATTCCGTGGCGCGCGCCGCCGCCGCGCCCGCCGCC
>JALHON010000261.1 GCA_022842985.1 Acidobacteriota bacterium | reverse complement strand
CACCAGGCCGTCGAGCGTTTCTCCGGCTTGGGCGCGGATCACCATGCCGGTCTTGCGGGTCTCGTTGACGAAGTCGGGGTCTTTCAGGACCGCGGCATAGGCGGTGCGCAGGGCGGCGCGGTAGGCGCCGTTGGTCAGAAGCGCCCAGAAGCCGCCGAAGGTGGAGGCCGCGGGCGCCAGCGCGGAGGTCAGGGCGGGGGGGTCTTCGCCGTAGAACTCCGGCCGCACCGTGTGGAACGTGTCGTGGGTGGCGGCCAATGCGGCAAGCAGCGTGCGCACCTGCCCCACCGTGTCTGGGGCGTTCGCGGCGCTTTCGCGCAGCAGCGCGGCGCTGGCAGCTTCCCAGCGCGGCCAGCGTTCGTGCGCCAGCCAGCGGGCGCGTTCGATGGCGCGGCGCACGTCGTCGGTCTGCGCGAAGTCTGCTCCCGTCCACGCGGACGTGGACTCGCCGGTCACGAGCGGCGCCAGGTCCGCGAGTTCTTCCACGTGGCCGCAGGCGGTGTCGATGGCGCGGTCGTCGATGCCCAGCACGACCTTCCGCGGCAGGCGGACGCGGCAGGCGGTGCCCTCGGGCAGCGCCAGCAGACGGCCGTAGAGCTGATGCAGCGAGAGGTTCCACGGCGCTCGCGGCCGATGCAGTTCGCGCGCGTGGGTGTTCAGCTGGTCGCGGCGTTCCACGAACTTGCGGTGCAGCGTGGCCACGTCTGGCTCGCGCGCCTCGCGCACGCGCTCCAGGCTTTCCTTGAGCTGCTCGGCCACCTGCCGTCGCGTGAGTTCCGCGCCGTGGCAGTCGAGGCACAGGTGCCCGAGGTCCGCGGCGTCGAGCCGGTTCAGCACCACATCCAGCGCGGCGCGCTTTTCCGCTACGAAGAGCACCGTCTTTCCGCGCGCCACGAGTTCCGCAATCAGGTTCGAGATCGTCTGGCTCTTGCCCGTGCCCGGCGGACCGCTGATGACACCGTTCTGCCCGCGCAGCGTGAGCGCAATGGCCTGCTGCTGCGACGAATCCGCATCGCGGATCAGGAACTCTTCGTCTGGCGCGAGCGCGTCCAGCTCGCGCGGGTTCATGGACTCGCGTCCGCCACGCGCGCTCTGCGCGGCGCCCGTATCCCCCGCGATGCCGGCAATGAGGTCGTGCGCGGCGAGCGGCGCCACGAGCTCCTGCAGGTCTTTCACGATGGCCATCTTCTGGAAGGCGAAGTTGCCCACCACCAGCCGTTCGGCGATCGCGAAGTCGGGCACGGCCGCGGCCTTCGCGCTGATGGCGGCGAAGAGCGGCTGCAGGTCGAAGGCTTCGCCGTCGTCGTCGCCCAGCAGGTGCGGCGTGAGCTCGTCGGCCGAGAGCACGATGCCGTGCGCGTCTTTCAGCGCGTGCGCGAGCACGTCGTTGAGCTTCACGTCGCCCGTGCGGCGCAGGTGCCAGAGGCCGCTGCGTCCGCCCACCTGCGTGGCGCCCACGGGCACGAGCACCACGGGCGCGGCGGTGGGGCGTCCGCCGTCCTGCGTGGGCCACGTGGCCATGCCCATGGCCAGGAACAACGTGGCCAGGCCGCGTTCCTCGTAGTTGATCTGCGCGCGTTTCGCGATGTCGGCGAGCGCGGCAGAGGCCTGCACCTTGCGGTCTGCCGGCACGAGGTCCGTGAGCTTCACGCCGTCCGTGTCGCTGCGGTACGACTGCAGCAGGCGCCGCACGGCGTCTGCATCCGCGCCGGTGAGGTCCAGCGTGCCGGTCTTGGTGTCGCGGTAGAAGAGCAGGTTGTTCCGCCGCGACATGTCCACGAGGCGGCTGATCCAGGCGCGACGCGCGACGTCTACCTTGAGCTGCCGCTCAGGGGTGATCGCGGGGCCTGTGGGTGTCTGCGCCGGGGCGGGCATCGGGACGAGGCGGACCTTGACGGGCGTCGGTGTGCGCCTCGGGGGAGGCGGTTGGTGCCAAGACTATAGACGTTCCTGCGATGGGCGTTTCAAGTGCTGCGACAAGTCTGGGCGGAGCACGCGCGGACGCGGCCGTCGCCGGGCGCCTCATTGGCCTCGCGCCGCGAGGGGCACCACCGTCCAGAATCGGCTATTCTGACTTTATGGCTGCGAACGTCAGCATCGACATCGACCGGCACACCGCCGACGTGCTTCAGGCGCGGGCCGCGGAACTCGGCGTGACGGTTCCGCAGCTGGTTGCTGAGCTGGCGGCGCTCGACAGCACGTCGCGGGACGCGGACGCCGACGAAATCGCCGAACTCGACCGCCGCGCGGCCGCGGCCACGCCGGGTTCGCGGGTTCCACAGGAACGCGTGGTGCAGTGGCTCCGGACGTGGGGCACGCCCGGGTTCCGACCGTGGCAGGACCAGTAGAGGTCGAGTGGTCGGTCGACGCGCTTGCCGACCTCGATCGTTTCGCCGCCTTCCTGCACAACGAGTTTCCAGAACTCGCACCCCGCGTTGCCGGCGAGCTGATTTCGCGAACTGACGTGCTCCGGCGCCATCCGCAGCTGGGACGTCCACTCGGCAATCGCCGCGAGTACCGCGAGATCGTGCTGACGGTACTCGGCGGAACGTACGCACTCCAGTACCGCTACGACGGCAGCTCGGTGCTGATGCTGCGCGTGTTCCACGGCCGCGAGCGCCGGTAGACCGGGACAGGCCGGCAGGGATGGACCGGGAACCTCAGCGCTTGCGAAAGCCGCCCCCTCACGAGGGTCGCATCCGCGGTCTGGAAGACGCCTCAGGGCGGTCGGCGTAGACCAACAAGCGGCGCGGACGTCTCGCCCGCGCCGCCGTCCATCCGCCTACCGCCGCGTCACGCCGGTCAGGCGCGACGTCACCACCGCCACGCCTGGGATGCCCGTGAGGCCCGCGCCGTAGGTGACGTTGCCGGTCATCGACGAGCCGCTGATCGACACGTTGAAGCTCGTGAGCACCAGGTTGATCTGACCGTTGCTGGCGGTGCCGTCCAGGCTCAGATTTCCAGCGTTGTCGATCGAGCCGCGCACGGAACCCGTGACCTGTCCGAAGGTGATGCTGCCAGACACGGACGTGCCCGACTGCGTCAGGTTCAACGCGATCGGCAGGCTGCTGCCGGGCGGGTAGGCGCCGCGGTTGGTTGAACAGAAGAAGTCCTGGTTGGACCCGGTGCCATCGCAGCGCTGCACTTCGTAGCGGCCAGACCAGTTGCCCTGCGCGGTGGCGCCGGTCGCGTTCGCGGAGATGGCGATCGTGTTGCCGCCGCTCGTCTGGTCGCCATTCACCGTGACCGTGCCGCTGTAGCTGCCAGCCGTGGTGGGCTGGAAGCGCACCGACACCGTTTGCGAGGCACCGGCGGCGATGGTGCCATTCGTCCAGCTCGCGGTGAGCTGCGAGGCGAGTCCGCCCGACACGCTCGTGCCAGTGACCGTGAGCGCCGCGTTGCCGGTGTTGGTGATGGTGTAGCTGAGTTCGCGCGAGCTGCCCACGGCCACGTCGCCGAACGCCAGGTTGCCGCTGACGCCGATGATGCGCGTCGGGGTCGGAGGAGTCGTGGTGGAAGGGCCCGTGGGCGAGGAATCCCCGCCGCCGCAGGCGAGGGTGAACGGCAGGAGCGCGAGACAGAACGCACGAACGAAGAAGCGCATGGTTGGGTGACCTCGGGAGAGCACGTTGGGGGCGAGCGGCTCCGTAAGGTCGATGGTAGGGAGCGTGCGTGACAGGGCAGGTCGTGCGTCGATTCGAGACACGGCGAGCCCGTCGGCCGGCGGCACGCGCTTCGCATCGCCGTGCTGCGGGGGCGAGTTTGCATGGAGTCAGAACGGATCCATAATGGCGTCATGGCGGTGACGCTATCGGTAAAGAACGTGCCCGAGAAGTTGGCCGAGCGCCTGCGTCAGCGGGCAGCGCGCAATCATCGCTCGCTGCAGGGTGAGCTGATGGCGATCCTGGAAGACGCGGCGCGGCCGGCGCTCACCATAGACGAGCTGGCTGAACGCGTAAAGGCGCTGGGGCTGAAGACGCCGGCGGAATCCGCCGCGATGATTCGGGCTGATCGTGACGGACGTCGTCGTTGACGCGTCGGCGCTCGCCGCGCTCGTGTTCGAAGAGCCCGAGGCCGCTCATGTGCGACGCAGCCTGCAGGGCCGTGTGCTGTACTCGACGTCGCTGCTCGACTACGAGTTGGCCAATACGGCATTGAAGAAGCTGCGACGCCGGCCCGATGACAGCGCCGCGATTCTTGCAGCCCTGCACATGGCAGGCGCCCTGACGCTCCGCCGCGAAACGCCCGATATGGTGCAAGTCCTGGCCCTGGCGTCCGCCACGGGGCTCACTGCCTACGACGCCAGCTACCTGTGGCTCGCACGACGACTGGGAGCGCCGCTCGTCACCCTGGACGCACAGCTCGCCCGCGCGGCGGCGGTGCTGTAGCGAGACAGGTCTCTGACCCGATCCGGCAGCAGCCCGCCTGTGGCAGACTCGCCCCATCCCGCCATGACACGCCGACTCCTCGCTGCCCTGCTGTGCCTGCTGGCGTGCGCCACGGTGGCCTCCGCGGCGGACCCAGCCACCTACACGCTGCCGCCCGAGACGCTGAAGAAGGCCGAGGCGCTGTATCGCACGCAGATCGCGATGCTGGTCGTGGGCACCGTCTACAGCTTCGGCCTGCTGTGGCTGATGCTGGCGCGTCGCGTGGCGCCGCGCTTCCGCGATCTGGCGGAACGCGTGAGTTCGCGGCGGTTCGTGCAGGTGCTGGTGTTCGCGCCGCTCTTCCTGCTCACGCTCGACGTGCTGGAGCTGCCGCTCTCGCTCTACGAGCAGCAGCTCGCGCTCGACTACGGCCTGTCCGTGCAGTCGTGGAGTTCGTGGGTGTGGGACTGGACGAAGGGTGAGGTCATCGGCACGCTCATCGCCACGCCGCTCGTGTTCGGGCTGTACGGCGTGCTGCGGCGAAGCCCCACGCGGTGGTGGTTCTACGGCTGGCTGGGGCTGCTGCCGATCCTGTTGCTGCTCACCCTGATCGCGCCGATCTACATCGCGCCGCTCTTCGACACGTTCACGCCGCTCGTCGAGAAGCAGCCGGACCTCGTGCCCGAGCTCGAGAAGGTGCTGGCGCGCGGTGGCATCCAGATTGAGCGCGAGCGCATGTTCGAGATGGCGGCGAGCGACAAGGTCACGACCTACAACGCGTATGTGACCGGCATCGGCGCCAGCAAGCGGGTGGTGGTGTGGGACAACACGTCGCGCGACATGACGCGTCCCGAGACGATGTTCGTCTTCGGCCACGAGATGGGCCACTACGTGCTGCAGCACGTGTGGCTGTCGCTGGGTGTGGCGATCGCGGCCCTACTGCTGCAGCTGTATCTGGCGCATCGGCTGCTGAACGGCGTGCTGGCGCGGTATGGTGCGCGCTGGGGCATCCGCGGGCTTACGGACTGGGCGTCGCTGCCGGTGCTGATCCTGCTGCTGAGCGTGTTCGGGCTGGTGGGGCAGCCGTTCGGCGCGGCGTTCTCGCGGTATCTCGAGCATCAGGCGGACATCTACGGGCTCGAAGTGACGCACGGGCTCACGGCGGATTCGTCCGCGGCCGCGGCGGCGGCGTTCCAGAAGCTGGGTGAGAAGGGGCTGGTGTATCCCACGCCGCATCCGCTCTATGTGTTCTGGGCGTTCGACCACCCGCCCGTGCATGAGCGGGTGCGCTTCGCGGCGGAGTATCAGCCGTGGGCGCGCGGCGAGCGCGGGCGCTACGTCCAGTGACGGGCGTCGTCGGCGCGCGGAAGTCTGCCCCGGCCCAGATTGGGGACAGTCCCCCTCACATGGCGCGTGGCAGTTCCTGCGACCAGTCTGGTCCCGCCCAGAATGGGGACAGTCCCCTTCACAGAAACCAGACGGCGGTGCTGGGGGTGGACCTCGCGAGCACGCGGTGGGCGGATGTCGGCACGGCGCTCGTGTGGTGCGATGTGGGCGCGGGCGACGGCGGCGCGATCGGGCGCGTGGCCACGGGGGTCATCGACTGGCCTGCGCATCTGCCCGTGTCCGCGGACGCGCTGGCTGACGCGATTCACGACTGCGCTGTGCGCGAGGGGGTGGCGTCGGTGGCGCTCGATGGTCCGCATGCGTGGCGCGATCCGGCGCGCGGGACGGACGGGCCCGGCGTGGGCCGCGCGAGCGAGTTCGCCGTGCGCGCGCAGTGCAAGACGGGGGTGTATCCGCGCACGTTCCCCGGCACGCAGCAGGCGTGGACGCGGCTCTCGATTGCGGTGTTCGATGCGCTGCTCGCGCGCGAGGGTGTGCGGCTGGCGACGCCGGAGGACGCCGGCGCCGCGCGGGGGCCACGCG
>JALHON010000260.1 GCA_022842985.1 Acidobacteriota bacterium | reverse complement strand
CCTCGTCGCGGGTCACGTGTCGTGTGCCGAGGCGGCCCGCCGACGGCGTGCAGCGGCCGGTGGCGATGTCGCCGAGCGCCGCCGCGAGCGACGCCTCGTCCGGCGCGCCGAGTTCGTGGCCGATGTCATCCGCGGCGGCACAATCCACCGGCAGGCCGTCGAAGTAGTCGCCGTCGCCGCGCGCGTTCACCATCGAGAACGCCACCGGCGCGAACACCTTGTCGCAGAACGGCAGCCCGTACTGGCCCACCGGCTTGCCGGCGGTGCGATCGCCGACGATGATCACCGGCAGGAACGGCGTGAGGCCGTTGATGAGCAGTTCACTGGCCGAGGCCGAGGCGCGCGTGGCGATGACGACGAGCCGCTCGAGCCGCAGGCGCGAGGTGGCGCCGCCGAAGCGCAGCGTCTGGTTCAACCGGCGGTTGCGGTCGTTGTGCCTGGCTTCGGCGAACACCTGATCGCGCAGCGACGGGCCGCCGATGAGTCCGGCGAGGTGCCGCGCCACGTCCACGAGCCCGCCGCCGTTGTAGCGCAGGTCGAGCACGAGTTCCTGCACGCCGGCCGTTTCGAGCGCCGTGAACGCCTCGTCGAGCGCCGCGAGCGATGGACGGACGAAGTTGCGGAAGAACAGATACCCGACCGTGCGGCCGTTCACCGCGAACACCTTCGTGAGCGACACGGTGGGGATGGTGACGGGCCGCTTGCGCGGGGCGGCGGACCGTGCCTCGCCGCCGCGCGTCACGAAGGTGAGCGCCACGGCGCGATCGATCTCGGCGGGACCGAAGGCGCCGTCGATGCGCCCGTCGGCGATGAGCGCACTGACCGCCTGGCCGTCGATCGTGTCGATGCGCGAGCCGCGGTCGAGTCCCGCCTCATCGGCCGGGCTGCCCGCGAAGACCTGCAGGACGCGGAGCTCCGCGGCAATGACCGCGGTGGTGATGCCGAGGCCGATGAACTGGCTCTCGGAGTAGAAGGCCTCTTCGGCCGCCCGCGACGTGATGTAGCTGAACCTCGCATCGAGGGGACGCAGGCGCACCCGGTCCAGGTACGCTTCCGCCGACCCGGCCTCGGCCGGGTCGAGGTCCGGCAGTGTGCGATACCAGAGATACAGCTCCTGCAGCGTGTCGCGGACGAACGTCGCCTGGCCGAGCGGCGTGCACGACGACGCGCCCTGGGCGGCGGCAGGGGCCGCCACGGCGAGCGAGACGAGCAGGGCGAACGCGCGGCCGGCAGAGCACATGGCAGTCGATGATAGCGCTGGTGCGGAGGCCGGTGCGCACGCCGGGAGCCGTCCGGGCGGCGTGTAGACTAGAGCGGATGGGGCCGCAGTCGTGACACCCGCAGACGCCGTGAGTGCCCCGGCGCCCGCCGCTGCCCGCACCGTCGCCGGACTGCCGCCCACGGTCGTCTCGCTGGCCTCCACGCACTTCATCGTCGACGCCTACACGAACATCTACACGCCGCTGCTGCCGCTGCTCATCCCGCACTTCGGCCTGTCGCTCGCGGCCGTGGGCACGCTGGCGATGTGTTTCCAGATCGCCTCGTCGATGTCACAGCTCGCCTTCGGCGCGCTTGCCGACCGCTGGCGTCCGCACGCGCTGCTCATGGCCGGCCCGATCCTCGCCGTGGTGGTGCTGAGCTTCGTCGGTCTCGCGCCCAGTCCGTTCGCGCTCGGGGCGCTGCTCGTCATTGGCGGCCTCGGCGGCGCGGCGTTCCACCCGCCAGCCGCGGCCGCGGTCTACCGCGCGGCCGGCGTCAACAAGGGCTTCGCCATGTCGGTGCACATCACCGGCGGCTCGATCGGCATGGCGATGGCGCCGCTCTTCTTCGCGCCCACGATCGAACGGCTCGGCCTGCACTGGTCGCCGATCATCGCCCTGCCGGGGCTGGTGGCGCTGTGGTTCCTGCTGCGGCGCGTGCCGGTCATCGAGCGCCAGCAGCACGGAGCCGGCGAGGGGCTGGCCGGTCTGCGGCCCTACGCGAAGCCGCTCACGCTGCTCTACTTCTCGATCGTGCTGCGCACGCTCACGGCGTCCGGCTTCTCGGTGTTCCTGCCGGTGATGCTCACCTCGCAGGGCATGTCGATCGCACACGCGAGTCTCGCCGGCACGTGCTACCTGCTCATCTCGGGCATCGGCGGCTTCTCGGGCGGCCCGCTCGCCGACCGCTTCGGGCCGCGGCGCGTCATCCTGACCTCGCTCATCTCGGCGGTGCCGTTCATGATGGCGGCCTCGCAGCTCACGGGCTGGTGGCTCACGGCGGCGGTGTCGCTCGGCGGCCTGCTGCTGCAGTCGACGCTGCCGGTCAACGTGACCTACGCGCAGCAGCTCGCGCCGGTGGGCGCCGCCACGGTCTCGTCGCTGATGATGGGCTTCGCGTGGGGCATGGGCGCGGTGCTGGTGCCGCTCGTCGGCTGGATGGCCGATCGCGTGGGCCTGCCCTCGGCGCTCCTCACCATTTCGGCGCTGCCGCTCGTAGCCGCCGCGCTCGCCGCACAGTTGCCCGAACGTGCACACGGCGATCACGCGCCGCCGGCGGCGCCGGCCACGCCCGCGACGCGGGCCCTATAATCCGGAGATGGCTCGTTACAGCACGGCGGGGTACCAGTTCGGCCCCGGCCCGCTCAGTCAGGCGTTGAAGACGATCATCGCCGTCAACGTCGGCGCGTTCCTGCTGAGCCTCATCGTGCCGGCGCTCACGGTGCGCCTGGGCCTCATGCCGGCGGCGGTGCTGCGCGAGTTCGCGGTGTGGCAGCCGCTCACCTACATGTTCCTCCACGGGGGCATCGGCCACCTCGTGTTCAACATGCTGGCGCTCTGGATGTTCGGCACCGACCTCGAGCGCACGTGGGGCACGCGCTTCTTCGTCCGCTACTACTTCGTGACCGGCATCGGCGCGGCGCTCGTGACGATCGCCTGGTCGCTCACCGGCCTGCCCTACGCCGCGGCGCTCTACGACACGGTGGTCGTCGGCGCCTCGGGCGCCATCTACGGCCTGCTGCTCGCCTACGGGATGTACTTCCCGCACCGCATGGTGGTGCTCTATTTCTTCCCGGTGCCGGCACGCTACGCCGTGATGATCCTCGGCGCGATCGCGTTCCTGTCGTCGGTCGGCAGTTCCGGCGACGGCGTGGCGCACGTGGCGCACCTCGGCGGCCTGCTCGTGGGCTATCTGTATCTCAAGGGACGCCGCGGCCCGCTCGACGAACTGAAGTACCGCTGGCTCAAGTGGCGGCTCGGCCGCACGCGCGCGAAGTTCGACGTCTACGAAGGCGGCCGGCGCGGTCCGTCCACTCCCGGCCCGTCAGGCGACTGGACCAAGGAGTGGAAGAAACACGTTCACTAGGCGTCGCATCGGCGTCCAGGCGGCGGGATGCATTCGTCCGGCTTCGCCACCTTCCCACGCTTCGCCACTAGTCGCTCTACAGATCATCTCCGCCGGCCAAATGCATCCCGCCACCTGGCCGCCGATGCGGCCTAGGATGACGCGCCGGGCGTCGGGGTGGGGGTGTCGTTGAAGTAGTTGTCGGTGCCGTCGAGCCAGTCCTGGCGGATCGGGCTGAAGAGGTCGATCTCGAAGGTGTCTTCGAGCGCTTCGGCCTGGTGCGGCACCCATGAAGGAATGTGCAGCACCTCGCCCTCGCGCACGGTGATTTCCTCGCCGTGGATCAGGAACTTCAGCGCGCCCTGCAGCACGTAGGTCAGCTGTTCGCTCTCGTGCGAGTGCATGGGGACGATGGCGCCACGCTTCAAGTAGATCTGGCCGATCATCTCGCGTTCGCCGGTCACGACCTTGCGCGAGATCATCTCGGTGACCTTTTCGAGCGCGATTTCATCCCAGCGGTGCAGGCGTACGGGGCGTGTGGACATGAGGTTCCTCGAGAAGCGCCGGGCAACCGCCGCGCGTCCGGAAATGGCGCCGCGACATCGGTTCCATGCGCGGGCGGGGCGGATTATAACATCCGTACCCGGGTGGTATAATTCGAAGCACTGACGCTGCGGGATAGGCCGCGCACGCGGGCGTTCGCCGCCCTCGGGAAGGAAGCCGCATGAAGGGTTCGACACTCGCCAGGAACAGCGAGGCTGCCGCGCGCCGGTCCACCGGAGCCGCAGTGGCGTCAGACACCACGCTCACCCGCGACGACCTCATCGCCGCCTACCGGCTGATGCTGCTCTCGCGGCGTCTCGACGACAAGGAGATCCAGCTCAAGAACCAGAGCCTGATCTTCTTCCAGATCAGCGGCGCCGGCCATGAAGCCATCTGCGTCGCGGCGGCCGCGCACCTGCGTCCCGGCTACGACTGGTTCTATCCGTACTATCGCGATCGCGCGCTCTGCCTGGCGCTCGGCATGACGCCGCTCGAGATGCTGCAGGGCGCCGTCGGCGCCAAGGACGACCCGAACTCCGGCGGCCGCCAGATGCCGTCGCACTGGGGCCACCGCGCGCTGAACATCCCGTCGCAGGGCAGCCCCACCGGCACGCAGTGCCTGCAGGCCGTGGGCGCCGGCGAAGCGGGCATGATCTACGCGGCCGTGAAGGAGATCCCGGACGGCGCCGCGCGCCAGCACGCCGACGAGGTCACGTATGTCTCGATCGGCGACGGCGCCACGAGCGAAGGCGAGTTCTGGGAATCGCTGAACTCGGCCTGCACGAAGCCGGTGCCGGTGCTCTACCTCGTGGAAGACAACGGCTACGCGATCTCGGTGCCGGTGTCGGCACAGACCCCCGGCGGCGACGTGTCGCGCCTCGTCGAGAGCTTCCCGAACCTGAAGGTGCTGCGCTGCGACGGCACCGACTACGTCGAGAGCCACCGCACGATGGAGGAGGCCGTGCAGTGGGTGCGCCGTGAACGCAAGCCGGCCCTCGTGCACGCCACGGTGACGCGCCCCTACTCGCACTCGCTCTCCGACGACGAGCGCCTCTACAAGACGCCGGAGGAGCGCGAAGCCGAAGCGGCCCGCGATCCGATCACGAAGATGCGGGCCTACCTGCTCGCAAACGGCCTGGCCACCGAGGCCGAGATCGCCGCGATTGCCGCCGACGTCGACCGGGAGATCGCCCGCGCCACCGACGACGCCATCGCCTCGCCGAAGCCCACGCCCGACATGGCCGGCCTCTGGGTGTATTCACCCGACGTCGATCCCACGTCGTCGGCCTTCGAGACGCCGGAAGACCCGGAAGGCCGCCCCGACACGATGGTGGCCGCAATCAACCGCACGCTGAAGGACGAGATGGCGGCCAACCCGCGCATCGTCGTCTTCGGCGAAGACGTGGCCGACGCCAGCCATGCGGCGGCGCTCGCCAAGGTGCAGGGCAAGGGCGGCGTGTTCAAGGTCACGCACGGCCTGCAGCGCACCTACGGCTCCGACCGCGTCTTCAACTCGCCGCTCGCCGAAGCCAACATCGTCGGCCGCGCCGTCGGCATGGCGCAGCGCGGCATCAAGCCGGTCGTCGAGATCCAGTTCTTCGACTACATCTGGCCGGCGATGATGCAGATCAAGGACGAGATGTCCATGATGCGCTACCGCTCGGGCAACAACTGGTCGAACCCGATGGTCATCCGGGTGCCGATCGGCGGCTATCTGCGCGGCGGCGCGCCGTACCACAGCCAGTCCGGCGTCAGCATCTTCGCGCACTGCCCCGGCATCCGCATCGCCTTCCCCTCGAACGCCGTGGACGCGGCCGGGCTGCTCCGCACGGCCATCCGCTGCGACGATCCGGTGCTGTACCTGGAGCACAAGCACCTCTACCGGCAGACCTACAACAAGGGCGCGTATCCCGGCGCCAACTACATGGTGCCGTTCGGCAAGGGCGCGCTCAAGCGCGACGGCTCCGACGTGGTCGTCATCACCTGGGGCGCGCTCGTGCAGCGTTCGATCCTGGCGGCCCAGCAGGCAGAGAAGGACGGCATCAGCACGGCCGTCTTCGACCTGCGCACGATCATGCCGTACGACTGGGACGGCATCGCGGCGCTGGTGAAGAAGACCAACCGCGTCGTCGTCGCCCACGAAGACCAGCTCACGTGCGGCTTCGGCGCCGAGATCGCCGCGCGGATCAGCGACGAACTCTTCGACCATCTCGACGCGCCCGTGAAGCGCGTGGCCGCGATGGACTGCCCGGTGGCCTACTACCCGGATCTCGAGGAAGAGATCCTGCCGCAGACCTCGGACGTTCTGGCCGCGATCCGCACGCTCGCGGCCTACTGACCCCGCCGTGACCCGCACCGGCGCCACTGCGTGGGTGCTGATGCTCGCGCTCGGCGCGGCGGCGCTCGCCGCGCCACAAGCGCGTCCGCGGCCACG
>JALHON010000259.1 GCA_022842985.1 Acidobacteriota bacterium | reverse complement strand
CCGCCTCGGCCAGGACGAGCGCGCGCAGCTCGTCCACGTAGGCGACGGCGCGCCGCACGCGCGCGGCGCCGGTGCAGGGCGGGGTGGCGGCATCGAGCATCGCCAGCAGGGCCGCCGCGCGGGCGCCGCCATCGTCGGTGTAGGCCTTCACGTAGAAACGCGCCGCTTCGGTACGGCCGCCGTCACGCCGCACGCGCACGTCGTAGCGGCACACCGCGTTCAGCTGCTCGCGGTAGCGCACACGTTCGACGCGCACGCCTTCGAGGGCGGCCGAGCCGGCGTCCATCCACGCGAGCATCGGCGCCAGCAGTTCCGGCGCGCGGCCGGTCGCAATGCGCGGCAGCGCCGGCAGCCGCCGGTCCCACGGATAGGTCGTCGCGAGCATCCCGCTTGCCGGGTCGAAGAACACCGGCGCGAACGGTGACGTCCATGCGGCGCCCGCCTCGGTCGTGGCCACGCGTCGCGCCAGCTTGCGATAGAGCGCGGACGTGCGGTCCGGCGCGTGGTGCCACTGGCCGGTCACGTGTTCGTCGGTCACGACGCCGGAGCGGTCACGCACGCTGATGGCGTACTGCACGAGACAGCGTTCGCCGGGGCGATGCCGGTAGCGCGCGATGCGGCAGCCGACGATGTCGCGCTCCGGCGTCTGCAGCAGGCGCCGGAAGACGTCGCCCATGACGGCGGGGTCGATGGCGGCGTCGACGCGGGTCCCCGACCGCGCGTCGATGACGGCCGGATCGGAGGGAGACGGCGGCGCGGTCATGCGGTGGCGAGCGCCGGAGTAGCGGCGTCCGGCGTGTGCAGCGAGCGGTAGAGCGTCGAGCGCATGAGGAGCTCCGTGTGGGTGCCCTGGTCGACGATCCGCCCGGCCTCGACGACGAGCACGAGGTCGGCTTCGGCCACGGCGTCGAGATCGTGCGTCACGAGCACCGAGGTGCGGCCGGTCGTGAGACGTGTGACCGCCTCGTGTACCTGCGCCTCGGCGTGGCCGTCGAGGCCGGTCATCGGCTCGTCGAGCAGCAGCACCGAGGCGGGCCGGATCATCGCGCGGGCAATCGCCAGGCGCTGCCGCTGACCGCCCGAGAGCGACGTGCCGCGCGCGCCAACGACCGTGTCGTAGCCCTTCGGCAGGCCGAGGATGAAGTCGTGGGCGTTGGCGGCGGTGGCCGCGGCTTCGATCTCGGCGTCGGTGGCATCCAGCTTGCCGTAGGCGATGTTGTCGCGGATGCTGGCGCCGAAGAGCAGCGACTGCTGCAGCACGACCGCCATCGACTGGCGCAGCGAGTCGCGCCGGTAGGCGGCGATGTCGCGGCCGTCGATGAGGATACGGCCGCTCGTCGGCCGGTAGAGCCGCAGGAGCAGGCTGACGATGGTGGACTTGCCGGCGCCCGAGGGCCCGACAATCGCCACGCGCTGGCCCGGTGCCACGCTGAAGCTGGCCTCGCGCAGCGCGGCCCGGCCCGGCTCGTATTCGAAGGTCACCCGGTCGAACGTGATGGCGCCGCGCAGGCGATCCACGTGGATCGCGTCCGGCGCGTCGTCCACGTCGGGCAGCGTCTCGAGCACGCGCGAGATCCGCCGTGCGCTCACCTGCGCCTTGGCGAACTTCGCGGAGAGCTTGGCGAGGTTGCGCATCGGGCGATACAGGCCGTGCAGGTACGACGTGAAGACCAGGATGGCGCCGACGCTCAGGCGGCCGGCCATCACCTCCATGGCGCCGACACCGACGACGATGGCGGTGGCCGCGGCGCCCACCAGTTCCACGGCTCGCGCCGAGAGCGCATCGAGGCGCGCCGCATGCACGGCATCCGAGATCTCGGCCTCGTTCTCGATCTGGAACTTCGCGTGTTCGTGCCCCTCGCGGCCGAAGGCCTGCACCACGCTCACCGACGAGAACACTTCGTGCAGGCGCGTCGCCATGCGCTCCTGTTTGCGGCGCTGCTGGTCGGCGCGTTCGCGCGTGCGGCGGTAGAGGCCGACGAGGTTCCAGGCGAGGAAGGGCATCGTCGCCATGACGACGAGTGCGAGACGCCAGTTGAGCAGGAACATCACGACCGTGACGCCGACGACGGTGGCCAGATGCAGGCCGGCGGTGAGCAGCGCGTCGGTGAACGTGTCGCGCAGGGCGGCCGTGTCGCTCGCCACCGTCGTGAGCAGCTCGCCGGACGACGTGCGCGCGTGGAACGAGAGCGACAGCCGCTGCAGGTGCGCGAAGAGCTCGCGGCGCAGCGCATGCACGAGCCGGTTGCCCACGGCCGTCGTGAAGTGCACCTGGTAGTAGGCGAAGGTGCCCGTCACGGCGGCAATCACGAAGATGCCGGCAGCGCACACGGCCAGCGCCGGGCCTTTGCCCACGGCGAGCAGCGCGTGAAGCGGCGTGAGCCAGGCCGGCGCGGTGCGGTCGAGCAGCACGTAGTCGAGCACGAATTTGAGCGGCCAGGGACGCAGCAGGTCGGCCGCGGCCATGCCGGCGGTGCAGACGAGCGCCATGCCGAGGGCGCCCTTCGACGCGCCGAGGTGCTGACGGATGAGGGTGCGCACGGCCGCGGTGGACGTGGGCTGGGGATCACGCGCGGCCATCGAGCAGGGCCTCCATGCAGGTCAGGGTCTGGTCGAGGACGGCGCCCGTGGTGGCGGCGCGACCGGGAATCACGGTGCTGAGATACACGTGCCTGGCGAGCGTGAGCGCGGTGTAGACGCGCAGCGGATGCCGCGAGGCCGCACCGGCCAGCCGCACATAGTGCGCGTCGAGCGCCTCCTGGGCGCCGGCGAGCGCCGGGGCGTGTTCGGGTTCGCGCAGCCGCTGTTCCATCAGGTGTCCGGCGAAGTTGCCCACGTCCAGGGCCGCGTGTCCGGCGCAGTAGAGGTCGAAGTCGAGCAGGTGGAGCCTCGTGCCATCGACGACGATCTGGTCGGCGTAGAAGTCGCGATGGATGCCAGTGACCGGACCATCGAGCGTGGCGACGAGCTGCCGGCAGCAGGCAAGCAGGTGGTCGAGCGCCGTGCGACGCGCGGGCTGCGCGGCGCGCACCTCCGCCAGCACGCGCTCGAGGATGGCGAGTTCCTCTTCGGGGCCGTGGGTCTTCTCGGGCACGAGGCCGGCGTGATGCAGCTTGTGCGCGGCCTCGGCGATGCGGCGGGCGAGGGGCGCGGCGGCGGTGGTCGTGAGCAGCGTGGTGGCAAGCGTGCCGGGCACGCGACGCTGCAGCCAGAGACCGAGCGCGGGCACCGTGCCGAGCGGCTCCGGCACGCTGATGCCATCGGCACTGTCGCGGGTGAAGCCGTGCCGCCACAGATCGCGCAGCAGCCGGAAGGCGGTGCGCGGCGGCCGCGATGCGCGCATCTTGCCGATGGCGGCGATCTCGTCCCGGCGCCCGTCCGGCCACGTGAAGTCGAGCGTGTAGTCGATGACGGCGCGGCGTCCGGGCTTGTGCCGCAGCAGGGCCGCTCGCGCCACGCGCACGCGCGTACCGGCGAAGTGTTTGGCACTCGCGATGGCCGCCGTGGCAGCGTCGGGAGTGAGGGCGTCGGCCAGGTGCGGCAGCGCGGCGTCGGCCGCGGCCAGCGGGGCTCCGGCGCCGGTCATGCGATCACCCGGCGGGCGAGCGGTGCCCAGAGCGACAACAGCGTTTCGACCTGTCGCGCGGCCGAGAAGCGGGCTTCGGCACGCCGGCGTGCCGCCACGCTCATCCGGGCGCGAAGGTCGGGCTCGCTGAGAATGCGGGCGAGGCCGTCGGCAATCGCCTCCGGCGCGTTAGGGGCCGTGACGAAGCCGGTCTCTCCGTGGGCGATGAGCTCGGGAATGCCGCCGACCGCGGGCGCCACGGCCGGCACGCCGCACGCGGCCGCTTCCATCAGACTCACGGGCATCCCTTCGCTCTCGCTCGTGAGCACGCCAGCCGTGGCGCGCTGCCACCAGTCGCGGACGGTGGCCTGGTCCTGCGCGCCTTCGAACGACACGTTCTGCTCGAGGTCGAGCGTGGCCCGCAGCGCCTCGAGCTCCGCGAGGCTCGGCCCGTCACCGATGACGACGGTGCGCGCGTCAAGGCCGCGGTCCTTCAGCAATCGGCAGGCGTGCAGCAGCACGCCGAGGTTCTTGACGGGCCGCAGGCGCGCCACACACACGATCGTGGCCGGCTCGACACGCGCCGGCGCCGGCACGAAACGGTCGAGGTCGACGCCGCAGGGCAGCACGAGCAGTCGGTCGCGATCGGCGCCGCACACCCGGGCGAGGTGCTCGGCGTTCGCGTCCGAGACGGTGACCACGGCCGCGGCCTCGCGCACGCGCGCCGCCAGATCGGCCGGCGGGCGCCGGTAGACGTCGTAGCCGTGCGCGGTGAAGGTGTACGGCAGGTCGAGATCACGCGCAATCGCCCGGGCGACGCGCGTGGGCTCGGTGGCGAAGTGGGCGTGCACGACGTCAGGCGGCGCATCGGCCAGCGAGCGCCGGAACGCCGCTTCGTCGAAGAAGACCATCTCGTCGAGCGGGAGGGTCTTCACGACCGGATGGCGCAGCGTCTCGGTGGGCGTCTTGAGCGACAGCACGCGGCAGGTGACACCGCGCCGCACGAGTTCCGCGATCTCGTTGGCGATGAACGTCTCCGACAGCTTCGGAAACATGTTCACGACGTAGGCGACGTCCGTGACGCTCATGCGCACACCGCCTCACGGGTGCCGACCGTGGCCGCGAGCGCGGCGACGCGCCGGGCGTTGTGCCCCCAGGTGTGTCCGGCAGCGATGACCTCGGCGGCGCGGGCGCCCATGCGGCGCGCCTCGGCCGGCCGGGCCAGCAGGTCGTGGCAGGCCTCGACCAGTGCGTCGGTGTCACCGGCGGGGTAGAGGCGGCCGGTCACGCCGTCGTCGACCACGTCGGCGAGCTGCCCGAGGCGGGCGCCCACGACCGGGACGCCACACGCCATGTACTCGTAGACCTTGAGGGGCGAGAAGTAGAACGTGTGCGAGGCGGCCGGATAGGGCGCGAGCGCGATGTCGCAGGCCCGGATGAAGGCCGGCACCTCCTCGTGCGGCACCGCGCCGGTCAGTGTCACGTGAGGCTCGAGCCCGAGGCGCGCGATCTCGCGCGTGAGCTCGTCGCGCAGCGGCCCGTCGCCGACGATGAGCGCGTGTACGCCGGGATGCCGGGCCGTGAGCGCCGCCAGGGCGCGCGGCAGCGTCTCCACGCCGTGCCAGGGGCGGAGTCCGCCCACGAAGCCGAGCACCGGCCGATCGCCGAGACCGTAGCGCGCCCGCACGCCGTCGTCGCTGCCTGGACGAAAGCGCGTCGTGTCGACGCCGTTGGCTACGACATGCACCCGCGCCGGGTCGACGCCGCGCGCCACGACCTGGTCGGCGAGCGGCGCCGAGACGGCCAGCACCGCGTCGGTGCCGGTGAGCAGCCACGCTTCCGAGGTCTCCGCCAGCTCGCGCAGGGCGCCGCCCTGGCGATACCGCTGCTGTTCGTCGGCGAGCGGCGCGTTCAGTTCGAGGAGGTGCGGCACGCCCATCTCGCGGGCGAAGGTCAGCCCTGCGATACCGAAGAGCGACGCACGCTCATAGACGACGTCGGGCGGATCGTGTTCGAAGCGCTGCCGGAGCTGCACGAGCAGCTCCTGGTTGTAGAGCGCCCGCCGCACTTCACCGGCCGCGGTCGACGGCGCGCCGATGGCGGCGGAGAACGCGCGCAGGCGCGAGGAGACGTGCACGATCTCGGGACCCGGCGGCACGTGCAGCACCGGCACGTCGAGCGCAGCCGGCGTCTGCCAGAGCGACTTCACGGTCTGTCCGGCCGCCACGACCACCGTGTGGCCGGCGTCGCGGAAGGCATGCGCCATCGCCCGCACGTGCACCGCGGCGCCTTTGCCGCCCTGCACCGGAATGCCGAGGTCCGCGCAGACGTAGAGGATCTTCACAGCGCCTCCGAACAGACGCTGGCGCGGCGCGCGGTGACCGGCACGTAGGCGGATGGGTCTTCCCTGTAGAGGCGGTCGAGATGGGTCATGAGGCCCGGCAGGCCGTCGAGATTCACGTCCTCGGGCGGCATGCGGCGGGCCGGGCGGACCAGCGTCTCGCGGATAGCGTGCGCGAGCCGGTCGGGCGTGATGCCGTCGGGATGCACTGCGGTGAAGAAGCCGAGCGCCTGCATGCGTTCGGCACGAATCCACTGCTCGGCGACGGGGCGCACGCGCGGCACCACGACGGCGCGCGCGGCCAGTGAGAGGATGTCGCAAACCGTGTTGTAGCCGCCCATCGCCACGACCAGATCGGCCGCCGAGACGTAGCTGCTCATGTCGTCCGTGAAGGTCTGCACCGTGGTGCCGCCGATGGCGTGAGCCGCGGCGGTCAGCCGGTCGAGGTCCTCGGCCGGCAG
>JALHON010000258.1 GCA_022842985.1 Acidobacteriota bacterium | reverse complement strand
GAGCGGCGGCTCGGCGGCCACCGTCGCGGCGCGCGCCGTGCCGGCCTCGCTCGGCTCCGACACGGGCGGCTCGATCCGCCAGCCGGCGGCCTTCTGTGGCATCGTCGGCCTGAAGCCCACCTACGGCCGCGTCTCGCGCTACGGCCTGCTGGCCTACGCCTCGTCGCTCGACCAGATCGGGCCGTTCACGACGACGGCCGAGGATGCGGCGATCGTGCTCGAGGTCATCGCCGGCCGCGATCCGCATGATGCGACGAGCGCCGATGCGCCGGCGCCGGTCTTCGACGCCGCCGCGCCACGCGACATGCAGGGGCTGCGCATCGGCGTGCCGCGCGCGTTCATCGAAGGGGTGGACGGCTCGGTCGCGCGCGCGTTTGCCGCCGCCCTCGACGCCTGGCGCGCGCTCGGCGCCACCATCGTCGACATCACGCTCCCGAACGTCTCGCTCGCGATTCCGGTCTACTACCTCATCGCGACCGCCGAGGCGAGTTCCAATCTCGCGCGCTACGACGGCGTGCGTTATGGCTATCGCGCCACGCTCTCGGCGCAGGACACCCTGCGCACCATGTACGAGCGGTCGCGCGACGAAGGCTTCGGGGCCGAAGTGAAGCGCCGCATCATGCTCGGCACCTACGTGCTCAGTGCCGGCTACTACGACGCTTACTATCTGAAGGCGCAGCAGGTGCGCGCGACCCTGCGCGACGACTACGCGGCGGCACTCGCCACCGTGGATCTCATCGCCACGCCCACCACGCCTACGCCGGCCTTCAAGCTCGGCGAGAAGGTGGCCGATCCGCTGCAGATGTATCTCGCCGACATCTTCACGGTGAGCGCGAACCTCGTGGGGCTGCCGGCCATCAGCCTGCCCTGCGGCCTGTCGCCCGAGGGCCTGCCGATCGGCTGCCAGCTCACGGCGCGGATGTGGGACGAAGCCGCGCTCGTGCGCGCCGGCGCCGCGTATCAGACGGCCAGCGACTGGCACCTGATGACGCCGGCCATCGCCGGCGCCTGAACACACGCCGCCGTCAGGCGGTGACCGCCGGCCGCTTCAGGAACGACCAGACCACCAGTCCGAGCAGGATGAAGGGGACGAGCGGGAGGAGCGCGGCCAGGGCCGCGATGACGAGCCCGACGACCAGGGCCCCGCCGATGCCCACGAGGAGCACCGGCGCGAGCGCCAGCATCGCCAGCATGCCGAGGGCGCCGGCGACGACGCCCACGACCAGCTTCACGAGGCCGAGGGCGAGCCGGATCGGCAGGAAGACGAGCTTCAGGACGAACCAGACGATCCCGAGAATACCGAACACCACGGCGCCGGCCATGGCCACCGCGCCCAGTGCGAGTAGTGCGCCCATCCTGCCCTCCCGACGGGCGGCGGGGGCCACCCACTGAAGGGGACGAGCGCGCGCCGGCCGCGGTTCCGTCGGCGGCCTAGCGCTTCTCGAGCAGCACGGCGAACTCGGGGAGATCCCACTCCACGAGCTGCTGATTCACTTCTTCCATCGCCAGACGTTCGGGCTTGATGGCCCGGGGCGCACCGGCCTCGAGCCGCACCTTCGCGCCCTTGCGCAGCTGCTTGGCCCGGGCCGCGGCGACGTCCACGTAAAGGAAGCGGCTTTCGATGGGGCGGCCCTGGTGGCGCACCACCGGAGCGTCGGCCTGGCCATCCACGACGAGTTCGGAGTCGGACATAGCCTTCCAGCTTACAGAAACGACCGTGCCGGCATCAACCCCTGCGTGTCACGGCCGGGCTGCCGCCCGGCTTCACGACCGCTCCGGCCACCCACGCGGCCAGTCCGGTCACGAGCGCCCCGAGCACGGCGGCGACGAACGACGCCACGTCGAACCCGGGCACGAGCGCGGCCGCGAGCCCGAACGCCGCGCCGTTCACCACGAGATAGAACAGGCCCAGCGTGAGGATGGTGAGCGGCAGGGTCATGAACGTCATGACCGGCCGGATGACGGCGTTCACGACGCCGAGCACCGCCGAGCCGATGGCGAGCGCGCCCCAGCCCGCCACCGTCACGCCGGGCACGACCTGGCTCGTCAGCCAGAGGGCCAGCGCCAGCACGGCCCAGTGCAGCACGAAGCTCGTCATGGCCGGCTCACGACGCGACGGCCACGGGCACGACGCGCGACTTCGCGGCTTCGCGCAGCGGCAGCCGCACGGTCAGCACGCCGTCCTTGTAGTCGGCCGCGATCTGCGCGGCATCGACCGTGGTCGGCAGCGCGAAGCGCCGGCTGAACGGCCCGTAGTGCCGCTCCACGCGCCGCACGTCGCGTTTCGGCACGTCGGCCGGCCACGGCCGCTCGCCGCTGATCGTGAGGGCGCCCGGCTCCACCGTGACCGCAATCGCCTCGCGCTGCAGCTCGGGCAGTTCGGCCTTGATGACGAGCGCCTTGTCGGCGGTTTCGTAGATGTCCACCGGGGGCACCCAGGCGCCTTCGCCGGCCAGCGCCGCCTGCAGCCGCGACAGCTCACCCACGGGATCCAATCGCACGATAGCCATGATCTGACCTCCCTGGGACTCCGAGGGTGTCCCGGGACCCGGGTCCCGGGCCCCGAGCCCCGCCTTACTTGGTCTCCGAGAACTCCGCGTCGACCACGTCGCCTTCGGCCGGCTTGGCGCCGCCGTCGGCTCCGGGCGCGCCCGGCTCACCGCCGCCCGCGGCCTGCGTGGCCTTGTAGAGCGTCTCGGCCATCTGATGCGAGGCCTTCTGCAGTTCGGCGGCCGCGGCCGTGATGGCCGCCACGTCGTCGCCCTGCGTGGCCTTCTTCGCGGCCTCGAGCGCCGTCGTCACCTTCTCGACGTCACCGGCCGGCAGCTTGTCCTTCGACTCGGTCAGCGTCTTCTCGACCGAATAGACGAGCGAGTCGAGCTGGTTGCGCTGGTCGATGAGCTCGCGCTTCGCCTTGTCGTCACTGGCGTGCGACTCGGCGTCCTTCACCATGCGGTCCACTTCGTCCTTCGAGAGGCCGCTCGACCCGCTGATGGTGATCTTCTGTTCCTTGCCGGTGGCCTTGTCCTTCGCCGAGACGTTCACGATGCCGTTGGCATCGATGTCGAACGTCACTTCGATCTGCGGCACGCCGCGCGGCGCCGGCGGCAGGCCCACGAGCTGGAACTTGCCGAGCGTGCGGTTGTCGCGGGCGAACTGCCGCTCGCCCTGGAGCACGTGCACCTCGACGCTCGTCTGGCTGTCGGCCGCCGTCGAGAAGGTTTCGCTCTTCCGCGTCGGGATGGTCGTGTTGCGCGAGATGAGCGCCGTCATCACGCCGCCGAGCGTCTCGATACCGAGCGAGAGCGGCGTGACGTCGAGCAGCAGCAGATCCTTCACGTCGCCGGCCAGCACACCACCCTGGAGGGCGGCGCCGATGGCCACGACTTCATCGGGATTGACGCCCTTGTGGGGTTCCTTCCCGAAGTATTCCTTCACGGCCTGCTGCACCCGCGGCATACGCGTCGAGCCGCCGACGAGCACGACTTCGTCGATGTCGGACGGCTTCACGCCGGCATCGGCCAGCGCCTGCTTCACCGGGCCCATCGTGCGCTGCACGAGATCCTCGACGAGGGCCTCGAGCTTGGCGCGCGTGAGCTTCAGGTTGAGGTGCTTGGGACCGGTGGCATCGCCGCTGATGAAGGGCAGCGAGATCTCGGTCTCCATCGCCGACGAGAGTTCGATCTTGGCCTTCTCCGCGGCTTCCTTCAGGCGCTGCAGGGCCATGCGATCCTTCGAGAGGTCGATGCCTTCGGCCTTCTTGAACTCGTCGGTCAGCCAGTCGATGATCTTGTGGTCGAAGTCGTCGCCGCCAAGGTGTGTGTCTCCGTTGGTGGACTTCACCTCGACCACGCCCTCGCCCACTTCGAGCACCGAGATGTCGAAGGTGCCGCCGCCGAGGTCGTAGACGGCGATCGTTTCGTCCTTCTTCTTGTCGAGGCCGTAGGCGAGCGCCGCGGCCGTGGGCTCGTTGACGATGCGCAGCACGTTGAGGCCGGCAATCGTGCCGGCGTCCTTCGTGGCCTGACGCTGGGCGTCGTTGAAGTAGGCGGGCACGGTGATGACCGCGTCGGTCACCGTCTCACCGAGGTGATCCTCGGCGGCCTTCTTCAGCTTGGCGAGGATCATCGCCGAGATCTCGGGCGGCGAGTACTGCTTGCCGCGCACGTCGACCCACGCGTCGCCGTTGGCGTTCTGGCCCACCTTGTACGGCACGCGGCGGGATTCACTTTCCACTTCGCTGAACTTGCGGCCCATGAAGCGCTTCACCGAGAACACGGTGTTCTCGGGGTTGGTCACGGCCTGGCGCTTGGCGACCTGGCCGACGAGGCGGTCGCCATCCTTGGCGACGGCCACGACCGAGGGCGTCGTACGCGCGCCTTCCTGGTTGACCACGACCACTGCCTCACCGCTCTCCATCACTGCGACCACCGAGTTGGTGGTGCCGAGGTCGATGCCGATCACTTTGCCCTTAGCCATGACACGTCTCCTTCTTCCTGAACCTGAGACGAATATAGCACGTGATTAGTTTCAAGGAAGCATATTATCTTATTACGATACACTCAGATAAGCAGGTCACAACGACCCACCTCACGGAAACGGAATTCCGCTTGACGTCCGGGCAGGAGGTTCCATAAAGTGAGTGAACATTCACTTCCATGCAGGAACGAACCAAGAACACAGTGCGACGGATCGAGCAAGTGGCCGTGAGCCTCTTTGCCTCGAAAGGTGTCGCGGAAACCACGGTGAAGGACATCGCGCGGGGCACGGGCCTGAGCGAGGGCGCGCTCTACCGCCACTACGCCAGCAAGGACGACCTCGTCTGGCGCACCTTCCAGCACCACTACGTGGCCCTCGCCGCCCGGCTCGGCTCAGCGGCCGGACGCGAAACATCCGCCCGCGACAAGCTGGCCGTGATGATCCGGGAGATCGGTCAAGCGCACGACGACGACCCGGCGCTCTTTCACTTCCTCGTCTTCGTCCAGCACGGGCAACTGAACCGGCTCGAACCCGGCACCCCCACGCCGGTCACCGTCTTCCGCGACGTCATCGACGCCGCGATCTCCCACGGTGAGCTGCCGGCGCAGGACGCCGACCTGGCCACCGCGCTCGTGCTCGGTCTCGTGCTGCAGCCGATGACCTTCCTCGCCTACGGCCGGCTCACCGGGCCGCAGGCCGCCTATGCCGAACGCATCGCCACCGCCGCCTGGGCGGCCCTGACCGCCGTCCCGCCCGCGGCCCCCGTGTCCGAGGAGCCCCGGTCATGATCGTCGCCATCGCCACGTCCGTCGTCGTGCTCGCCGCGCTCGGGGCCGCGGCCTGGCCGTGGCGGGTGCCGCTCACGAAGGTGATGCTGCGCGCGGCGCTGCGCCTGCTCTACCGCGTCGAGGTGCAGGGCCTCGAACACGCCCACGCCGTGATGCCGCGCGCCGTCATCGCCGCCAACCACGCCTCGTTCCTCGACGGCCTGCTGCTCGGGGCGTTCCTGCCCGGACGTCCGGTCTTCGCGGTAGACACCCAGATCGCGAAACAGTGGTGGCGCGGCCCTTCCTCGCGCTCGTCGACGCGTTGCCGGTGGATCCCACCAACCCGCTTTCGATCCGCACGATGATCAAGGCGGTGGACGGTGGTGCCGCCTGCATCATCTTTCCGGAGGGCCGCCTCACGACCACCGGGTCGCTGATGAAGGTCTACGAAGGCCCGGCGCTCATCGCCGAACGCACGAAGGCCGCGCTCCTGCCGGTGCGCATCGACGGCGTCGAGTACACGCCGTTCTCGCGCCTGATGGGCAAGATGCCGCGGCGCTGGTTCCCGCGCATCCGGCTGCGCATCCTGCCGGGCCGCCAGCTCACGAGTCCGGCCGGCGTCACCGGACGCGCCCGCCGCCTGGCCCTGCGCCGCCTGCTCGCCGACGAGATGATCCACGCGTCGTTCACCACGGCCCCCATCGACACGACGCTCTTCGACACCCTGCTCGAAGCCACGCGCCAGCACGGACGCGGGCACATCATTGCCGACGACATCACGCAGGCGCCGCTCAGCTACGGCCGGCTGGTGGCGGGCGCCTACGCGCTCGGGCGGGTGTTTGCCGCCCGCACGCGCGCCGGGGAACGCGTCGGCGTGCTGCTGCCCACATCGAAAGCCGCTGTCGTCACGTTCTTCGCGCTGCACGCCGAACGCCGCGTGCCGGCCATGCTCAACTTCTCGAGCGGCGCGGCGGCGGTCACGGCGGCCTGCACAGCGGCCGAGGTCCGGCTCGTCGTGACCTCGCGACGCTTCGTCGAGAAGGCCAGGCTCGAGCCGCTCGTCACGGCGCTCGCGCCCGCCTGCACGATCCTGTATCTCGAAGACGTGCAGGCCGCGCTCGGGCCGGCCGCGCGTCTCGCCGCGCTC